>NZ_JBMKHS010000011.1:136000-139391 GCF_049238105.1 Enterobacter cloacae complex sp. IR5418 | reverse complement strand
GAAGATGCGTGATCTGATCCTTCAACTCAGCAAAAGTTCGATTTATTCAACAAAGTCGAGCTAAATGAAATGCTATCAGGCTGGCGAGTTCAAAATGACACGACCTGGCATGATGAATATATAATCTTTGCTGAAAGAAATGGTGACGTTCTTTTTTGTGATACCAAAAATATAACTTCTCCTGTTTATGGTAGTATTCAAAAAAGAAATTTCATTATTTCCAATTCCTTAGCTGACTTTTTGGATGCTTTTTGTTCTGCCATTGAGATAGAACAAAGTAAATATGATGGTGATGCTACAGATGATAATTTTAATTTCAGAGAGGACTTTCTGGAAGACATCGATTTTATGCTAAAAAGCAATCTAAAGGATGTTGAGGTAGAAGGCTTTAAATATTTCTTCTTTGGTTAATTTAATAATAAAAACTCAGTCTTTAAGAGACATCCTTGCTTCTGAAAGCATTTATCGTTTATATCCACTTTGATATAGGCAAGAAGGTCTTTTTCGATTGATAATGAATAAACATATGAAAAACACTTGCGATAAATTCGTTGGAAAAAGAGTGACATCTTTCGTAGAAAAAGGAAACGAGTTTCACGACAACAAAAAATACGCCGTGGCTTTAGAGCAATACCAAAAAGCCTGGCAAGCTCTTCCTGATCCAAAGTTCGAATCGGAACTTGCTAACTGGATCGCTGCGTGCATGTACAGCGCATATTTTGATCTCGCGGATTACGCTGAGGCAAAGAAATGGGGAGAGACGACATTACGGACACGTGGATCGGATATAGACACTGCACCCTTAATCGATCTCGGCATGGTCTGTTATGAGTTGAATCAATTCGAGGAAGCGTATAAATATTTTAACGATGCTTATAACTACGGCAAAGAGCGTGCGTTTCAGGATAGACCTAAAAAATATCTTGAATTCTATCTGCGCAAGAGGGGATAAGTTCGTTACTCTATAAAAAATCCACGCCTAAGCGTGGATTTTTTTCATTCAAAACAAATCAGACGTTAAACAGGAAGTTCATCACGTCGCCATCTTTAACGATGTAATCTTTCCCTTCCGCACGCATCTTGCCTGCTTCTTTCGCGCCTTGCTCACCCTTATAGGTGATGAAGTCTTCAAACGCGATAGTCTGTGCACGAATAAAGCCTTTCTCGAAGTCGGTGTGGATCTTACCGGCCGCCTGAGGCGCAGTCGCACCCACAGGGATAGTCCACGCACGCACTTCTTTCACGCCAGCGGTGAAGTAGGTTTGCAGGTTCAGCAGTTCATAGCCTGCGCGGATCACGCGGTTCAGACCCGGCTCTTCCAGACCCAGCTCGGCCATGAACTCTTCGCGGTCGGCGTCGTCCAGCTCAGCAATATCAGATTCAACGGCAGCGCAAACCGCTACCACGACAGAACCTTCAGCAGCCGCAATTTCACGCACTTTGTCCAGATACGGGTTGTTCTCGAAACCGTCTTCGTTAACGTTGGCGATGTACATGGTTGGCTTCAGGGTCAGGAAGCTCAGGTATTTGATCGCCGCTTTGTCTTCGTCAGTCAGGTTTTTCAGCGCGCGCAGCATGCCCGCGTTTTCCAGCTGTGGCAGACATTTTTCCAGCGCAGCCAGTTCCGCTTTCGCGTCTTTGTCGCCGCCTTTGGCTTTCTTCTGCACGCGGTGAATGGCGCGCTCGCAGGTGTCGAGGTCAGATAGGGCCAGCTCGGTGTTGATAATGTCGATGTCGTCAGCCGGATCCACTTTGTTGTTTACGTGGATGATGTTGTCGTTCTCGAAGCAGCGCACAACGTGGCCGATCGCTTCGGTTTCACGAATGTTGGTCAGGAACTGGTTGCCCAGACCTTCACCCTTGGATGCGCCTTTTACCAGGCCCGCGATGTCCACGAACTCCATGGTGGTTGGCAGAATGCGCTGCGGCTTCACGATTTCCGCGAGCTGATCCAGACGCGGATCGGGCATAGGAACAACACCGGTGTTCGGCTCGATGGTACAGAACGGGAAGTTCGCCGCTTCAATACCTGCTTTGGTGAGCGCGTTGAACAGGGTGGATTTGCCCACGTTTGGCAGACCGACGATACCGCATTTGAATCCCATTTCTAAATCACCTTAATATCTTGATAATCAATCCGTTAACGATAACCGATTGAAGAAAAGTAAATAACTACGCCTATTATACACGTAACCCGCGCGACGCGCGGTAAAAAAGCCCCAGGACGCCGATTATTGCGCTTTGAAAGCGTGCAGTCGATTGGTGGCTTTCGTCAGGCCGTCCTGAAGCCAAATCTCGGTGCAGCGGGCCGCTTCGTCCACCGCTTCGTCAATCAACTTCTGCTCAGAAACCGGTGGTTTACCCAGTACGAAACCGACAACTTTGTTTTTATCGCCCGGATGACCGATTCCCACGCGCAAACGGTGGAAATTAGGGTTATTACCCAGTTTGCTGATGATATCTTTCAGACCATTGTGGCCACCATGACCACCTCCCAGTTTGAACTTCGCCACGCCTGGCGGCAGATCCAGTTCGTCGTGAGCCACCAGGATCTCATCCGGATTGATGCGATAAAACGTTGCCATGGCTGCCACGGCTTTGCCGCTCAGGTTCATAAAGGTGGTTGGCACCAGCAACCGCACGTCGGCACCCGCAAGATTGATGCGTGAGGTATACCCGTAAAACTTGGGTTCTTCACGCAGGGGAGCGCGCAAACGCTCTGCCAGTAGATCAACATACCAGGCACCGGCGTTATGGCGGGTAGCGGCATACTCTGCGCCCGGATTGGCGAGGCCGACAATCAGTTTAATCGTCACGATTTACTTCCTAATGGGTTCCAGATCTGGCGCGTAGTTTACTGTCTGGCGCGCCGCTTGACAAAGTTCTGCCTGCTCTACACTGAAATGCGAATAATTACGTATTTGAACAATTAGAATTTCAAGCTGTTCAATGTCTTATTTGTAAATTTTTGTCTGGGAGTTATCTGTAAATGTGATCATTCACGCAACTCATATAAGAGGCGTTGTCTATACTTTACACACAAGGAGAAGGGGCTTTTCCCCTGACAACCCAAAGTTCCGGAGGTGACATATGAAACGCAAAAACGCTTCGATGCTCGGTAACGTGCTAATGGGGTTGGGACTGTTCGTGATGGTCGCCGGTGTCGGTTATTCAATCTTAAACCAATTACCGCAGCTTGACCTCCCACAATACTTTGCGCATGGCGCGGTGCTGAGTATCTTCCTCGGTGCGGTATTGTGGCTCGCCGGGGCGCGCGTGAGCGGACATGAGGAAGTCTGCGATAAATACTGGTGGGTGCGCCACTACGATAAACGATGCCGCCGCGATCAGCGTAAGCACAGCTAGTATGTAGAAATAATGAACATAAAAA
>NZ_JBMKHS010000011.1:0-135990 GCF_049238105.1 Enterobacter cloacae complex sp. IR5418 | reverse complement strand
AAAATAATAAAAAAAAAAACACGACTCTAAAATGAGTCGTTTTTTTTATGTGTTGGCTTTTCGGAACGATTACAGATCCGCTAACGCAGCCTCACGGTTAGGGTAGAAGGACAATCGGCCAGGGATCGGCTGTACGCCCGCGCGCGCCATGGTGCGCAGGGGCTGGAATTCGAGGTTACTTATCCGCAGCTCGCAGCCTTCCGGCAGGCGGGCAACAAAGCGCTGGAAGGCATCCAGACCACCGGCGTCCAGCACCGGGACGGCATCCCACTTCAGCACCACAATTCGTTTGCCCGCGATGCGGGATTCCAGATCGCTGAACAGTCCTTCCGCCGCGGCGAAGAACAGGGGGCCGATCACCCGCAGTACCAGCACATCGTCAGGCACCTCAACGTTAACCGGGGAGAGACGCGTCATCTGCGCGATGCGGCGCATAAACAGCAGCGAGGCCAGCACAATGCCGACGCTGATGGCGATAACCATATCGAACAGCACGGTCAGCGACATACAGATCAGCATCACAATAATGTCGTCTTTCGGCGCGCGGCGCAGCAGGTTAACCACCTTATGCGCCTCACTCATGTTCCAGGCCACCATCAGCAGTAGTGCAGCCATGGCAGAAAGCGGAAGCCATGAAAGCAGCGGGGCAAGGATCAGCAGCGCCATGATCACCAGCAGGGAGTGAATGACCGCTGAAACCGGTGATGTCGCGCCTGCACGCACGTTCGCGGCGGAACGGGCAATTGCAGCCGTAGCCGTAATACCACCGAAGAACGGTGCAACGATGTTCCCTAAACCCTGGCCTACCAGTTCGCCGTTGGCTTTATGCTTAGTGCCGGTCATACCGTCGAGCACGACGGCGCAGAGCAGGGATTCAATCGCCCCCAGCATGGCCATGGAGAATGCGGCGGGCAGCAGGGCGCGAAGGGAATCCCAGCTCAGGGTGAAGCTGGAGCCCGGCATGTCCCACGGCAGAACCAGCTGCGGCAGCAGCTGCGGAATACCGTTACCCTGTGAGCCGTCCGCCAGAACATAGTGGAACTGGGAGCCAATTGTGGCGACCTGTCCGCCGAGCAGGTTGACGATACCCATCACCGCGCAGCCCAGCAGCAGGGCGGGCAGATGCCCCGGGAGACGAATGCCTAAGCGAGGCCAGACAATGAGTGTGCCGAGGGTAACGATGCCGATGGCGGCATCGCCCAGGTTGGTCGTCGGCAACGCCATAAACAGCGCGCCCACTTTCTGTAAATAGTGCTCCGGAACATGGGCCATTTGCAGGCCGAGGAAATCCTTAATCTGCATGGTCCCGATGGTGATCCCAATCCCCGAGGTGAACCCCAGCGTCACGGAAAGGGGGATATATTCAATCAGACGACCAAAACGGGCCAGACCGAACAGAATTAAAAAGACGCCGGACATCAGGGTGGCAACCAGCAGGCCTGCCAGACCAAACTGTTGGGAAACCGGGTAGAGGATCACCACAAAGGCGGCGGTCGGGCCGGAAACGCTGAAGCGGGACCCGCCCGTTAGTGCAATCACAATCCCGGCGACCGCCGACGTGTAAAGACCGTACTGCGGCGCGACGCCGCTACCAATGGCCAGCGCCATCGCCAGCGGGATGGCAATAATCCCGACGGTGATCCCGGCTATCAGGTCACGAACAAAGCGTGACGATGTGTATTTCTCTTTCCAGCAGGCGTCGATGAGGGCGCGAAAGGGCAGAACATGTGAGGAGGTTACGTTTTTCACAATTATCTATCATCCGTGTGCGCATCATCTGTCATATGAATGGCAGGTGAAGGAGGCATAAGTCATACAAATAAAAACTATAAACAAAAAAACCCGCCGTAGCGGGTTTTTTGGCCGTGTTCGATCAGTGTTCGAACATTGCAGAGATGGATTCTTCGTTGCTGATACGACGAATCGCTTCGGCCAGCATCCCGGACAGGGTCAATGTACGCACGTTTGGCAGCGCTTTGATCTCGTCACTCAGTGGGATGGTATCGCACACCACAACTTCGTCAATGACGGAGTTACGGAGGTTGTTCACCGCATTGCCGGAGAAGATTGGGTGAGTCGCGTAAGCGAATACGCGTTTCGCACCACGCTCTTTCAGCGCTTCAGCGGCTTTACACAGCGTACCGCCGGTATCGATCATGTCGTCCACCAACACGCAGTCGCGGCCAGCCACGTCACCGATGATGTGCATCACCTGAGAAACGTTAGCGCGCGGACGGCGTTTGTCGATGATCGCCATGTCGGTATCGTTCAGCAGCTTCGCGATAGCACGAGCACGTACCACGCCGCCGATGTCCGGAGAAACCACAATCGGGTTGTCCAGATTCAGTTGCAGCATGTCTTCCAGCAGGATTGGGCTACCGAATACGTTATCAACCGGCACGTCGAAGAAGCCCTGGATCTGCTCTGCGTGCAGGTCGACCGTCAGTACACGGTCAACGCCAACGCTGGACAGGAAGTCTGCGACAACTTTAGCGGTGATTGGCACACGCGCGGAACGGACGCGACGGTCCTGACGTGCATAGCCAAAGTAAGGAATAACAGCAGTGATACGGCCAGCAGAAGCACGACGCAGCGCGTCGACCATAACAACCAATTCCATCAGGTTGTCATTCGTTGGAGCACAGGTGGACTGGATGATGAAAATATCACCACCGCGTACATTTTCGTTAATTTGTACGCTGACTTCGCCGTCGCTAAAGCGACCTACAGCGGCGTCGCCGAGGGAAGTGTACAGGCGGTTGGCAATACGTTGTGCTAGTTCCGGGGTGGCGTTACCAGCAAAAAGCTTCATATCAGGCACGAGAAGAACCTCAGGCATGCGTCCAGTGGTGGATAGCGTTCGCCGCAAACTGCGGGGCCTAAGCAAACGCTATCCAGGCGGTGTATTAAAGAGCGCGATGCAACGTCTGGAACAGGGTGACGTTGTCACCGAAACTCAGTCTGCGCCAGAATGGCCTGCTGTAGGGGGGAGGTGTTCATCCCGCGTGCTACAAAACCATGCAGCCAAACCGGCGCTTGCTCAAGCACCTGACGGGCGGCGGTTTCGGTGTCAAATTCAGCAAAGACACAGGCCCCTGTACCGGTCAGGCGCGACGGCGCGTATTCTAACAGCCAGGAAAGCACCGCATCAACCTCGCGAAAACGTTTTCTTGCGATATCCTCGCAATCGTTGCTGAATTCACAATTTAATAACGTTTTTATTGACCGTACCGGGGTATTTCTTTTCAGGTCAGGATCTTTGAAGATGACCGGGGTAGGAATGCTCACGCCAGGGTGAACGATTAGATACCATTTTTCCGGTGGGTCGACCGGCGTAAGGATTTCACCCACTCCTTCAGCGAACGCCGCATGACCGCGCACAAACACCGGTACGTCGGCACCCAGCGTCAATCCTAGCGCTGCCAGTTCGTCCGTTGTCAGGCCGCAGCCCCAAAGGTGATTGAGCGCCACCAGCACGGTCGCGGCGTTTGACGAACCGCCGCCCAGACCGCCGCCCATCGGCAGGCGTTTGTCGATACGGATATCCGCACCGCTTCCCGCTGGAAGACGGCCCGACGCCGACGCCGTTTGCATCAGCAGACGGGCGGCGCGCACGATCAGGTTATCGTCGTGCGCCACACCGTCGACCGGCGTCAGCAGGCAAATTTGCCCGTCCTGACGCGGTTCGATGGAGATCGTGTCGCCGTAATCGACAAACTGAAACAGCGTTTGCAGGGTGTGATAGCCGTCAGCGCGCTGCCCGGTAATGTAGAGAAACAGGTTCAGTTTTGCGGGAGAGGGCCAGTGGGTCATCATTTAACGATCCAGTTATCCATTTTCAGCTTGATACGCTGGCTACCCTGCGTCAGCTCCATATTGGACGGCAGCGACGGTTGAGTCTTGCTGTCATACGCGCTGTACACCACTTTCCAGGTTTTACCGCCCTGGGTGTAGTTCACCTGGCTCAGACGGTATTGATCGTCGAGGGTATAGTCGGTCGCTTCACCCGGCAGGCCGAGGATCCACTGGCGCAGGCTGTTCAGCGGAATCGGCATCCCGGTCAGCTTGCCAATCATCTCTTCGGCGTCGGTGGCCGTGTAGTGCTGGCCCTTGTTATCGGTGATCTGCGCTTCGCCAGGCTTCGCGTTAAGCTCCAGTTCGGTGCTACCCAGCGGGTTCAGTAACAGCAGGCGATAGTTGTCCTGACCCGTTTGTTGCCAGAAGAAGCGAGCGTAAACTTTTTGTTTGTCAGAGAGATAAGCAAACGCACCGCGGGTCTGGTACTGGCTTAATTTCAGCACATCCTGCTGGTGCTGACGCCACTGGGGTGAGTCAGGGCTTTTGCCCGGACCTTTCGGCTGGTTAACGGAACAGGCGGTCAGAACCAGGGCCGCCAGAGGCAGCAGGCGAATCATTCGGGTCATAATGATGACAAATCCTTGAGATACGTTGCAGTTATAACTGTTAATGCTAGCGTTGAAGGGTGCCACCGTCTACGTTCAAATTATCTCAAAGCGTTGTATCTACCCTAAATAATTCAAGTTGCATGAAGGCGGCAAGAGAGTGAATCCCCAGGAGCATAGATAACTATGCGATTGGGGTGAACGAGCGCAGCCAACGCGCATGCAGCTTGAAGTATGACGGGTATAAGCTATTACTCCGAAAGGGTGCAGTCTCTTTTATTGATCTCGCGCATCCTGTATGATGCGTCCTGCTAACCTTATTAACGCTGGTACTACTCCCGCTCAACATGACCCTATTAGCACTCGGTATTAACCACAAAACAGCCCCGGTTTCACTGCGAGAACGCGTTACGTTTTCGCCGGATACGCTCGACCTGGCGCTGGACAGCCTGCTTGCACAGCCGATGGTGCAGGGAGGGGTGGTGCTGTCGACGTGCAACCGTACCGAGCTGTATTTAAGCGTGGAGGAGCAGGACAACCTGCACGAGGCGCTGATCCGCTGGTTATGTGACTACCACAACCTCAACGAAGAAGAGCTGCGCAACAGCCTGTACTGGCATCAGGATAACGATGCGGTCAGCCATCTGATGCGCGTGGCCAGCGGTCTGGATTCGCTGGTGCTGGGCGAGCCGCAGATCCTCGGCCAGGTAAAAAAAGCCTTCGCGGACTCCCAGAAAGGGCATCTGAAAGCGAGCGAACTGGAACGTATGTTCCAGAAGTCTTTCTCCGTGGCGAAGCGTGTGCGAACCGAAACCGATATTGGTGCCAGTGCGGTTTCGGTTGCTTTCGCGGCCTGTACCCTTGCCCGTCAAATCTTTGAATCGCTGTCGACCGTCACCGTACTGCTGGTGGGGGCGGGCGAAACCATTGAACTGGTGGCGCGCCATCTTCGCGAACACAAAGTGAAGAAGATGATCATCGCCAACCGCACCCGGGAACGTGCGCAGGTGCTGGCAGATGAAGTCGGCGCTGAGGTGATTGCGCTGAGCGACATCGATGAACGCCTGAAAGAGGCGGACATTATTATCAGTTCTACCGCCAGCCCGCTGCCGATTATCGGCAAAGGGATGGTCGAGCGTGCGCTGAAATCCCGCCGCAATCAGCCTATGCTGCTGGTGGATATCGCCGTTCCGCGTGATGTCGAACCGGAAGTGGGCAAACTGGCAAACGCCTATCTGTACAGCGTGGATGACCTGCAAAGCATCATTTCGCACAACCTTGCCCAGCGTAAAGCGGCGGCCGTGCAGGCGGAAACCATCGTTGAGCAGGAAACCAGCGAATTTATGGCCTGGCTGCGCGCGCAAAGCGTCAGCGAGACCATCCGCGAGTACCGCGGTCAGGCGGAGCAGGTGCGTGATGACCTGACGGCCAAAGCGTTAGCGGCGCTTGAACAGGGCGGCGACGCGCAGGCGATTATGCAGGATCTGGCCTGGAAACTGACCAACCGCCTGATCCATGCCCCAACCAAATCTCTTCAGCAGGCTGCCCGTGACGGGGACGATGAACGCCTGACAATTCTGCGCAACAGCCTCGGGCTGGAATAGCGCCCTATACCCATTTTCTAAGACAAGGTGCATTTACGCCTATGAAGCCTTCTATCGTCGCTAAACTGGAAGCTCTGCACGAGCGCCATGAAGAAGTCCAGGCGCTGCTCGGCGATGCCGGGACCATTGCCGACCAGGAACGTTTTCGCGCGCTGTCGCGTGAATACGCGCAGTTAAGTGATGTTTCAAAATGCTTTACCGACTGGCGACAGGTCCAGGAAGATATCGAAACCGCGCAGATGATGCTCGACGATCCTGAGATGCGCGAGATGGCGCAGGAAGAGTTGCAGGACGCCAAAGCGCGTTCAGAAGAGATGGAGCAGCAGCTCCAGGTGCTTCTGCTGCCGAGAGATCCGGACGATGAGCGTAACGCTTTTGTGGAAGTCCGCGCCGGGACCGGCGGCGACGAAGCGGCGCTGTTCGCCGGGGATCTGTTCCGTATGTACAGCCGTTATGCCGAATCCCGCCGCTGGCGCGTGGAGATCATGAGCGCCAACGAAGGGGAACATGGCGGTTATAAAGAGGTTATCGCCAAAATCAGCGGTGACGGCGTATATGGTCGACTGAAATTTGAATCTGGCGGCCACCGCGTGCAGCGCGTCCCGGCGACCGAATCGCAGGGCCGTATTCACACCTCGGCCTGCACGGTAGCGGTCATGCCCGAGCTGCCGGAAGCGGAACTGCCGGATATCAACCCGGCGGATCTGCGTATCGACACTTTCCGCTCCTCCGGTGCGGGTGGTCAGCACGTTAACACCACCGACTCCGCTATCCGTATTACTCACCTGCCCACCGGCATTGTGGTTGAGTGTCAGGATGAACGTTCCCAGCACAAGAACAAAGCTAAAGCGTTATCCGTGCTGGGTGCCCGTATCCACGCGGCGGAAATGGCGAAACGCCAGCAGGCGGAAGCCTCTACACGCCGTAACCTGTTGGGCAGCGGCGACCGTAGCGATCGTAACCGCACCTATAACTTCCCGCAGGGTCGCGTAACCGACCACCGCATCAACCTGACGCTCTACCGACTGGATGAGGCGATGGAAGGTAAGCTCGATATGCTGATTGAGCCTATCGTGCAGGAATACCAGGCCGACCAGCTGGCGGCACTGTCCGAGCAGGATTAATGGATTTTCAGCGCTGGTTACGTGAGGCGGTCGGTGAACTTTCAGAAAGTGAAAGCCCGAAGCGCGACGCTGAAATTTTGCTTGAGCATGTGACGGGTAAAGCCCGCACGTATCTGCTGGCTTTCGGTGAAACCGAGCTGACCGCTGAGCAGGAAGCACAGCTCGCCTCGCTGCTTGCCCGCCGTAAAACCGGCGAGCCGGTGGCGCATCTGGTGGGCGAACGTGAGTTCTGGTCACTTCCGCTGTACGTCTCAGCGGCCACGCTGATCCCGCGCCCGGACACCGAGTGTCTGGTGGAGCAGGCGCTGGCGCGGTTACCGGCGCAGCCGTGTGAGATCCTCGATCTCGGTACTGGCACCGGCGCGATTGCGCTGGCGCTGGCCAGCGAGCGACCAGACTGCACCGTGACGGCGGTAGACGTAATGCCCGATGCGGTCGTCCTTGCGCGGCGCAACGTTGAACGGCTGGGGCTGAACAATGTTGCCGTTCTGCAAAGCAGCTGGTTTGCCGCGCTTGAAAGCCGCATGTTCGACATGATTGTCAGCAATCCGCCCTACATCGACGAAGACGATCCGCATCTCGCCCGGGGCGACGTGCGTTTTGAACCACTGACCGCGCTGGTCGCTGCGAATCAGGGGCTTGCGGATCTCGATCACATTGTGACAACGTCACGACAACATTTGCTTCCCGGCGGCTGGCTGCTGGTGGAACATGGCTGGACGCAGGGGGAGGCGGTAAGAGCGCTGTTTACGCAGGCAGGCTATTCTGCCGTTGAAACCTGCCGCGACTACGGTGGCAACGAGCGCCTGACGCTGGGTCAGTGGTCATGAAAGCAGGCTATCTGCCATTTACTGATAAAGGCGCATGGCTGACTGAAAAGCGGTTTGGCGTTATCATCTACATCGTTTTGGGTTTTATCGCGCCTGGACGTTATCGTCCGCGCAGCCAGCAGGCAGGGTTTATCGCCTTTCTGCTGGGTCTGGTGGTGCTGTACATCATCATTAAACTCGCCACCACAAGAATACCGTTACTGGGGTAAGTCATGGGGTCCTTAGCCGATTTCGAATTTAACAAAGTGCCGCTCTGCGATGGTATGATCCTGATTTCAGAGATGATCCGCGACGATTTCACGTCACAGTACGTTTACGCTGAACTGGAGAATCTGGTCAGCCTGGCGCGCGAAGAGATCAATCAGGCACGTCCGCAGGACTGGCAATTAGAGAAGCTGATTGAGCTTTTCTACGGCGAATGGGGTTTCTGCGACACGCGAGGCGTGTACCGCTTGTCTGACGCACTGTGGCTGGACCAGGTGTTGAAAAATCGTCAGGGCAGCGCCGTCGCGTTGGGCGCCATTTTACTGTGGGTTGCACACGAACTGGATATTCCACTGGTGCCGGTCATTTTCCCAACGCAGATGATTTTGCGGGCGGAGTGGCTGGACGGTGAGATGTGGTTAATCAATCCATTTAACGGCGACACGCTGGATGAGCATACGCTGGACGTCTGGCTGAAGGGCAACATCAGCCCGATAGCTGAGCTGTTCAATGAAGATCTTGATGAAGCCGATAACGCCGAAGTGATCCGCAAGCTGTTGGATACGCTGAAGTCTGCGCTGATGGAAGAGCGGCAGATGGAGCTGGCCCTGCGCGCAAGCGAAGTGCTGTTGCAGTTCAATCCGGAAGATCCGTACGAAATCCGCGACCGCGGCCTGATTTATGCGCAGCTCGACTGCGAGCACGTGGCGCTGAATGATTTGAATTATTTCGTCGAGCAATGTCCGGAAGATCCGATCAGCGAAATGATCCGCGCGCAGATCAACGCGATCGCGCATAAACACATTACACTGCATTAATCTTAATTCCGATTCACACCTGAATAAGGCGATCCTATGAAACAAAAAGTGGTTAGCATTGGTGATATCAACGTGGCAAACGACCTGCCGTTCGTGCTGTTTGGCGGTATGAACGTGCTGGAATCCCGCGATCTCGCTATGCGCATCTGCGAACACTACGTGACCGTGACCCAAAAGCTGGGCATCCCGTACGTGTTTAAAGCCTCTTTTGACAAAGCCAACCGCTCCTCCATTCACTCCTACCGTGGCCCGGGCCTGGAAGAGGGGATGAAGATTTTCCAGGAGCTGAAACAGACGTTTGGCGTGAAAGTGATCACCGACGTGCACGAAGCCTCTCAGGCACAGCCCGTGGCAGATGTGGTAGACGTGATCCAGCTTCCGGCGTTCCTGGCTCGCCAGACTGACCTGGTAGAAGCGATGGCGAAAACCGGTGCCGTGATTAACGTGAAAAAACCGCAGTTTGTCAGCCCTGGCCAGATGGGTAACATCGTCGATAAGTTTATCGAAGGCGGTAACGACCAGGTGATCCTGTGCGACCGTGGTTCAAACTTCGGTTATGACAACCTGGTTGTGGATATGCTGGGCTTCAGCGTGATGAAGAACGTTTCTAACCAGTCGCCGGTGATTTTCGACGTGACCCACTCCCTGCAATGCCGCGACCCGTTTGGTGCCGCGTCTGGCGGGCGTCGTGCGCAGGTAACTGAACTGGCGCGCGCTGGCATGGCGACCGGCCTGGCGGGTCTGTTCATTGAAGCGCACCCGGATCCGGCTAACGCGAAATGCGACGGTCCATCCGCGCTGCCGCTGGACAAGCTGGAGCCGTTCCTGAAACAGATCAAAGCGATTGACGATCTGGTGAAGAGCTTCGACGAGCTGGATACCAGCAACTAATAAAAAACCCGCTTCGGCGGGTTTTTTTATGGGACATATTGCCGGGTGGCGCTGCGCTTACCCGGCCTACAAAACCCGTAGGCCCTGCAAGCGAAGCGCCGCTGGGCAAAAGGCTACGCAAATATCGTCATCAAATACGCAATAAACAGCGCCATATGCGCCGCGCCGTTCAGCACATTGGTGCGGCCGGTGGAGAAGGATATCTGGCACAGCAGCAATGATGCCATCATCACAATCATCTCTGGCGCACCCAGCGCAAACTGCAAATCATTCCCCGTCATAAAGGCAATCAGCGTCACCACCGGAACGGTGAGGGAGATGGTCGCCAGTACGGAGCCGAAGAAGAGATTCATCGCACGCTGCACCTGATTGTTCAGCACCGCTTTCAGCGCCCCCAGACCTTCTGGTGACAGGATCAACAGGGCTACCAGGAAACCGGTAAAGGCGACCGGCGCGTTCAGTTCCGTTAACAGCGCCTCCAGCGGGTTCGCATTCATCTTGGTGACCGCAATAACGGCAATCAGATGCACGATCAGCCAAACCGTGTGCCACGCGCTGCTGTGGGCCGACGGCTTACCGTGATGCGGGTCATCGTCGTCGGCGTCATCTTCATGCTCGTACACAAACAGGCTCTGGTGCGTTTTGGTCTGGATCAGCAGGAACACGCCATACATCGCCGCGGAAATCAGCGCCACCAGCAGCGCCTGGCCGGTGGTGAAGTTTGCACCCGGCAGCGCCATCGGGAAGACCAGCACGATAATCGCCAGCGGGAACAGGGCGATCAGGTACTGTTTAATGCCAAAGAGATTCATGTACTGGGTGGCAAATTTGCGCCCACCCAGTAAAAGTGAAAAACCGACCAGACCGCCGGTGACAATCATAATGATGGAGTAGAGCGTATCGCGCATTAGCGTTGGCGCGGCGTCGCCGGTGGCCATTAATGCGGAAATTAAACTGACTTCAAGAATAACAACCGAAAGGCTTAAAATTAATGAACCATACGGCTCTCCAAGACGGTGGGCTAACACATCCGCATGGCGTACCACGCTAAATGCGCTGGTTAAAATACCCACCAGAGCCAGAATATTGATCCCCACAACCACTGGCAATGACTGACTGCTTCCCCAGAAGAGCAGCACAGCCAGTGCCAGAACCGGGAAAATGAGAGAGGTCTCCTTGTGGCGGGTTTTTACCGCCTCGTGTGTTGCTGTCATGTGTTTCTCCAACAATGCAGGTGCTTGTAATTATAGATAGATTTTGAGGACGTTAAATTAACATAAATCTGTTAAATACCCTGTATAGTTTACCTGTTTTTACCCTTTGCTATAATTTTCACGTCTGAGTCTTATAATACATTATCTCCATTAAATACTCATTAAATAACAATGCGTTATAATTTTAGAACGTTCATTTCTATTGTTCGGGTGGCACCCTGGCGCATCGTCGTCCACACTTATCTTTTAGCCAAAAGAGAGTTTAACGATGCCATACAAATCGAAAAGCGAATTACCGGACAACGTGCAAAACGTATTGCCTGCTCACGCGCAGGATATCTACAAAGAAGCCTTTAACAGCGCCTGGGATCAGTACAAAGATAAAGACGATCGCCGGGACGATGCCAGCCGTGAAGAGACGGCGCATAAAGTGGCCTGGGCCGCCGTAAAAAATGACTATGAGAAGGGGGACGATGATAAATGGCACAAAAAGAAATAGCTGCCGAATAATACGCTGCCTCCATTTTGACATTTCAGGCGGTTGACCTGCCGCTGTATTGCATCTGGCCCGCGAATTGCTTATCGTTGCTCGGCTGCTGTTAAAATGAACAGCACAAAATGCCGGGAAGGCGCATTAAAGATGTCGCAAGGAAGCATGCAGTGGCGGAGGTGGAATGTGTTAACGCGTGATTTCTTGATGAAGGCAGATTGTAAGACGGCATTTGGTGCTATCGAGGAATCGCTTCTGTGGTCGGCTGAACAACGTGCGGCGTCCCTTGCGGCAACGCTGGCCTGCCGCCCGGATGATGGCCCGGTCTGGATTTTTGGTTACGGCTCGCTGATGTGGAACCCGGCGCTTGAGTATGTTGAATCGGCAACCGGAACGCTGCCTGGCTGGCATCGCGCCTTCTGTTTGCGCCTGACCGCCGGACGCGGCAGCGCCTGTCAGCCTGGACGCATGCTTGCACTAAAAGAGGGCGGACGCACCACGGGCGTGGCATACCGGCTGCCGGATACCACGCTGGAAGAAGAACTGACGCTGCTGTGGAAGCGCGAGATGATCACTGGCTGCTATATGCCCAGCTGGTGCAAGCTGGACCTGGATGACGGCCGCACCGTCAACGCGCTGGTGTTCATTATGGATCCGCGCCATCCGCTGTATGAAGCCGACACCCGAACCCAGGTGATCGCCCCGCTGATTGCCGCCGCCAGTGGACCGCTGGGTACTAACGCCCAGTACCTTTTCTCGCTCGATCAGGAGCTGACGCGCCTCGGTATGCAGGACGACTGTCTGAGTGAGCTGGTGGTGAAGGTGAAAGCGCTGCTGGAAGGGAACCCGCTCAGCAATACGCTGCGGCCGGGTTTTGCATAATATAACGCCCGGCTGACCGGGCGTTTACGATTATGCTGCTACGTAACTGACAGAATGTTCGAGCGACTGGCTGTGGCTGTCGATCAGCACATCCCAGGTGCCGGTGTAGGGCACCGTCAGCCATGCCTTATCGTCCTGGACGGTAAGGATATCGGCCTGCGATTGCTTCTGTCCTTTTGTACTCATCAGATGGATGCGGCAACGCTCTGAGCAACGCACCACTACCGTATCCCCGCCAAACAGTTTCAAACTAGTTTTAACCCGTGCCATTTTATACCCCGTCGATTTTGCCCATCCCGAGCGTGATGTTGTTCACAATTTATTCATTGCATAACACCAAAGGGGAAGGGGTGGGATGCTGATTTCGATCAAAAAATGGCGCAACGATTAAACAAAAATGACAAAATCCCTGAAACCTTTCAGCCGACGCGCGTTTACCCTGCTTAACGCGCGCCGGGGAAAAATTATATGCGGAAATGACCAGCGGTCTCAGCAAGGTCGCCCGCCTGGCTTTGCAGCGCGCTGGCCGCCGCGGCAGACTGTACAACGAGTTCGGCGTTCTGCTGCACCATGCGATCCAGATGAGTCACCGCGTGGTTAATCTCATGGATCCCTTTCATCTGCTCGCTTGTGGCAATGGATATTTCGCGCATGATGCCAGAGACGCTGCCGATGCTTGAGCAGATCTCATCCATGCTTTCCCCGGCCAGATGCACGTAACGCGTGCCGGTGGCCACGCTGTCGGTGGTGGAATCAATAAGGGATTTGATCTCTTTCGCCGCCTGAGCGCTGCGGCTGGCCAGATTACGCACTTCCCCCGCAACGACCGCGAACCCACGGCCTTGCTCCCCGGCTCGCGCCGCTTCCACCGAGGCATTCAGCGCCAGAATGTTGGTCTGGAAGGCGATGCCGTCAATGACGCTGGTAATATCGCCGATTTTCGCGGAAGCCAGTTCGATGGACTGCATGGTACTGATGGCCTGAGCGACGACGTCGCCTCCGCGGGATGCTGCGGCAGAGGCCTTGCTCGCCTGTTCGTTCGCTTCTGCTGCCGACTCGTTGGACTGCGTAACGGAGGCCGTGATCTCTTCCACGGCGCTGGCGGTTTCGCGAAGGCTTGATGCCGCCTGCTCGGTACGCCCGGAGAGATCCTGATTACCCGCCGCAATCTCATGCGCGGCGTTTTTTACTGAGGCGCTGGCGTCTCGTAGCTGGACCATGACCACAGAAAGCTTATCGCTGAAGGCGTTAAACGCCTGCGCGATCTGCGCCACTTCATCGCCCCCCTTATCCGGCAGACGCTGTGACAGATCGTTAGTACCGTTGGCAATGTTGTTCATCGCATCGCGGATATCGGACAGTCTTCTCAGCAGGCGGGCGATCAGAACGTGCATAAGGGCGCCGCTCAGCAGGGCGAGGATCGCCAGCGACAGTGCTGATGCTTTCAGCAATGACCGCATCCCGGCGGTGGCATCGTCGTTATCAAGCGCCACAACCAGCAGCCAGTGCGTTCCCGGTACGGTGGTCGCCATGAGCGTTTTGTCGCGTCCGTTAAACGTTCCGTCAACCAGGTTGCCGCTTTTCAGAGCGGCAAAATCGATACCCTTGATCGTTTCAGTAAAAGGCTTAAGCGTCAGCGCAGGATCGCTGCCGGCAATCACGGTGCCGTTGCTGTCCAGAAGCAGGCCGCTGCTGGCCGGCGTCGGGTGAATACCGCGCACGTTAGCCACCACGCTGTCCATCGCCACATCGCCCGCCACAACCGCTTTCAGCGTGCCGTTCTCTTTTACCGGTACCGCGAAGGTCACCACCAGTTTCCCGGTGCCCGCGTCCACATAAGGTGCCGTCACTACCGGACCATCGGTGCTGACGACCTGCTGATACCACGGGCGAAGTGTAGGATCGTAATCGGCGGGGACCCCGGTTGGGTCGGAAAATTTCGCCGTCTTGCTGGCATAACCCACGTAGACGTTGGTGAATCCACCTGCCAGTGCCAGCTGTTTAAACACCGGAACCGGATCGTCACTGAGCGCGACTTGCTGCGCCGAAGTAATGACGGTCATTTTGCTGTTCACCCAGTCGGCAATTGCCATATTGTGGCTGGCACTGGTGCTGGTCAGAATATCGCGCTGCGACTGCTGATTATCCTGGCGCGTGACCTGAAAGTTAATAATGGTATTAAGAAGAAGGGCGACGACCAGACAGCCTGTCGTCGCGGCAATGATGCGGGCGCGAATGGATCTGAACATAAGTGTAATACCTGCTGTGTTGTTTCCATGCCTATCGGCAACGGTGGAGGTAAACTTGATGCTGAAACCGCGTCCATAAGAAAATAATATTTTTAGCGGGTTATTATTAAAAAGTTAATACTTTATCGGCGGAAAGCGTCCATTCAGCCAGCTCGACAAGCGTGCCAATTTCCACGCCCTCAATCAGCGGCAGCCCGGTGATCCCGCGTCCGTCGGTACAGGTTTTGCACAGTTTGACCGGAACATTTTGCGCGGTCAGGATCTCCAGCATTTGCTGAATGTTGTAGCCTTCTGCGGGTTTCTGCCCCTTCAGCCCGGCCGTGACGGCATCGGACATCAAAAAGAGACGCAGCTCCAGTTCACTCTCCTTATCGCGCAGCGCGATTGCCAGGCGCAGGCTGTTGAAAAGCGATTCACTGCCGTAGGCCGCACCGTTGGCGACGATCACAATCTTTTGCATGTTGACTCCTGTTCTTTGAAAAGGCACGAATATTGCTTCTCCAACCGAAGTATACGTATCGGGGAGAGAAAGTATGACGATAGAGGCTGGCAGTTCGCCTGGCGCAACCGAATGGTTCCAGCGTGCGAGAAGGTTGCGTGAGGAACAGCTCGGCAGATTAGCGCAGCTGGGCGCGCTGGTGAACGGCATCAGTCGACTGGTGCATATGCTACAGTGCGAGCGCGGTGCGTCAAATGTCTGGCTCTGCTCACAGGGCAAATTGTACGCCCCTGAATGCAAGGCCAGCAGGGCACTGGTGGATGAAAACCTTGCGGCACTGTACCGTCTGTTTAACCAACCGCTGCCGGGCAGCACCCTCTGTGAACGTATTGCCAGCGCACTGCACTGCCTTGAAACGCTAACGGTGCTACGTGATGGCGTTACGGGTCGAAGCGTCACCGCGCCGCAGGCGATGGAACACTACAGCCGCATACTGCGTCATCTGCTCAGTATCGTACCTCAACTCAGCGACAGCATTGACGATCCGCACATTGCAGGCCGATTTGTGGCGCTTTACAGCCTGATGCAGGGCAAAGAGCTTGTGGGACAAGAGCGGGCGCTGGGGGCTATTGGTTTCACCCAGGGATTCTTTGACGATGAAACCCGCCAGCGGCTGGTGGATCGCATCGACGGCCAGCAGGCGTGCTTTGAGGTGTTTATCTCCCATTGCACTCCAGACGTGCAGGAGACGTTTACCTTCAATTGCCTGCCGGATCTGGAAACGGAAAAACTCAGGCGTGAAGCGTGCACCCGCCAGCCCCCGGCAGATAACGGCGATACCGCCCTCAAATGGTTTGCTCTGCAAACCGCGCGCCTTGAACATCTGCGCACGCTGGAGGAGGTGGCAATTGCCGATCTGATGACGGCCGTTGAGGAGCGTCGCGGTTGCGAAAACCTGCACGTAGCCGATGAACACGACGATATCCTGACGCGGTTTCCGGATAAACCGCTTCTGCCGCTGGTGCGTCAGCAGGCGCGTGAAATTGAGCAACTCTCCCGTCAGCTTGCCTCCCTGCGTGACACGCTGGAGGAGCGTAAGACCATCGACAAAGCCAAAAGCGTGCTGATGACGCACCAGAACATGAGCGAGGAGCAGGCGTGGACGGCCCTGCGTACAATGGCGATGGATAAAAACCAACGCATGGTGGATATCGCCCGTGCGCTGCTTACGGTGAAAAATCTGTGGAACATACCCCCTGGGGAGTAGTTGCACAGTCAGTGGGCATTTTATGCCTGATTGAGGTGCGTAAAACCGCGTTCTCCTGGCGAAAACCCCGTCATGCCGGGGATGAAAAGCTGGCATCACCTTTGCATTAACTCATTAACCATTTTTGACGATGCGCCAACGGCGGTGCATGCGTCTTCGGGATAAAGGCGTCCAGCGGTGCTTCAGCACCGTCGGGCGCTTTTTTTTGCCTTTTTTTCAGGAGCGATTATGGCGGATTTGTCGAGACGACGGTTATTGCAGGCCAGCATGCTGGCGAGTGGTGCGATGCTGTTGCCGGGTGTCATGCAGGCTGCATGGGCGGCGGGATCAGATAAGCCGGAGCAGGATACCGTGCGTATCGGGTTTATTCCCCTGACCGATTGCGCGCCAGTGGTTATCGCGGCCCTGAAAGGGTTCGATAAAAAACATGGCATTACCATCGTGCCGACCAAAGAGGCGAGCTGGGCGGCGGTGCGCGACAAGCTGGTGGCGGGTGAACTGGATGCGGCGCACATTCTGTACGGCCTGCTGTACGGTCTCGAACTCGGGATCGCGGGTAAGCCGCAGCCGATGGCGAACCTGATGACCCTCAACCAGAACGGGCAGGCCATTACGCTCTCCAGCGATCTGGCGGAGAAGGGCGTTCGTGACCTCGACGGGCTGAAAAAGCTGATTGGGCAGCAGGCGCCGGGAACCTATACCTTCGCGCATACCTTCCCGACCGGGACGCACGCCATGTGGCTCTACTACTGGCTGGCCAGCGCGGGTATCAATCCGTTTGACGACGTGCGCACGGTGGTGGTGCCGCCGCCGCAGATGGTGATGAACATGCGTATCGGCAACATGGTGGGCTTCTGCGTCGGCGAGCCGTGGAACGCGCGGGCGATTAACGACCGCATCGGGTTTACCGCTGCCACGTCGCAGTCGATCTGGGCCGATCACCCGGAAAAAATCCTTGGCACCCGACGCGACTGGGTGGCGAAAAATCCGCATACCGCCCGGGCGCTGGTGAGCGCGGTGCTGGAGGCCGCGCGCTGGATCGACGCATCACCGGAAAACAAACGCGAAACCGCGCAGATCCTTTCCCGCCGCGCCTGGCTCAACTGCAAGGAACAGTATCTCACCGGGCGCATGCTCGGCGAGTACGACAACGGGGTCGGTCAGCGCTGGAAGGATGCGCACCCGATCCGTTTCTTCGATGAGGGTGCCGTGAGCTACCCGTATCTCTCCGACGGTATGTGGTTCTTAACCCAGTTCCGCCGCTGGGGGTTGCTCAACGCCGCGCCGGACTACGCGGACATCGCGCAGCGCATTAACCAGACCGCAGTCTGGCAGGATGCCGCGACCGCCGTGGGCGGCATGTCCACACCGTCATCACCGTATCGCAGCAGCACCCTGATGGACGGTACCGTCTGGAACGGCACCGATCCGGAAGGGTACGCCAACCGCTTCGCCATTCACCGTAAGGGGGCCTGAGTATGCAGCATTTGCAAAAGACGAAACCACAAGAGACGTCAGAGAGCGGGGAAGTGATTGTCCTGCCTCCGGTACAGGTTCGCCGCCGCACGCCCGCGTTTGCGCGCCGGATGAACGATTTTTTACAGCGCCTCATCCCGGCGCTGCTCGGTCTCGGCCTGCTGGTGCTGCTCTGGCAGCTGGCAGCAATAAACAGTAAAGGTTTCCCGACGCCGCTCAGCACGCTCGACTCGGCCATGACCCTGTTCGCCGATCCGTTTTATCGCGACGGGCCAAACGATATGGGCATAGGCTGGAACGTGCTGGCGTCGTTGCAGCGCGTCGCCATCGGCTTTGGTCTGGCGGCGCTGGCGGGGATTCCGCTGGGCTTTTTGATTGGTCGCTTCACCTTTTTCTCACGCATGTTCAACCCGCTGATCGCGCTCCTGCGTCCGGTCAGCCCGCTGGCCTGGCTGCCTATCGGCCTGCTGCTGTTCCAGAAAGCGGAGCCTGCATCCAGCTGGACCATTTTCATCTGCTCTATATGGCCGATGGTCATTAACACCGCTGAAGGGGTGCGCCGTATCCCGCAGGACTACCTTAACGTGGCCCGCGTACTGCAACTCTCAGAGTGGACCATCATGCGTCGCATTCTTTTTCCCGCCGTACTGCCTGCGGTGCTGACCGGGGTACGCCTCTCCATTGGCATTGCCTGGCTGGTGATTGTCGCCGCCGAGATGCTCACCGGAGGTTTAGGCATTGGCTTCTGGATCTGGAATGAGTGGAACAACCTCAACGTCGAAAACATTCTCATCGCCATCGTCATTATTGGCGTGGTCGGGTTGCTGCTGGAGCAGGGGCTGATGCTGATCGCCCGTCGCTTTAGCTGGCAGGAAAAATAAGGAGTGTACATGAAACCGTTAATTCAGGTCCAGGCCGTGAGCCAGCGTTTTTCCACCGCCAGCGGCGAGTTTCTGGCGCTGCAAAACGTCTCTTTTGATATCCACGAGGGCGAAACCGTCAGCCTGATTGGTCACTCCGGCTGCGGCAAGTCGACGCTGCTGAACCTCATCGCCGGGATCACGCTGCCGACAGAAGGCGGGCTGATTTGTGACAACCGCGAAATCGCCGGGCCGGGGCCAGAGCGCGCGGTGGTGTTCCAGAACCATTCGCTGCTGCCGTGGCTGACCTGCTTCGACAACGTGGCGCTGGCGGTGGATCAGGTTTTCCGTCACACCATGAGCAAGGCCGAGCGCAAAGAATGGATTGAGCACAACCTCGACCGCGTGCAGATGGGCCACGCGCTGCATAAACGTCCGGGGGAGATCTCCGGTGGCATGAAGCAGCGCGTCGGGATTGCCCGCGCGCTGGCGATGAAGCCGAAAGTGCTGCTGATGGATGAACCCTTCGGCGCGCTCGATGCGCTGACGCGCGCCCATCTTCAGGATTCAGTGATGCAGATCCAGCAGGCGCTGAACACCACCATCGTGCTCATTACCCACGACGTGGACGAGGCGGTGCTGCTTTCTGACCGCGTGCTGATGATGACCAACGGCCCGGCGGCCACCGTCGGCGAGATCCTGCGCGTCGATCTGCCGCGCCCGCGCAACCGGGTGCAGCTGGCGGACGACAGCCGCTATCACCACATGCGTCAGCAGATCCTTCATTTCCTCTACGAAAAACAGCCGAAAGCGGCGTAACGAGGGGGCACGATGCGACTGGTCATTATCGGTAATGGCATGGCGGCAACCCGGCTGATAGCGTCGCTCACCGGGCGTGCTTCCGGTCGTTTCGCCATCACCGTCGTCGGTGACGAGCCGGAGCATGCCTACAACCGCATCCAGCTTTCGCCGGTGCTGGGGGGTGAAAAGCAGGCGGAGCACATTTATCTGCATGATGAAGGCTGGTACACGGCACGGGGCGTGACGGTACTGCGGGACGAAAAAGCGATTGCCGTTAACGTGAACGCGCGGGAAGTGCAAACCTCCGTTCGTAAACTTGGCTGGGATGTGCTGGTGTTTGCCACCGGTTCAACCCCCTTTGTTCCGCCAGTTCCCGGCGGCGATGCGCCGCATGTATTCACCTTTCGCACTCTGGCAGAGACCCGCGCTATTCAGAACATCTCCGGTCCGGCGGTAGTACTGGGCGGCGGGGTACTCGGCGTGGAGACCGCGGCAGCGCTGGCATGCAAGGGTGACAACGTCACTCTCGTGCATCGTGGTCCGTGGCTGATGGAACAGCAGCTGGACCAGCAGGCGGGACTGTTGCTGGAAGAGGCGCTGGCGGCGCGGGGCGTGCGCTGTGAGCTTACTTCCGGCATCACGGCGATCACGGACGATGCCGTGACGCTGCTCAACGGACGCCGCATCACCGCCACGCGCGTGGTGCTGGCCACGGGCGTACAACCCAACGTTACGCTGGCGCAGGCCAGCGGCATTCATTGCGCGCGGGGCATTGTGGTGGATAGCCAAATGCAAACCTCCGTGACGAATATCTACGCCATCGGCGAGTGCTGCGAAATTGACGGCAAGACGTTCGGCCTGGTCGCGCCCTGTCTGGCGCAGGCGGATATTCTTGCCGCGCGGCTGGCCGGAGAATTCACCGCGCCGTTTACCCTGACCGACAACGGCGTGCGCCTCAAAGTGACCGGCGTGGAGTTGTTCAGCCTCGGACGCGCAACGGCGCAGGCGGACGATGTGGTCTGGAGTTCCTGGGATCCGCTGACCCGTCACTATCGACGTTTACTGATCCATCAGGGGGCGCTGGCTGGCGTGCTGCTGATGGGCGACTGCCGCAGCGCGGCAACCTTTACCGATTTACTGGCAACGGCTGCGCCCGCACATGCGGACTGGCTGTTCGATCGTTTCACTACGCAACCGCGGGTTGCAGGACAGAACGCTATGACAAAACCTACTCTGGTGGTGGTTGGGCACGGTATGGTCGGCCATCATTTCCTCGAAGACTGCGTTAACCGCAATCTGCATCAGCAGTATCAGATTGTTGTCTTTGGCGAGGAGCGCTATGCCGCCTATGACCGCGTACATCTGTCGGAATATTTTGGCGGCCGCAGCGTGGACTCGCTCTCGCTGGTGGAGGGGGATTTCTTTGCCGACAACGGCATTGAGCTACGCCTCTCGCAGCAGATCGTCGCTCTCGATCGTGATGCACACGTAGTGCGTACCGCCAGCGGGCATGAAACCCACTGGGACAAGCTGGTGCTGGCGACCGGCTCATATCCGTTCGTCCCGCCCGTGCCGGGCAACGATCTGCCGGGCTGCTTTGTCTACCGCACCCTTGACGATCTGGACAACATTGCGGCCCATGCGGCAGGCTCTCGCCGCGGCGTGGTGATTGGCGGCGGCCTGCTGGGGCTGGAGGCGGCGAATGCCCTGAAACAGCTCGGGCTGGAAACCCACGTGGTGGAGTTTGCGCCGAATCTTATGGCGGTGCAGCTCGACAATGACGGCGCGGCAATGCTGCGCAGGAAAATTGAGGCGCTGGGCGTAGGGGTACACACCAGTAAATCGACGACGGAGATTGCCAACGCAGACGGCGGGCTGGTGCTGCGCTTTGCCGATGGCGAGCAGCTGGAAACGGATATGGTGGTCTTTTCTGCCGGTATTCGCCCGCAGGACGCGCTGGCGCGCAGCAGCGGGCTGGCTACAGGTGAGCGCGGCGGGATCTGTATTGACGACGGCTGCCGGACCTCCGATCCGGACGTGTTCGCCATCGGCGAATGCGCCCTGTGGGAGGGGAAAATCTTTGGCCTGGTGGCACCGGGCTACCAGATGGCGCGCGTGGCCGCCGCTGTGCTGGCGGGTGAAGATAAAACCTTCACCGGCGCGGATATGAGTACCAAACTCAAGCTGCTCGGCGTCGACGTGGCCTCGTTCGGGGATGCTCACGGTCGCACGCCGGGGGCGCTGAGCTACCAGTGGACGCACGGCCCGCAGCAAATCTACAAGAAAATTGTGGTCAGCCACGACGGCAAAACCCTGCTGGGCGGCGTGCTGGTGGGTGACGCCAGCGAATACGCCACGCTGGTGCAGATGATGCTCAACGGCATCAGTCTGCCGAAAGAGCCGGAAACGCTGATTTTGCCCGCGCTGTCAGGCAGCGCGCCGAAAGCGCTGGGCGTGGCGGCGCTGCCGGAAAGCGCGCAGATCTGTTCATGTCATAACGTCAGCAAAGGGGATATCTGCCAGGCAGTAAGCGCGGGCGCAACGGATATCGGCGCCATTAAACAGTGCACCAAAGCGGCAACCGGCTGCGGAGGCTGTAGCGCGCTGGTGAAGCAGGTCATGGAGTGCCAGCTTGCGGAGCAGGGCGTGGAGGTGAAAAAGGATATCTGCGAACACTTCCCGTACTCGCGTCAGGAGATTTACCACCTGGTGCGCGTCAACCATATCCGCACCTTCGACCAGCTTATCAGCCGCTACGGTCAGGGGCACGGGTGCGAGATCTGTAAGCCGCTGGTGGGATCGGTGCTGGCGTCCTGCTGGAACGAGTATCTGCTGAAACCGGCTCACCTGCCGTTGCAGGACACCAACGACCGTTATTTCGCCAATATTCAGAAGGACGGAACGTACTCCATTGTGCCGCGGATGCCCGCAGGGGAAGTGACCGCCGACGGGCTGATCGCCATCGGCCAGATTGCGAAACGCTATAGCCTGTACAGCAAAATCACCGGCGGGCAGCGTATTGACCTGTTTGGCGCCACGCTCGAACAGTTGCCTGAGATCTGGCAGGCGCTGGTGGAGGCCGGGTTTGAGACCGGGCACGCCTACGGGAAATCCCTGCGCACGGTGAAATCCTGCGTCGGGTCAACCTGGTGTCGCTACGGCGTGCAGGACTCCACCGGCCTCGCGGTCCGGCTGGAGCACCGTTACAAGGGTCTGCGCGCGCCGCACAAAATCAAAATGGCGGTCTCCGGCTGTACCCGCGAGTGCGCGGAGGCGCAGAGCAAAGACGTGGGGGTGATTGCCACGGACAAAGGCTGGAACCTCTATCTGTGCGGCAACGGCGGGATGAAGCCGCGCCATGCAGATCTCTTCGCCAGCGATCTGGACGACGAAACGCTGATCCGCACCGTTGACCGTTTCCTGATGTTCTACATTCGCACGGCAGATCGTCTGCAACGCACCAGTACCTGGATGGATAACCTGGAAGGCGGGCTCGACTATCTGCGCGAGGTGATCCTGAACGACAGCCTCGGCATCGCCCACGAACTGGAGCAGGAGATGGCCCGGGTGGTGGAGACCTACCAGTGCGAGTGGCAAACCACCCTTAACGATCCCGATCGCCTGGCGCTGTTCCGCACCGCCGTGAATGCCCCTGCCGGGGAGGAGAACAAGCGCTGGCAGGAAATTTGCGCTATCGACGAGATCCCGGAGCAGGCGGGCATCGGCGCGCATCTTGGGCACAAACCGATTGCGCTGTTCCGCTTTGGCAAAACCGTTTATGCCCTCGACGATCGGGAGCCGGGCAGCCGCGCGAACGTGCTCTCGCGCGGCATCCTTGGCGATGCAGCGGGTGAACCGGTGGTGATCTCGCCGCTCTACAAGCAACGTATTCGTCTGCGCGACGGGTGTCAGGCTGAGAGCGGGGCGCCTGCGGTGCGTGCCTGGCCGGTAAAAATTGAAAACGGCAGGGTGTGGGTTGGAAATGAAGAGCTGGTGATGCGTGCGGAGGCCTCATGACGGAAACCCGGACAACGTGCCCATACTGCGGTGTGGGCTGCGGCGTGGTCGCCAGCACAGACGGTGAAAAGGTGAGTATTCGCGGAGATGAAACCCATCCTGCGAATTTCGGTCGCCTGTGCGTAAAAGGCTCTGCCCTTGGGGAAACCACAGGGTTGCAGGGACGCCTGTTGCGCCCGGTTGTCGACGGCCTGGAGGTGGAATGGACGCAGGCGCTGGGCGAAGCGGGCGAGCGGCTGCGGAACATCATTAACGAATGGGGGCCGCAGGCGGTGGCGTTTTACGCCTCCGGCCAGCTGTTGACCGAGGATTACTATGCCGCCAACAAGCTGATGAAAGGCTTTATCGGGGCGGCGAACATTGATACCAATTCGCGGCTGTGTATGTCGTCGGCGGTGGTGGGCTACAAGCGCGCCTTCGGTGAAGACGTGGTGCCGTGCAGCTACGAGGATGTGGAAAACAGCGATCTGGTGGTACTCGTTGGATCAAACGCGGCCTGGACGCATCCGGTGCTGTATCAGCGGCTGGTGCAGGCAAAACACAACAATCCGCAGATGAAAGTGGTCGTGATCGATCCGCGTAAAACCGCCACCTGCGATATCGCTGACCTGCATCTGGCGCTTAAGCCCGGCAGCGACGCCGGGCTGTTTGTGGGGTTGCTCAATCTGATTCAGGGCACCGATGAGTGGCCGGTCCCTCGCGTGGCGGCGTTTTGCGATCTGCATTCAGACGAGACTGGCACCTTCTACGACTGGTTTGTCACCGCGCCTCGCGCCATTACGCTCTACACCATGGGGATCAACCAGTCCTCCAGCGGCAGCGACAAGTGTAACGCCATCATTAACGTGCATCTTGCCAGCGGGAAGTTCAACCGTCCGGGCTGCGGCCCGTTTTCGCTGACCGGACAGCCAAACGCCATGGGCGGGCGGGAAGTGGGCGGGCTGGCGAACCAGCTGGCAGCGCACATGAACTTCGAGCCGGACGATCTCTCGCGGGTGGCGCGTTTCTGGGGAACGGAACGGCTGGCGCAGACGCCGGGTCTGATGGCGGTGGAATTGTTTGACGCCATTGCCCGCGGCGAGGTGAAGGCGGTGTGGATCATGGGCACCAATCCTGCCGTGTCGCTTCCCGACAGCCACGCGGTGTGCCAGGCCCTGGCGACCTGCCCGCTGGTTATCGTATCTGAGGTGATGCAGGAGACCGACACCAGCCGGTTTGCCCATATTCGTTTTCCCGCCCTGGGCTGGGGCGAGAAAAACGGCACGGTGACCAATTCTGAACGCCGTATCTCCCGCCAGCGCGCCTTTCTGCCAGCGCCGGGCGAGGCTAAACCGGACTGGTGGATCATCGCCCGGATCGCAGAGCAGCTCGGCTATGGCGATGCCTTCGCCTGGGAACATCCTCAGGAGATATTTTGTGAACATGCGGCGCTGACGGCGTTTGAAAATAACGGCGAACGGGCGCTGAATCTGCGCGAACTGGCGTCGCTGACGCGAGAGGCGTGGGACGGGCTGGCGCCGTACCAGTGGTGTGCGGGGGATTTCCCGCAAAGAACGATTGTTCCGGTCAGCCCGTCCTCGCATGGGGCAGGAGTCGACGAATTGTATCCCCTGATACTGAACACCGGGCGGATCCGCGATCAGTGGCACACCATGACGCGCACGGGGTATGTTCCGCGCCTGATGCAGCATATCGACGAGCCTGTTGTTGAGATGAACGCAAACGATGCGGCGCGCGCCGGGATGACGGACGGCCAGCTGGCGCGGATAAGCTCCCCGCGCGGGGTCATGGTGGCCAGAGTCCATATTTCCTCCTGTCAGCGTGCGGGAGAACTGTTCGCGCCGATGCACTGGAACGCGCAGTTTGCCCGGCAGGGAAAGGTCAATGCGCTGGTGGAAGGGCGGGTGGATGCCTGCTCCGGCCAGCCGGAGAGTAAACAAACCGCGGTGAGGATCATGCCCTGGCTACCCGCCTGGCAGGGGGAGCTGTATGCCCGCGAGCTGCCAGCGTTGCCGTCGTCGGTCTGCTGGTGGCGTAAGGCCTCACGTCTGACGGTGGCGGGGGATAGGCCGTTGTTGTCGTGGGTGATGGAGTATGCCAGCGGTCGGGGCTGGCAGCTACAGGTGGCACAGACGGGGGAACGCAGCAGCGTGCTCGCCTGGCATCACGGCGCGCTGATGCTGGGCTACTGGGAAGGCCATACGCTGCCAGCGCTGGCGCATGCGTTTATTGAAGACGCCTTCGCCGCTGCGCCCGTACAGATCGCTGAACGCCATGCGCTGCTGCACGGACAACGGCCGGGCGAAAGTGCCGATCCCGGGCGAATTATCTGTAGCTGCTTTAGCGTGGGTGAAAATACGATACGTAAGGCGATAGCCGAAGGCTGTGATTCTGCCGCAGCGCTGGGAGCGAAGCTGCGCTGCGGCACGAACTGCGGCTCCTGCGTGCCGGAGTTGAAAGGGCTGTTTGGATAAGAGTGTAAGGGCGTCGGGTGGCGGCGTTGCCTTACCCGACCTACGGGCCGCCACCCGACAATTCTGTTCAGGATATTCCTGAAATTTACGTTAAGACTGGTTTTCAGGGCTTATGGCGTTAACATAATACGTGTTTGTTCATAAACACAGGTTCTGATTGACGACGTTGAAGGCTGTATCGTCCCGCATCCGTTTTCTTCTGTTACTCCCCCTTCTTACGGCTGGAGCCGTTCACGGTGCGCCGAAATCCTTCGTGCAGCAGGCGCAAAATCCGTTTGATAACAACGGCGACAGTCTGCCGGATCTGGGTATGGCGCAACCGACCAGCGAAGGTGAAAAGCACCTGGCTGAAATGGCAAAAGCCTTCGGGGAAGCCAGTATGACCGATAACGGCCTGACGGCCGGGCAGCAGGCGCGACAGTTCGCGTTCGGTCAGGTGCGGGATGCCGTCAGCGGGGAGGTTAACGAGCAGATCGAATCCTGGCTTTCACCCTGGGGGAACGCCAACGTCAATGTATTGGTGGATGACGACGGTAACTTCAACGGCAGCAGCGGAAGCTGGTTTATCCCCTGGAACGATAACAGCCGTTATCTGAGCTGGAGCCAGCTTGGCCTGACGCAGCAGACAGACGGGCTGGTGAGCAACATCGGGGCAGGCCAGCGCTGGGTTGCCGGTGACTGGCTGTTGGGCTACAACACTTTTTACGACAATTTGCTTGAAGACAACCTGCAACGTGCCGGATTGGGGGCTGAGGCGTGGGGGGAAAACCTGCGTCTGTCGGCCAATTACTACCAGCCGTTCGCTGGCTGGCAGCCGCGTTCCGACATCCGTGAGCAGCGCATGGCGCGCGGATACGACGTGACGGCCAAAGCCTGGCTTCCCTGGTTTCATCATCTGAACACCAGCGTCAGCTTTGAACAGTATTTTGGCGATAACGTCGATCTGTTTAACAGCGGTACGGGGTATCACAACCCGGTGGCGGTCAACCTGGGGCTGAACTATACCCCCGTTCCGCTGGTCACCCTGACGGCTGCCCATAAGCAGGGGGAGAGCGGCGTTAGCCAGAATAACCTCGGGCTGAAACTCAACTATCGCTTTGGCGTGCCGCTGGCGAAACAGCTTTCCGCCGGTGAAGTGGCAGCGACGCGCTCGCTGCGGGGCAGCCGCTATGATTCACCCGAGCGCGATAATCTCCCGGTCATGGAATTTCGTCAGCGCAAGACCCTTTCTGTCTATCTGGCTACGCCGCCGTGGGATCTTAAACCGGGCGAAACTGTCATGCTGAAGCTGCAAATTCGCAGCACGCACGGTATCCGTCAGATCCACTGGCTGGGTGATACCCAGGCCCTGAGCCTGACTTCACCGACAAACAGCAACAGCAGCGATGGCTGGAGCGTAATCATGCCCGCCTGGAACGACGCGGAAGGGGCGAAAAACGAATGGCGGCTCGCGGCCGTGGTGGAAGATAAGGATGGGCAGCGTGTCTCTTCCAATGAGATCACGCTTTCCGTGGTGCAACCGCTCGTCGCAATGCCTGACGACGATCCACGGTGGAAGTTGCTGCCGGATGAGTAAGTTAAAAAATGCGCTCCTGATGCACCCAGACGGCGGCTTCGACGCGGGATTTTAGCTTCATTTTCTTCAGCATGTGTTTCACATGCACTTTGACCGTACTCTCGGTGATGTCCAGACGGCGGGCGATCATTTTGTTAGGCAGACCCTGGGCAATCAGCTTCAGAATGTCGCGTTCGCGCGGGGTCAACTGGCTGACGTCACGGTCAGACGTGGCGCGGTTCGCACGCAGGCTGGCGGCCAGCACCGGCGTTAACGCTTCACTCAGCACCATCTCGCCTGCGGCAGCCTGTTGCAGCGCCTTGAGCAGATCTTCCGGCTCCATATCTTTCAGCAGATAGCCGTCTGCCCCACGCTTGAGGGCCGTGACCACGTCTTCTTCATGGTTGGAAACGCTAAAGACCACCACCCGGCCAGAGAGGGATTTCTCCCGCAGCTTGTCGAGGGTTTCAAGGCCATTCATGCCCGGCATGTTGAGATCGAGCAAGATCAAATCAGGATCGAGCGATTCGGCAAGTTCAATACCCTGTTCGCCATTGCTGGCTTCCCCGACGACGGTGATATCTGGCGCCATGCTGACAAGCTGTTTAACGCCGGTACGCAGCATCGGATGATCGTCAATCAACAGGATAGATGCCGGTTCCTGATTAGTCATGGTTTTCTCCTTGAGCAGTTATGAGGGGCTTTTCGGGTATAAAGGTGACCACGACTTCGGTGCCACCTGACTCTCCCCGGCGAACCTGGCAATCACCGCGCAGGCTTTGCGCGCGGTCTCGCATGATAATTAAACCATAGTGGTTCGTTCGTTCGGCATTTTCCGGCACGCCGCGGCCGTTATCCTGAACCCTGAGCTTGACCTGATTGTCCTGGCAACTGACGGTCACCGTGACGGCCGTCGCTTCGGCATGCTTGAGCACGTTGCTCAGGGCTTCACGGGCAATTTGCAGCAAATGGATCGCCTGGTGAGAGGGGACAAAACGCGGTGGAAGCTGGTAATCCAGCTTCACCGGGAAGCCCAGCCGGGCGCTAAATTCCTGACAGCTGGATTCCAGCGCAGGGCGCAGCCCCGGCTCGGTGAGCTGCAAACGGAAGGTGGTCAGCAGCTCGCGAAGCTGTATCCACGAGGTGTTCAGTTCGTTGCGGATTTGGCTGAGCAACGCTTTGTTGCTCTCGGGCATCCCTTCGTCCTGCATTTGCAGGCAGCTCACCTGCATCTTCATGCAGGAGAGGGACTGGGCAATGGAGTCATGCAGCTCGCGGGCGATGGTGGCGCGCTCCTCCATGACGATCAGCTGCTGCTGTTTTTCCTGGTGACGGTCGAGCGCCAGCGTGGCCGTGAGCTGCTCAACCAGCGTATCCACCAGCTGCTGCTGGTCGTGGCTGAGATGGCGCCCCGCAGGCAAGGTTGCCAGTAAAATACCGTATTGGGTATGAGCGTCCATCAGCCGCCACTTCAGGGTTGTGCCGCTGGTGGTGAGCGGAGGCAACCCGCGCGGGCACAGATGACACCCTTTATCGTCGCAGGAGATATCCGACTGGCAGGTAAATTCCTGGTGGTTTTCCTCATCTTCAACGTCGTAAACCCGTAGCTCAAGATCGTGGAGCAGCGTCAGGTTTTGCAGGCCGTTCAGTACCGGCGAGAGACGCTCGCAAAGCGGGACCTGCATATGCAGGCGGCGGTTCGCCTGCCACAGGAAAGAGAGGATCTCGTTTTTCTGCTCAAGCCCGGCGGTTTTTTCCTGGACGCGTTTTTCCAGTACCGCGTAGCTTTCTGATAGCTCCGCCGACATGGTATTGAGCGCCTCGCCGAGCATCGCCATTTCGTTGCGTCCGCTGATGTGCGTGCGTTGGGTAAAATCGCGCTGGGTGACGGCGCGGGCCATCGCCAGCAGCTGTTTCCAGGGATTAAGCAACCGTGCGCGCAGCCAGATCACCGTGAAAATCAGCAGTAAGCCCATAAACAGCGCCATTGCGCGGTGAACCATCACCACACGGTCAATGCGTAACTCTGTGGTGCGATCGAACGAGGAGACAAGATGATCGATACGTGACACAAACCCGGCGACATCCTGGGCGACCGTTTCCCGATCTTTCGCCCGCTTTAACCCGGGCTCCAGCTGGGTATGCCAGTAGCCCTGAAGTGCCTTAAGCTGCAACTGCTGACCGTCACGGATCGCGGCTCTTTCCAGCTCAGGGCTGAATGCGGTACGCTCCATTTCGTCGATAAGCGATTGGTCAGCCTGCGTCAGCGGTACCGACGCCAGCAGCCGGTAACTCTGCATACGTAACGAGCCTGCCTCGTTGATGGCATGCGCATTACCCTGTACACCCTGTACCAGCCAGCCAGAAATAGCCATGCCGGTCACACCAATTGCGGTGGACAGCAGAACAATGAGCGCCAGCTGGTTAACCAGCGTCAGCGGGGATAAACATCTTTTTAACATAGAGTTGCCGGGCTCCTGACGTGACCTGATTGCAGGAATGGCGCTATTCTGGTGCATACCCTGGAGTATACCCATACCAATAAAGGATTACCTCTAAATTGCCAGAGGGGTAACGGTTAGTGGGTGGACGAAGCAGGGATGCGTCAGCACCGTGAAAAACCACACCTTTTTTACGTTTTGCATCTACTCATTAAGAGTGATGGCTTTTTTTTCGCCGCAAAACCTCCCACTTTTCCTTTGATTTATATCAACTTACCGCCGCTCTAAAGCCCTAATGTTTGCAGCATCATTCGAGAATCAGAGGTGTCTATGAGTCACTCTTCCGCTCCCGAAAGGGAAACTGATGCCGTAATTACAGACTGGCGTCCAGAGGATCCGGCGTTCTGGCAACAGCGCGGCCACCGTGTAGCAAGTCGTAATCTGTGGATTTCCGTTCCATGTCTGTTACTGGCGTTTTGCGTCTGGATGTTGTTCAGTGCGGTTGCGGTTAACCTGCCAAAAGTGGGCTTTACCTTTACCACCGATCAGCTGTTTATGTTGACCGCGTTGCCGTCGCTTTCAGGCGCACTGCTGCGTGTTCCTTATGCCTTTATGGTGCCGGTCTTTGGCGGTCGCCGCTGGACGGCTTTCAGTACCGGGATCATGATCGTGCCGTGCGTGTGGCTCGGTTTTGCGGTGCAGGATACCTCCACGCCGTTTAGCGTATTCGTGATTATCTCTCTGCTGTGCGGTTTTGCCGGGGCGAACTTTGCGTCCAGTATGGCAAACATCAGCTTCTTCTTCCCGAAAGCGAAGCAGGGCGGCGCGCTGGGCATTAACGGTGGCCTGGGTAACATGGGCGTGAGCGTGATGCAGCTGATTGCTCCGCTGGCGATCTCTGTCTCTATCTTTGCAGCCTTTGGTGGCGGCGGTGTGACGCAGCCCGACGGCTCTGTGCTGTTCCTGCAAAACGCCTCCTGGATTTGGGTTCCGTTCCTGGTGGTCTTTACCCTGGCGGCGTGGTTCTTCATGAACGACCTGTCCGCGTCCAAAGCGTCCCTGAGCGAGCAGCTGCCGGTTCTGAAACGCGGCCACCTGTGGGTGATGGCGCTGCTGTATCTGGCGACCTTCGGCTCGTTCATCGGTTTTTCCGCAGGCTTTGCCATGCTGTCGAAAACCCAGTTCCCGGACGTGCAGATCCTTCAGTTTGCCTTCTTCGGTCCGTTTATTGGTGCGCTGGCACGTTCGCTGGGCGGCATGATCTCCGACCGTCTGGGTGGGACGCGCGTTACGCTGGTGAACTTTGTTGTAATGGCGATCTTCTGTGCGCTGCTGTTCCTGACGCTGCCTGCGGGTGGTGAGGGCGGTAACTTCTTTGCCTTCTTCGGCGTCTTCATGGTGCTGTTCCTGACGGCCGGGCTGGGCAGTGCGTCTACATTCCAGATGATCTCTGTCATCTTCCGCAAGCTGACCATGGACCGCGTGAAAGCGCAGGGCGGAAGCGACGAGCAGGCGATGCGTGAAGCCGCCACCGATACCGCTGCGGCGCTTGGGTTTATCTCTGCGATTGGCGCAATTGGCGGCTTCTTCATTCCAAAAGCGTTCGGTATCTCACTGGATCTGACCGGCTCTCCGGCGGGTGCAATGAAGGTATTCCTCGTCTTCTATATCGCCTGCGTGGTTATCACGTGGCTGGTATATGGCCGTAATACCAAGAAAAACAAGTAAGCTTGATTATCCGTTTGCGCGGCCTGAGTGCCGCGCTTTTTTTATTCTCACAATAGTTACAACATACTAATGAATCTTACAGAGTTCGCACGCAGGTCACGCTGTGATCTCCATCGCTTTGCAGGTGTCTCTACCCCTTAATACCTAAGATGTTAAATTTTGCCTCGCTTATTGTACGATAAATAAAATATATCCATATAAATCATAAAGTTAAAAAATATTAACGGCTACCGCTTTGGTGGTATTTGATCTAATACCCCCCCCTCAGAGACCCCCTCCGCCTTGATCGTTATCAATTCTCACCATCTTTCATAGCGTTACCTTCGCTGCAAATCAGCAATGTCGATTTAGAGAGCCACAGGCTCCATACAGGAGATACCCGATGAGCAAATTTTTGGACCGGTTTCGCTACTTCAAACAGAAGGGTGAAACTTTTGCCGATGGGCACGGCCAGGTTCTGGATACCAACCGGGACTGGGAAGACGGTTACCGTCAACGCTGGCAGCATGACAAAGTTGTCCGTTCTACCCACGGCGTAAACTGCACTGGCTCATGTAGCTGGAAGATTTTCGTTAAAAACGGTCTGGTGACCTGGGAAATGCAGCAGACCGACTATCCGCGTACCCGTCCGGATATGCCGAACCATGAACCGCGCGGCTGCCCGCGTGGGGCCAGCTACTCCTGGTATCTCTATAGCGCCAACCGTCTGAAATACCCGCTGATGCGTAAACGCCTGATGAAAATGTGGCGTGAGGCGAAAGTACAGCACAGCGATCCGGTTGATGCCTGGGCCTCCATCATTGAAGATGCCGACAAAGCGAAAAGCTTTAAGCAGGCGCGTGGTCGCGGTGGTTTCGTTCGCTCTTCCTGGAAAGAGGTGAACGAGCTGATTGCGGCGTCCAACGTCTACACCGTGAAAACTTACGGTCCTGACCGCGTGGCAGGCTTCTCGCCAATCCCGGCGATGTCGATGGTCTCTTACGCCTCTGGCGCGCGCTATCTTTCGCTTATCGGCGGGACCTGCCTGAGCTTCTACGACTGGTACTGTGACCTGCCGCCTGCATCTCCGCAGACCTGGGGCGAGCAGACCGACGTGCCGGAGTCCGCTGACTGGTACAACTCCAGCTACATCATTGCCTGGGGCTCTAACGTTCCGCAGACCCGTACCCCGGATGCGCACTTCTTTACCGAAGTCCGTTACAAAGGGACCAAAACCGTCGCGGTGACCCCGGACTACGCCGAAATCGCCAAACTGTGCGACCTGTGGCTGGCACCGAAACAGGGTACCGATGCCGCAATGGCGCTGGCGATGGGCCACGTCATGCTGCGTGAATTCCATCTCGACAAGCCAAGCCAGTACTTCACCGATTACGTGCGCCGCTACACCGACATGCCAGTGCTGGTGATGCTTGAAGAGCGTGACGGCTATTATGCGGCGGGCCGTATGCTGCGTGCCGCGGATCTGGTGGACGCGCTGGGTCAGGATAATAACCCTGAGTGGAAAACGGTCGCCTGCAACAGCAACGGCGAGCTGGTGGCGCCAAACGGTTCTATCGGTTTCCGCTGGGGCGAAAAAGGCAAATGGAACCTGGAACAGCGTAACGGCACCACCGGTGAAGAGACGGAACTTCGCCTCAGCATGCTGGGCAGCCAGGACGAGATCGCCGATGTCGGCTTCCCGTACTTTGGTGGCGAAGGTTCCGAGCACTTCAACAAGGTTGAGCTGCAAAACGTTCTGATGCATAAACTGCCGGTGAAGCGCCTGCAACTGGCCGATGGTTCTACCGCTCTGGTCACCACGGTTTATGACCTGACCATGGCGAACTACGGCCTGGAGCGCGGTCTGAACGACGAAAACTGCGCGACCAGCTATGACGACGTGAAGGCTTACACCCCCGCCTGGGCGGAGCAGATCACCGGTGTGCCACGCGCCCAGATCACCCGTATCGCCCGCGAATTTGCGGAAAACGCCGACAAAACCCACGGTCGCTCCATGATCATCGTCGGCGCGGGTCTCAACCACTGGTATCACCTCGATATGAACTATCGCGGGCTGATCAACATGCTGATCTTCTGCGGCTGCGTCGGTCAGAGCGGCGGCGGCTGGGCGCACTACGTGGGCCAGGAAAAACTGCGTCCGCAGACCGGCTGGCAGCCGCTGGCGTTTGCCCTCGACTGGCAGCGTCCGGCACGTCACATGAACAGCACCTCCTACTTCTATAACCACTCCAGCCAGTGGCGCTACGAGACGGTCACCGCGCAGGAGCTGCTGTCGCCGATGGCGGATAAATCCCGCTACAGCGGCCACCTGATTGACTTCAACGTGCGCGCTGAACGCATGGGCTGGCTGCCGTCTGCGCCGCAGCTGGGCACTAACCCGCTGCGCATTGCGGAAGCGGCGAAGCAAGCGGGCATGTCGCCGGTGGACTACACCGTTAAATCCCTCAAAGACGGCTCAATCCGCTTCGCGGCAGAACAGCCGGAGAACGGTAAAAACCATCCGCGTAACCTGTTCATCTGGCGCTCCAACCTGCTGGGCTCGTCCGGTAAAGGGCACGAGTACATGCTGAAATACCTGCTGGGTACCGAGAACGGTATTCAGGGTAAAGATCTCGGCAAGCAGGGCGGCGTGAAGCCGGAAGAGGTGGAATGGAAAGATAACGGTCTCGACGGCAAGCTGGATCTGGTGGTGACGCTGGACTTCCGTCTGTCCAGTACCTGCCTGTACTCCGATATCGTGCTGCCGACTGCCACCTGGTACGAAAAAGACGACATGAATACCTCGGATATGCATCCGTTTATTCATCCGCTGTCCGCGGCCGTTGACCCGGCGTGGGAATCAAAGAGCGACTGGGAAATCTATAAAGACATCGCGAAGAAATTCTCCGAAGTCTGCGTGGGTCACCTGGGCAAAGAGACCGACGTGGTGACGCTGCCCATCCAGCACGACTCCGCTGCCGAACTGGCGCAGCCGCTGGACGTGAAGGACTGGAAAAAAGGCGAGTGCGACCTGATTCCGGGTGTGACCGCGCCGCACATTATTCCGGTTGAACGTGATTACCCGGCGACCTACGAGCGCTTTACCTCTATCGGTCCGCTGATGGAGAAAATCGGTAACGGCGGCAAAGGCATCGCCTGGAACACCCAGAGCGAAATGGACCTGCTGCGCAAGCTCAATTACACCAAAGCAGACGGCCCGGCAAAAGGCCAGCCAATGCTGAACACGGCGATTGATGCCGCAGAGATGATCCTGACCCTGGCCCCGGAAACCAACGGCCACGTGGCGGTGAAAGCCTGGGCGGCGCTGAGCGAGTTTACCGGTCGTGACCACACGCATCTGGCGAAGAATAAAGAGGAAGAGAAAATCCGCTTCCGCGATATCCAGGCCCAGCCGCGCAAAATCATCTCCAGCCCGACCTGGTCAGGGCTTGAAGATGAGCATGTGTCTTACAACGCCGGTTATACCAACGTTCACGAGCTGATCCCATGGCGCACGCTTTCTGGCCGTCAGTCTCTGTATCAGGATCACCAGTGGATGCGCGACTTCGGTGAAAGCCTGCTGGTTTACCGTCCGCCAATCGACACCCGCTCCGTGAAAGCGGTGATGGGGGCGAAATCGAACGGTAATCCTGAGAAGGCGCTGAACTTCCTGACGCCGCACCAGAAGTGGGGTATCCACTCCACCTACAGCGACAACCTGCTGATGCTGACCCTGTCGCGCGGCGGTCCGATTGTCTGGATGAGCGAAGCGGATGCGAAAGATCTGGGTATCGAAGATAACGACTGGATCGAAGTGTTCAACAGCAACGGTGCCCTGACGGCCCGTGCGGTGGTGAGCCAGCGTGTCCCGGCCGGAATGACCATGATGTACCACGCGCAGGAACGTATCGTTAACCTGCCGGGGTCGGAAATCACCGAGCAGCGCGGCGGTATTCACAACTCCGTGACCCGTATTACGCCGAAGCCAACCCACATGATCGGTGGCTATGCGCAGCTGGCCTACGGCTTTAACTACTACGGCACCGTAGGATCGAACCGCGATGAGTTCGTGGTGGTACGTAAGATGAAGAATATTAACTGGTTAGATGGCGAAGGTAATGACCAGGTACAGGAGAGCGTAAAATGAAAATTCGTTCACAAGTCGGCATGGTGCTGAATCTGGATAAATGCATCGGCTGTCATACCTGCTCGGTCACCTGTAAAAACGTCTGGACCAGCCGCGAAGGTATGGAGTATGCCTGGTTCAACAACGTCGAAAGCAAGCCGGGCACCGGCTTCCCGACCGACTGGGAAAACCAGGAGAAGTGGAAGGGCGGCTGGATCCGTAAAATCAACGGCAAACTGCAACCGCGCATGGGTAACCGTGCCATGCTGCTCGGTAAAATCTTTGCTAACCCGCATCTGCCGGGCATTGATGATTACTACGAGCCGTTTGATTACGACTATCAGAACCTGCACAACGCGCCGGAAAGCAAACACCAGCCGATCGCCCGTCCTCGCTCGCTGATCACCGGTCAGCGGATGGACAAAATTACCAGCGGTCCTAACTGGGAAGAAATTCTGGGCGGCGAGTTCGAAAAACGCGCCAAAGACCAGAACTTCGAAAACATGCAGAAGGCGATGTACGGCCAGTTCGAAAATACCTTCATGATGTATCTGCCGCGCCTGTGCGAGCACTGCCTCAACCCGGCGTGCGTGGCGACCTGCCCAAGCGGCGCCATCTACAAGCGTGAAGAAGACGGTATCGTCCTGATCGACCAGGATAAGTGCCGCGGCTGGCGTATGTGCATTACCGGCTGCCCGTACAAAAAAATCTACTTCAACTGGAAGAGCGGTAAGTCTGAGAAGTGCATCTTCTGCTACCCGCGTATCGAAGCCGGTATGCCGACCGTCTGCTCGGAAAGCTGCGTAGGCCGTATCCGCTACCTCGGCGTGCTGCTGTACGACGCGGACGCAATTGAAAATGCCGCAAGCACCGAGAACGAGAAAGATCTGTATCAGCGCCAGCTGGACGTCTTCCTCGATCCGAACGATCCGAAGGTGATTGAGCAGGCGCTGAAAGACGGCATTCCGCAGAGCGTGATTGACGCAGCGCAGCAGTCCCCTGTGTACAAAATGGCGATGGACTGGAAGCTGGCCCTGCCGCTGCACCCGGAATACCGCACGCTGCCGATGGTCTGGTACGTGCCGCCGCTGTCTCCAATTCAGTCTGCGGCGGACGCGGGTGAACTGGGCAGCAACGGCATCCTGCCGGACGTTGAAAGCCTGCGTATCCCGGTTCAGTACCTGGCGAACCTGCTCACCGCAGGGGATACCCAGCCGGTGCTGCTGGCACTGAAACGTATGCTGGCGATGCGTCACTTCAAACGTGCAGAAACCGTTGATGGCGTTAACGATACCCGCGCGCTGGAAGAGGTTGGTCTGACCGAAGCGCAGGCGCAGGAGATGTACCGCTACCTGGCGATTGCTAACTATGAAGATCGTTTCGTGGTGCCGAGCAGCCACCGCGAGCTGGCTCGCGAGGCCTTCCCGGAGAAAAGCGGGTGTGGCTTTACCTTTGGCGATGGTTGCCACGGGTCAGACAGCAAATTCAACCTGTTCAACAGCCGCCGCATCGACGCGATGGATGTGACCAGCAAAACGGAGCCGCACCAATGATTGAACTCGTCATTGTTTCGCGTCTGCTCGAGTACCCGGATGCTGCACTTGTGCAGCATCAGCATGAACTCTTTGATGCACTCGCGTCATCTGAAAATCTGGATAAAGAGGATGCCCAGCGGCTTGGCGTTTTCCTCCGCGACCTGCTGGCGCGCGATCTGCTCGATGCGCAGGCGGACTACAGCCAGCTGTTTGACCGTGGCCGCGCGACGTCGCTGCTGCTGTTCGAACACGTTCACGGTGAATCCCGCGACCGTGGTCAGGCGATGGTGGATCTGATGGCCCAGTACGAGCAGCACGGTTTGCAACTCGACAGCCGCGAGCTGCCGGATCATCTGCCGCTATATCTGGAATATCTGGCACAGTTGCCGAAAGAGGAAGCGCTGGGTGGGTTGCAGGACATCGCCCCCATTCTGGCGTTGCTCGGCGCGCGTCTCCAGCAACGTGAGAGCAGCTATGCAGTGCTGTTCGACCTGCTGGTGAAACTGGCTAACGCCTCGGTGGACAGTCAAAAAGTGGCGGAAAAAATCGCGGATGAAGCCCGTGACGATACCCCACAAGCGCTGGATGCGGTCTGGGAAGAGGAGCAGGTTAAATTCTTTGCTGACCAGAACTGTGGCGAATCTGAAATCTCAGCGCATCAGCGTCGTTTTGCCGGCGCGGTGGCTCCGCAATATTTGAATATCTCTAACGGAGGACAGCACTAATGCACTTCCTGAATATGTTCTTCTTTGACATTTACCCGTATATCGCGGGCACCGTGTTCCTGGTGGGAAGCTGGCTGCGTTATGACTATGGTCAGTACACCTGGCGTGCTGCCTCCAGCCAGATGCTGGATCGTAAAGGGATGAACCTGGCGTCAAACCTGTTCCACATCGGGATTTTAGGGATTTTCGCCGGTCACTTCCTGGGGATGCTGACGCCGCACTGGATGTACGAAGCGTGGCTGCCGATTGAAGTGAAGCAGAAGATGGCGATGATCGCCGGTGGTGCCTGCGGTGTGATGACTCTGGTGGGTGGTCTGCTGCTGCTGAAACGCCGTCTGTTCAGCCCACGCGTGCGGGCGACCACCACGGGCGCGGACATTCTGATCCTCTCCCTGCTGATGGTGCAGTGTGCGCTGGGCCTGCTGACCATTCCGTTCTCTGCACAGCATATGGACGGCAGCGAAATGATGAAGCTGGTGGGATGGGCGCAGTCCGTGGTGACCTTCCACGGCGGAGCGTCTGAGCATCTGGACGGCGTGGCGTTTATCTTCCGCGTTCACCTGGTGCTGGGGATGACGCTGTTTGTGCTGTTCCCGTTCTCCCGCCTGGTGCACATCTGGAGCGCGCCGGTGGAGTACCTGACGCGCAAATATCAGATTGTGCGCGCGCGTCGCTGATTCGATGTTGTGATACAACCCCGCATTTGCGGGGTTTTTTTTGTCCTGGAGCCAGGGATTCGTGCGGATGTCGCTGTGGATGCCGGGTGGCGGCTGCGCCTTACCCGGCCTACAGACCCTATTTGTAGCCCCGGTAAGCGAAGCGCCACCGGGGAAAACAGGCAGGGAAGGATTACTCCCGGCATCGAGAAATATGGTGCATTGTGCTTGAGTGAGTGCTTAAGAATCTGGAAGTGATGGTGGTGGGGGAAGGATTACTCAGCGCTTCGCGCTTCGCCCTTCGGATCGTTGCCTGCAGCAACGCTTTCTCGCTACGCTCGAATCGAACCTTGGTCGAAGCTTCTCATCCTTCCCCGCATCGGGAAAACATAGAGCATTATGCTTTTGGATAGTGCCAGAGAATCTGGAAGTGATGGTGGTGGGGGAAGGATTCGAACCTTCGAAGTCGATGACGGCAGATTTACAGTCTGCTCCCTTTGGCCGCTCGGGAACCCCACCAGGGGTAATTCAAATTTTGAGGTCTTGCTGAGAGATGGTGGTGGGGGAAGGATTCGAACCTTCGAAGTCGATGACGGCAGATTTACAGTCTGCTCCCTTTGGCCGCTCGGGAACCCCACCACGGGGTAATGCTTTTAACTGGCCTGCTTCCTGTTGGAAGCGGGGCGCATCATATCAAATGAGACGCCCCTGTAAAGCATTCCTTTAGGGAAATGAAGTTGTTTGCCTGCTTTTTATCCGTAAAGGCGTAAAGCTAATCAATTCATTTTCCGAAGGATTAAAGAATAATCGTTCTGTTGCCGTAAACAAAGACTCGCTGAGCCAGCACCTGATAGAGCGCACGACTTAACACGTTCTTCTCAACGTCACGGCCTGCACGCATCATATCTTCCGCCGTGTAGGTGTGATCCACGTGAATCACGTCCTGCATAATGATTGGACCTTCGTCCAGATTGTCATTCACGTAGTGCGCGGTTGCGCCGATAATCTTTACGCCGCGCTCGTATGCCTGGTGATACGGACGCGCGCCAATAAAGGCTGGCAGGAAGGAGTGGTGGATGTTGATAATCTTGTTCGGGAAACGCGCCACGAATGACGGCGTCAGCACGCGCATGTATTTTGCCAGCACCACATAGTCCGGGTTATGCGCTTCAATGGCAGCAGCCATCAGGTTGTCGTGCTCTTCACGGGTATGACCCTCGTGGCTGACCAGCTCAAACGGAATATCGAAACGCTCAACCAGCGTACGCAGGGTTTCGTGGTTGCCAATGACGGCGGCAATTTCGACGTCCAGGCCACCGTAGTTAGCTTTCATCAACAGATCGCCCAGGCAGTGTGCCTCTTTGGTAACCAGAATCACAATGCGGCGGCGGCCCGCCGGGTTAAGCTCACGCACCGAGCCTTCCGGCAGGGCGCTGTCCAGATCGGCAAGCAGGGTTGTGTCGTTGAAAATCCCTTCCAGTTCAGTACGCATAAAGAAGCGACCGGTACGGTGGTCAACGAACTCGTTGTTCTGCACGATATTCAGTTCATGTTTGTAGCAAATGTTGGTGATTCGTGCGATCAGCCCTTTTTGATCGGGACAGATAGTGCGCAGAACTTTACGTTGTAATGATTGCATCGCCGGGAAATCCTGTTTATGTATTTGCGAAGTCTGAGTTGTCAGGCATTACTGCCGCAACACTTTTTGAATTTTTTTCCTGAACCACAGGGGCAGGGATCGTTACGACCGAATTGCGGACGTGTGCCGTCAATATAATACCATTGCCCGCTGTCCTTTAAGAACCGTGAGCGTTCAATGATGGCGCCGGGTTTGTTTTGTTCGCTAAAGCGGGCGACAAAACTGACATAGCCTTCGTTGGCATCGCGGCCTGGAGCGGCTTCAAAGACGGTGAGGCCCAGCCAGACGGTGTTGGCAAATCCGGCTTCAATCTCTTGCCGAAAATCGGCAGCATGGCAGGACGGATGCCAGGTTTTAATCAGGTAGTCTGCGTTTTTGATCACAAAAGCAGTATACCGCGAGCGCATAAGGTGTGACGGGTCTGGTGCAACCTGCTCGCCAGAAAGATATCGCTGGCAACATAGGCTATACTCCAGAGCGCTACCACAGGGGCAGAGTTGAGACACGATTCTCTTCCTGGAACAAAAAATAAGGCGTTAAACGCTTAAGGTAGCAATATGTTAACTGAGCAGGTGCGTTGACGCTATGTCGGGAATCCAGGGGAAGTAAAACAGGGCTAATGAGAAAGGTAAAAATTGGACTGGCGTTGGGCTCAGGTGCAGCCCGGGGTTGGTCCCATATTGGCGTTATCAATACCTTAAACCAGATGGGGATTGACGTTGATATTGTCGCAGGATGTTCTATCGGGTCGCTGGTCGGATCCGCGTACGCCTGCGGTAAGCTTCCGGAGCTTGAAAGCTGGGTGCGCTCCTTCAGTTACTGGGATGTGCTGCGCCTGATGGATCTCTCCTGGCAGCGTGGCGGCCTGCTGCGCGGTGAACGCGTGTTCAATCAGTTTCGTAAGATAATGCCGCTCGCAGACTTCAGCCACTGCCAAATGCCTTTCGGTGCCGTTGCAACCAACCTCAGTACGGGCAGGGAATTATGGCTCACCGAAGGGGATATTCATCTCGCCGTCCGAGCCTCCTGTAGCATGCCTGGGTTAATGGCGCCTGTCCCTCACAACGGCTACTGGCTCGTTGATGGTGGCGTAGTGAATCCTGTGCCCATCTCTCTGACCCGCGCTATGGGGGCGGATATCGTCATTGCCGTGGATTTACAGCACGACGCTCACCTTATGCAGCAAGATTTGATGCCTGTTAATCTTCAGAGCGATGACGCTGAAAAAGAGAAACTTGCCTGGCATGCGCGTTTACGCGGCAGAATAGGGCGCCTGACTGCCCGTCGCGCGGTAACCGCGCCGAACGCCATTGAAATCATGACGACCTCTATTCAAATTCTTGAGAATCGCCTGAAGCGAAACCGTATGGCTGGCGATCCTCCGGATATTCTTATTCAACCGTATTGTCCACAAATCTCTACCCTTGATTTCCACCGGGCTGAGGCCGCCATAGCAGCGGGCTCGTTAGCCGTCGAAAAGAAAATAGATGAACTGTTGCCTTTTGTGCGTACAGCACGTTGAGCACTTTTTTGATTACTTCAGCAAAATCTGACAGGCGATAGTACCAATAGCATGCCACTATTGAGTAACTGTCAGCCAGGGGAGGAACCATGACACAGCCATTGGCCGGAAAACATATTTTGATAGTTGAAGACGAGCCCGTTTTCCGATCGCTACTGGATTCGTGGTTATCCTCACTGGGTGCAACCACGTCCCTTGCCGAAAATGGCGTCGAGGCACTGGAAAAGATGGCCAGCATGGCGCCGGATCTGATGATCTGCGATCTTGAGATGCCGCGTATGGACGGATTAATGCTGGTGGAAAACCTGCGTAATGAAGGTTATCAGACACCGATACTCGTGATCTCGGCCACCGAAAATATGGCGGATATTGCTAAGGCGCTGCGTTTAGGTGTGCAGGATATTTTGCTTAAACCGGTCAAAGATTTGAACCGACTGCGTGAAACGGTATTGGCCTGCCTGTATCCCAATATGTTTAATTCCCGGGTTGAAGAAGAAGAACGTCTTTTCCAGGACTGGGATGCTTTAGTCAGTAATCCACTCGCGGCTGCGAAGCTGCTTCAGGAACTCCAGCCGCCTGTGCAGCAAAATATCTCTCATTGCAGAGTAAATTATCGCCAACTGGTAGCGGCTGACCAGCCTGGACTGGTGCTGGATATTGCGCCGTTATCGGATTCCGATCTCGCCTTTTATTGCCTTGATGTTACCCGGGCGGGAGATAACGGCGTTTTGGCGGCCTTATTACTCCGTGCGCTCTTTAATGGATTGCTTCAGGAACAATTATCCCATCAGGGGCAACGGCTTCCTGAGTTAGGCAGTTTACTCAAACAGGTGAACCAACTTTTTCGTCAGGCCAATTTGCCGGGGCAGTTCCCGCTTCTGGTTGGCTATTATCACAGCGGGTTGAATAACCTTATTCTGGTGTCGGCTGGATTAAATGCCACACTCAATACTGGCGAACACCATATTCAGGTGAGTAACGGCGTGCCGTTGGGAACGCTGGGAAATACTTACCTTAATCAAATTAGCCATCGCTGCACCTCCTGGCAGTGCCAAATTTGGGGTGCGGGAGGGCGGTTACGCTTAATGTTGTCCACGGAGTAAGCAGTCAGCTTTTATTTTTCAGATTGCTTTACCTGTGTTTTTGCTGGCAGTGCTACTATCGCTGCAAGTTTCATGCGTATTTGTCTTAATTGATCGGCAACGCGTTCTTTTCAGACCCGTATTAGTGGCTGAGACTGTATACTCAACGCGTTATTCAATGCATAAAAGTTCAAAACTTGAACAGTTCAGGAGAATTTCAATGGCTGCCCTAAATTCGAAAGTCAGAAAGGCCGTTATCCCGGTGGCGGGATTGGGTACCAGGATGTTGCCAGCGACGAAGGCAATCCCAAAAGAGATGCTGCCTCTGGTTGATAAGCCATTAATCCAGTATGTCGTGAATGAATGTATTGCAGCAGGTATCACCGAAATTGTGCTGGTGACGCATTCATCTAAAAACTCTATCGAAAACCATTTCGATACCAGTTTCGAACTCGAAGCAATGCTGGAAAAACGCGTTAAGCGCCAGCTGCTGGAGGAAGTACAGTCTATTTGCCCTCCACACGTTACCATTATGCAGGTTCGTCAGGGCCTGGCGAAAGGCCTGGGGCACGCCGTATTGTGCGCGCATCCGGTAGTGGGTGATGAGCCGGTCGCGGTTATTCTGCCTGACGTTATTCTTGATGAGTACGAATCCGATCTTTCTCAGGAAAACCTGGCGGAAATGATTAAGCGCTTCGACGAAACCGGCAGCAGCCAGATTATGGTTGAGCCAGTCGACGACGTGACTGCCTATGGTGTGGTTGACTGCAAAGGCGTTGATCTGCAACCTGGCGAAAGCGTACCGATGGTTGGCGTTGTTGAAAAACCTAAAGCGGACGTCGCACCGTCTAACCTTGCTGTCGTGGGCCGTTACGTACTGAGTGCCGAAATTTGGGCGCTGCTGGCGAAAACGCCTCCAGGTGCGGGCGATGAAATCCAGCTGACAGATGCTATCGATATGCTGATCGAGAAAGAGACCGTGGAAGCCTATCATATGAAAGGTAAGAGCCATGACTGCGGGAATAAGCTCGGTTATATGCAGGCATTCGTCGAATATGGTATTCGCCATAACAGCCTGGGTGAAGAATTTAAAGCCTGGCTCAAAGGTAGCATGGGTATTAAGTAATAAGACTCACAGCCCAGTGAACAAGACCGGTGTGGCAATGCCCACCGGTTTTTTTATGCCTGTCGCACCGTAATTGGTGGGGGATTGTCAAGGACGTTAAATAGTGAACCTCACAATATGACAGAATGTAAGGAGATGTTCGGGCGAATAATACAGGCAAAAAAAATCCCGCATTAAGCGGGATTTTTCAGAATCTTTCCAGATTAATCCTTGATCAGGAAGTCATCCAGTTGTTTACCTTGTTCGTCCATTGCTTTCTTGATTACCGCAGGAGTACGACCCTGGCCGGTCCAGGTTTTCTCTTCGCCGTTCTCATCGATGTAGCTATATTTAGCAGGACGTGCCGCGCGTTTTGCTTTGGTACCGGTTTTAGCCGCAGCCATGCTGTTCAGCAATTCGTTTGGATCGATACCATCGGCAATCAGCATTTCACGATATTGTTGCAGTTTACGTGTACGTTCTTCGATTTCAGCCGCAGCTGCGCTTTCTTCTTCACGACGTTCGTTAACTACAACTTCTAATTTTTCGAGCATTTCTTCAAGCGTCTCAAGGGTACATTCTCTTGCCTGCGCACGAAGAGTACGGATGTTGTTCAGAATTTTAAGTGCTTCGCTCATTGTAGTAATCTCAAACTTATAATGGGGGTGGGTTTGTTGTCCTAATAATAGAGCCTTAATTTCACTTGTGCAATAGGTGGGAATGTAAGGAATTCAAAAAATACAAAATTAACGTCGCTATTATTAATTACGCTAACTTAAATTTCATTGTTTGTCGGGACTGTGAGATATCGTTTCAAACGGCAAAAGTGCATCATTTGCATGTTTGTTTTGTGACTTTTACCTCAGGAATTATAGTTGCGGTTGATAAATATCAGCCTTTTGTATTACCCCGGGGAAGCGTAGCGAAGACAAGAATAGTTAATAAATAGTGAATTTTAATGAACGAAGAAGCCACTATAAAAAGAAGTGTTATCTCCGGCCATGGGTTCAGCTTATTGTCAGTGCTAAATGCCTTTACTGCCTGTTTTAACGCATTATTTTGCACTATTCGCGAAGGGTTTACCGGTGTCTCACCGCCTGACGTGTGCAGCCCACCGCTGATAACAGTACAAAATATGGTACAATGATCCATCGGGAATATTACACATTGATTAGGGTTCTTCGGCCAATGGCACAACTTTATTTCTACTATTCGGCAATGAATGCCGGGAAATCAACGGCGTTACTGCAATCCTCATACAATTATCAGGAGCGGGGGATGCGTACCGTTGTTTATACCGCCGAAATCGACGATCGCTTTGGGGCAGGGAAGGTGAGTTCAAGAATAGGGCTCTCGTCGCCTGCAAGGCTGTTTAACCCTGAAACGAACCTGCTGGAAGACATTCGTGCCGAGCATGCCGCTAAGCCTGTCCATTGCGTGCTGGTTGATGAAAGCCAGTTCCTGACCCGAGAGCAGGTCCATGCGCTTTCAGAGGTTGTTGATGAGCTGGATATTCCCGTGCTTTGCTATGGATTACGTACCGATTTTCGTGGTGAGCTATTTGCTGGCAGCCAGTATCTTCTTGCCTGGTCGGATAAACTGGTTGAGCTGAAAACGATCTGCTTTTGTGGCCGTAAGGCAAGTATGGTTCTGCGCCTGGACCAGTCTGGCAAACCCTACGCTGATGGCGAGCAGGTGGTGATAGGAGGCAATGAACGTTATGTCTCGGTCTGCCGCAAGCATTATAAAGAGGCGCTGGCTGTAGGCTCGCTGACGGCGTTACAGGGCGACAATCGAAAATAATAAGAAAGTTTTACTGATTCTCAGATATAAAAAAACCCGCCATCGGCGGGTTTTTTGTCAAACTGTCAATCAAGCATTTTTCTTCGCTTTCTTGTCAGCCTTTACCACTGCGGGGATATCAACTTTCACAGCAGCGACATCGCTTTCAGTGAAGTTACGACCGTAATAGGTATCCAGCAGGATCTGTTTCAGTTCGGAAATCAGTGGGTAGCGCGGGTTAGCACCAGTACACTGGTCATCGAATGCATCTTCAGACAGCTTATCTACGTGAGCGAGGAAGTCAGCTTCCTGAACGCCCGCTTCGCGGATAGATTTTGGAATACCCAGTTCAGCCTTCAGGCTTTCCAGCCATGCCAGCAGTTTCTCGATCTTCGCGGCAGTACGGTCGCCCGGTGCGCTCAGACCCAGGTGATCGGCGATTTCAGCATAGCGACGGCGAGCCTGTGGACGGTCGTACTGGCTGAATGCAGTCTGCTTGGTTGGGTTGTCATTAGCGTTATAACGGATAACGTTGCTGATCAACAGGGCGTTCGCCAGACCGTGAGGAATGTGGAACTGTGAACCCAGCTTGTGCGCCATGGAGTGACAGACACCCAGGAAGGCGTTAGCAAACGCAATGCCCGCGATGGTTGCTGCACTGTGTACACGTTCACGCGCTACAGGGTTTTTCGAACCTTCGTTGTAAGATGCTGGCAGGTTTTCTTTCAGCAGTTTCAGCGCCTGCAAAGCCTGACCGTCAGAGAACTCAGAAGCCAGTACGGAAACGTAAGCTTCCAGAGCGTGAGTCACCGCATCCAGACCACCGAACGCACACAGTGATTTCGGCATTTCCATGACCAGGTTGGCGTCAACGATAGCCATGTCTGGCGTCAGTGCGTAGTCAGCCAGCGGATATTTCTGACCGGTTGCATCATCAGTCACAACGGCAAATGGCGTCACTTCTGAACCAGTACCGGAAGTGGTGGTGACGGCGATCATTTTCGCTTTCACGCCCATTTTCGGGAACTTGTAGATACGTTTACGGATATCCATAAAGCGCAGCGCCAGTTCTTCGAAGTGCGTTTCCGGATGCTCGTACATGACCCACATAATTTTCGCAGCGTCCATTGGGGAACCGCCACCCAGTGCGATGATCACATCTGGTTTGAAGGAGTTCGCCAGTTCAGCACCTTTACGTACAACGCTCAGGGTTGGGTCAGCTTCAACTTCAAAGAAGACTTCAGTTTCGACGCCAGCCGCTTTCAGAACAGAGGTGATCTGGTCTGCATAGCCATTGTTGAACAGGAAACGGTCAGTCACGATGAGCGCACGTTTGTGGCCATCAGTAATCACTTCATCCAGCGCGATTGGCAGAGAGCCGCGGCGGAAGTAGATAGATTTCGGAAGTTTGTGCCACAACATGTTTTCAGCTCGCTTAGCAACGGTTTTCTTGTTGATCAGGTGTTTTGGACCAACGTTTTCAGAGATGGAGTTACCACCCCAGGAACCACAACCCAGAGTCAGGGAAGGTGCGAGTTTGAAGTTGTACAGGTCACCGATACCACCCTGAGAAGCAGGGGTGTTAATCAGGATACGTGCCGTTTTCATCTTCTGACCGAAGTAAGCAACGCGCTCAGGCTGGTTATCCTGGTCAGTGTACAGGCATGAGGTGTGACCGATACCGCCCATGGCAACCAGTTTCTCGGCTTTTTCTACCGCGTCATCGAAATCTTTCGCACGGTACATTGCCAGCGTCGGGGACAGTTTTTCGTGAGCAAATGGCTCACTTTCATCAACGACTTTAACTTCACCAATCAGAATTTTGGTGGTAGCAGGAACGCTAAAGCCCGCGAGTTCAGCAATTTTATACGCTGGCTGACCTACGATAGCCGCGTTCAGCGCACCATTTTTCAGAATCACGTCCTGAACGGCTTTCAGTTCTTTACCCTGCAACAGGTAGCCGCCATGGCTGGCGAAACGTTCACGCACGGCGTCGTATACTGAATCAACCACGACAACAGACTGTTCAGATGCGCAGATAACGCCGTTATCGAAGGTTTTTGACATCAGCACAGAAGCAACAGCGCGCTTGATATCAGCCGTTTCGTCAATCACCACAGGGGTATTACCTGCGCCTACACCGATGGCAGGTTTACCGGAACTGTATGCGGCTTTAACCATACCAGGACCACCGGTCGCCAGAATCAGGTTAATGTCCGGGTGATGCATCAGGGCGTTGGACAGTTCAACAGAAGGTTGGTCGATCCAGCCGATCAGATCTTTCGGTGCACCTGCTGCAATGGCAGCCTGAAGCACAATATCTGCTGCTTTGTTGGTGGCTTCCTTCGCACGTGGATGCGGGGAGAAAATGATTGCGTTACGTGTTTTCAGGCTGATAAGAGATTTGAAGATGGCGGTAGAGGTTGGGTTAGTGGTTGGAACGATACCGCAAATGATGCCGATCGGTTCTGCAATGGTGATGGTGCCGAAAGTATCGTCTTCTGACAGCACACCGCAGGTTTTCTCATCTTTATAGGCGTTGTAGATATACTCTGAAGCAAAGTGGTTTTTGATCACTTTATCTTCAACGATACCCATACCGGATTCGGCAACGGCCATTTTAGCGAGAGGAATTCGAGCATCAGCAGCAGCCAGAGCGGCCGCGCGGAAGATTTTATCAACCTGTTCTTGGGTGAAATTGGCATATTCACGCTGGGCTTTTTTCACGCGCTCGACGAGGGCGTTCAGTTCAGCGATATTAGTAACAGCCATAATGCTCTCCTGATAATGTTTAAACTCTTTTAGTAAACCAGCGCTCGATACGTCTGACAGTATAGTCAGAGCCGATCCCACTTGCGTAACACACAGTAAAACAAAGGATTACTCACTGCTTCCGCTCACTAATTTACTAAAAGAGCCTTACCTTAGCATCATACCTTTTTGATAGGTGATCTCCCTGGTGGCGTAATCAAGATTACTCACTTCTGAGTACGGAAATCATGATCAGGATCAATTTTGTCCTAAGCTGATACCTTTCAGCAGGGTTATTTTGTGCTAATTATTCCACTGTTAAATAATTAAGTAACTATTGGAAGTGACGCTATCATTGATTACACAAATGTTTAACATCATGAATTGATAATGTTTTAGAACAGATTTCTGGTGAAGTGTGCGGCTAAAAAGCGTATCTTCAGCGCGGATTTATCATGACACGCTGTCATTCCCTGGCCATGCTCAATTGCGGAGCTTAATGTGATTCAAACGCTCTTTGATTTCCCTACATATTTTAAGTTTTTTATCGGCTTGTTTGCCCTGGTCAACCCGGTAGGGATCATCCCTGTCTTCATTAGTATGACCAGCTATCAGACGGCCGCCGCACGAAATAAAACCAACCTGACAGCAAACCTGTCGGTGGCGATCATTTTGCTTACGTCTCTTTTTCTCGGGGACGCCATTCTACAGGTCTTCGGCATCTCGATTGATTCGTTCCGTATAGCGGGTGGGATCCTGGTGGTGACGATAGCGATGTCGATGATCAGCGGCAAGCTGGGGGAAGATAAACAGAACAAGCAGGAAAAATCAGAGACCGCGATCCGCGAGAGTATCGGCGTGGTGCCTCTGGCACTGCCGCTGATGGCAGGCCCGGGGGCGATCAGTTCCACCATTGTCTGGGGAACGCGCTACCACAGCCTGATGCACCTGATTGGCTTTTCAGTCGCCATTGCGCTGTTCGCGCTGTGTTGCTGGGGCGTTTTCCGTATGGCGCCGTGGCTGGTTCGCTTGCTGGGTCAAACGGGTATCAACGTGATTACCCGTATCATGGGCCTGTTGTTAATGGCGTTGGGCATCGAATTTATCGTTACCGGTATAAAAAGTATATTCCCCGGATTATTACATTGACTTTCATTTGAAAGAACGGAGCCAGCGGCTCCGTTTTTTTACGTGATTATCTGCAAATCATATAAATAAAGTTGAAATGGGCGTCAGCCATAATAAGTTCTACTAATAACTCTATTTTGTTGTTTTTCAATAGGTTGTTTATTTTCATTTCCCCCTTCCGCCCATAAAACCTTCAAACACTCTGTTATTTTACTCACATGATACTCTGGGGCTTGCTGACAGATAACCGAAATGATATTAGTAATTTCGACGCATACCCAGACGAATGTGCTAAATAATAACCAGTTGTTAAATTATCGTGAAAATTTGTTCAGAAAGGCCATGTCGCTGCGTCTGAAGTAAGAAGTTTCTGTAACCATTTGAAAATTATCTATTTTTGCTGATTTTTGCATGAGTGCGGGTTGGTGTCATAGATGTGCCAACCATCGTAAAAGAGAAATGCTTAACAAATTTGCAAAATGTATTGGCGAGAGTTGGCACCATTTGGTACTTTCCGGCCTTATATTTCGCACCATTAAACAAGTTGATGAGAACTATTTTCATATAGCCCTCACCTGAGATATCCAACGCATCTCTCTGACAGGGGAGAGGTGTGAAGAATCGACGCAAGACCGCCATACGAGCGGTCAGTAATAATGAAGTCGGTGATAGCAAGAAGTAAAAAAACAACCTGACAGTAGCAAAAAAAACTCCTGCGCTGTACAGGCCCCAACAGGGGATTACACAACTGGCGAAGGCCAGTCATTATAATGAGTGGAGTATCAACACAATGTCCATCATCACAAAAAAAAGTCTGGTAGCGGCGGGGATTTTAACTGCGCTAATCGCGGGCAACGCTGCAATGGCTGCGGACGTTCCTGCTGGTGTTCAACTGGCTGAGAAGCAAACGCTGGTCCGTAATAACGGTGCGGAAGTGCAGTCACTTGATCCGCACAAAATTGAAGGTGTTCCAGAGTCTAACGTTAACCGCGATCTGTTTGAAGGTCTGCTGGTGACTGACGTCGACGGCCACCCGGCTCCGGGTGTGGCAGAAAAATGGGACAACAAAGATTTTAAAGTCTGGACCTTCCATCTGCGTAAAGATGCCAAATGGTCCGACGGTACGCCGGTTACCGCCGAAGATTTCGTGTACAGCTGGCAGCGTCTGGCGGATCCTAATACCGCCTCCCCGTATGCGAGTTATCTCCAGTATGGTCATATTGCCAATATCGATGAGATCATCACGGGTAAAAAGCCCGTTACCGACCTGGGCGTCAAAGCCATTGATGCCAACACCTTTGAAGTGACGTTGAGCGAACCTGTTCCGTACTTCTACAAGTTGCTGGTTCACCCGTCCGTCTCCCCGGTACCAAAATCCGCAGTTGAAAAGTTTGGTGAAAAATGGACCCAGCCTGCGAACATCGTGACAAACGGTGCTTATAAGCTGAAGGACTGGGTCGTTAACGAACGCATGGTGCTGGAGCGCAACCCGCAGTATTGGGATAATGCGAAGACCGTTATCAATCAGGTGACTTACCTGCCAATCTCTTCTGAAGTGACGGACGTAAACCGCTACCGCAGCGGTGAAATCGACATGACCTATAACAACATGCCGATTGAACTGTTCCAGAAGCTGAAAAAAGAGATCCCGAAAGAAGTTCACGTCGATCCGTATCTGTGCACCTACTATTACGAAATTAACAACCAGAAAGCACCGTTTACCGACGTACGTGTTCGTACCGCACTGAAGCTGGCTCTGGATCGCGACATTATCGTGAATAAAGTGAAGAATCAGGGCGACCTGCCAGCTTACAGCTATACGCCGCCTTACACCGACGGTATGAAACTGGTTGAACCTGAATGGTTCAAATGGTCCCAGGAAAAACGTAACGAAGAAGCGAAAAAACTGCTGGCTGAAGCTGGCTACACCGCCGACAAGCCGCTGACCTTTAGCCTGCTGTACAACACCTCCGATCTGCATAAAAAACTGGCTATCGCCGTCGCGTCAATCTGGAAGAAAAACCTCGGCGTGAACGTGAAGCTGGAAAACCAGGAATGGAAAACCTTCCTCGATACGCGTCATCAGGGTACCTTTGACGTGGCACGTGCAGGATGGTGCGCGGACTATAACGAACCGACCTCATTCCTGAACACCATGCTGAGCGACAGTTCGAACAATACCGCACACTATAAGAGCCCGGCGTTTGATAAGCTGATTGGCGACACCCTGAAGGTGGCAGATGACGCCCAGCGCGCCGATCTGTACGCCAAATCAGAACAACAGCTCGATAAAGACTCTGCGATCGTTCCGGTCTACTACTACGTTAACGCCCGCCTGGTGAAACCATGGGTAGGGGGTTATACCGGTAAAGACCCGTTGGATAATATTTCCGTTAAGAATCTTTATATTATCAAGCATTAATGGCAATACGTGGGGCGAGCGAGCTTGCCCCACTGTGTCTACTTTGTAACATTCATCAGGCACACGCCAGAAGGTACGGGCAATGTTGAAATTTATCCTGCGTCGCTGTCTTGAAGCGATTCCAACGTTATTTATTCTAATTACAATTTCCTTCTTCATGATGCGTCTTGCGCCGGGCAGTCCATTTACCGGTGAACGTACGCTTCCGCCAGAAGTTATGGCCAACATCGAAGCGAAATACCATTTAAACGATCCCATTACCACGCAGTACTTCAACTATCTGAAGCAGCTTGCACACGGTGATTTTGGGCCATCATTCAAATATAAAGATTATTCCGTTAACGACCTGGTGGCGTCCAGCTTCCCGGTATCGGCTAAATTAGGTGCTGCGGCATTTATCCTGGCCGTTGTTCTCGGCGTCACCGCAGGCGTCATCGCCGCGTTAAAACAAAATACCAAATGGGATTACGCCGTAATGGGGGTCGCAATGACCGGGGTGGTTATCCCCAGCTTCGTTGTCGCGCCGTTGCTGGTGATGATATTTGCCATAACCCTGAAATGGCTGCCCGGGGGCGGCTGGAACGGCGGGGCGCTGAAGTTCATGATATTGCCGATGGTGGCATTATCTCTGGCGTACATCGCCAGCATCGCCCGTATTACCCGTGGTTCAATGATTGAAGTCCTGCACTCGAACTTCATCCGTACCGCCCGTGCGAAAGGGCTGCCGATGCGCCGGATTATTTTCCGTCATGCGCTCAAGCCTGCACTGTTACCGGTGCTCTCCTATATGGGGCCAGCTTTCGTCGGCATTATTACGGGTTCCATGGTAATTGAAACCATTTATGGCCTGCCGGGTATTGGTCAGCTGTTTGTTAACGGGGCGCTTAACCGTGACTACTCTCTGGTCCTGAGCCTGACGATCCTCGTGGGCGCGCTGACCATTCTGTTTAATGCCGTTGTCGATGTGCTGTATGCCGTTATCGACCCGAAAATCCGTTACTAACTGGAGTACGCCATGATGTTGAGTAAGAAAAACAGCGAGGCGCTGGAAAACTTCAGTGAAAAGCTGGAGGTCGAAGGTCGTAGCCTTTGGCAGGACGCCCGCCGTCGTTTTATGCATAACCGTGCTGCCGTTGCCAGCCTGGTCGTGCTGGTGCTTATCGCGCTGTTCGTCACCCTGGCCCCAATGCTGTCTCAGTTCACCTATTTCGATACGGACTGGGGCATGATGTCCAGCGCGCCGGATATGGAATCCGGGCACTATTTCGGCACCGATTCCTCCGGCCGTGATTTGCTGGTGCGTGTGGCGATTGGTGGCCGTATCTCTCTGATGGTCGGCATCGCGGCGGCGCTGGTGGCGGTGATCGTCGGCACGCTTTACGGTTCGCTGTCCGGTTACCTCGGCGGCAAAGTGGACTCCGTGATGATGCGTCTGCTTGAAATCCTGAACTCGTTCCCGTTCATGTTCTTCGTCATTCTGCTGGTGACCTTCTTTGGTCAAAATATCCTGCTGATCTTCGTGGCGATCGGGATGGTGTCCTGGCTGGATATGGCGCGTATTGTGCGCGGCCAGACGCTGAGCCTCAAACGTAAGGAGTTTATCGAAGCCGCACAGGTTGGTGGCGTCTCTACCGCCAATATTGTGGTGCGTCATATCGTTCCTAATGTGCTGGGCGTGGTGGTGGTATACGCCTCCCTGCTGGTGCCAAGTATGATCCTGTTCGAGTCTTTCCTGAGCTTCCTGGGATTAGGTACGCAAGAGCCGCTAAGTAGCTGGGGCGCTCTGTTAAGTGATGGCGCAAACTCCATGGAGGTGTCACCATGGTTGCTGCTGTATCCGGCGGGCTTCCTGGTCGTCACCCTGTTCTGTTTCAACTTTATCGGCGATGGCCTGCGTGATGCCCTCGACCCGAAAGACCGTTAAGGAGCGCCGTCATGACCATTATTGAAACGGCAACCGCGCCACAGGCGCAACAGCGGACCAGCGCTCTGCTGGACGTAAAAGATCTCCGCGTGACGTTTAAAACCCCCGACGGTGATGTGACTGCCGTTAACGATCTCAATTTCGACCTGCGTGCCGGTGAAACGCTGGGCATTGTGGGCGAATCGGGATCCGGTAAATCCCAGACCGCCTTCGCGCTGATGGGCCTGCTGGCCTCAAACGGCGTCATCGGTGGTTCAGCGACGTTTAACGGGAAAGAGATCCTGAATTTGCCGGAACATGAGCTGAACAAGCTGCGCGCCGAGCAGATCTCCATGATTTTCCAGGATCCGATGACGTCCCTGAACCCGTATATGCGGGTGGGCGAACAGCTGATGGAAGTGCTGATGCTCCACAAGGGGCTGGGTAAAGCCGAAGCGTTTGAAGAGTCTGTCAAAATGCTGGATGCGGTGAAAATGCCTGAAGCGCGCAAGCGCATGCGTATGTATCCGCACGAGTTCTCCGGCGGTATGCGCCAGCGCGTCATGATCGCGATGGCATTGCTTTGCCGGCCGAAACTGCTCATCGCTGATGAACCGACCACTGCTCTGGACGTGACCGTTCAGGCGCAGATCATGACGCTGTTGAACGAGCTGAAGCGCGAGTTCAATACCGCCATCATTATGATCACCCACGATTTAGGCGTCGTTGCCGGGATCTGCGACAAAGTGTTAGTCATGTATGCAGGCCGCACGATGGAATACGGTAATGCACGCGATGTGTTCTACCAGCCAGCCCATCCGTACTCTATCGGGCTGCTGAATGCCGTTCCGCGCCTTGATGCGGAAGGGGAGTCGCTGCTGACGATCCCGGGCAACCCGCCAAACCTGCTGCGTCTGCCGAAAGGCTGTCCGTTCCAGCCGCGCTGTCCGCATGCGATGGAGATCTGTAACAGCGCACCGCCGCTGGAAGCGTTTGCCCCAGGCCGTCTGCGCGCCTGCTTTAAGCCGCTGGAGGAGCTGGTATGAACGCAATCGACGAAAAAAGAAATGTACTGCTCGAAATCGCTGACCTGAAGGTCCATTTCGATATCAAAGACGGTAAACAGTGGTTCTGGCAGCCAGCCAAAACCCTGAAAGCGGTGGATGGCGTCACGCTGCGTCTGTACGAAGGGGAGACCCTGGGCGTGGTGGGCGAATCCGGCTGCGGCAAATCGACATTTGCGCGAGCGATCATCGGCCTGGTGAAAGCCACCGACGGGAAAGTGGCCTGGCTTGGCAAAGATCTGCTGGGGATGAAGCCGGATGAATGGCGCGACGTGCGCAGTGATATCCAGATGATTTTCCAGGATCCGCTGGCGTCCCTGAACCCGCGTATGACCATTGGCGAAATCATTGCCGAGCCGCTGCGCACCTATCATCCGAAGATGCCGCGCCAGGAAGTTCGCGATCGGGTGAAAGCGATGATGCTGAAGGTGGGTCTGTTGCCTAACCTCATCAACCGCTACCCACACGAGTTTTCCGGCGGTCAGTGCCAGCGTATCGGTATCGCACGGGCATTGATCCTTGAGCCGAAACTGATTATCTGTGATGAGCCGGTTTCGGCGCTGGACGTTTCCATCCAGGCCCAGGTGGTTAACCTGCTACAGAAACTGCAACGGGAAATGGGGCTGTCGCTGATCTTCATCGCCCACGATCTGGCGGTGGTAAAACACATTTCAGACCGTGTGCTGGTCATGTACCTGGGCCACGCCGTGGAGCTGGGCACGTATGATGAGGTGTACCACAATCCGCTGCACCCTTATACCAAAGCCCTGATGTCTGCGGTGCCCGTTCCGGATCCCGATCTGGAAAAAAATAAAACCATCCAGCTTCTGGAAGGTGAACTGCCATCCCCAATCAACCCGCCTTCAGGCTGCGTATTCCGTACGCGATGCCCAATAGCCGGGCCGGAATGTGCTAAAACACGGCCGGTTCTGGAGGGCAGTTTCCGACATGCGGTTTCCTGCCTGAAAGTAGACCCGTTATAATCGTAAGGGCTGACATGATGTCAGCCCTTATTTTTCGAGGTTAATGTGTCGCGATTATTCACGTCGGCCCGTCAGCGGCTGTATCACCTTTTATTTGATCCTGAAACGGTTTCCGGTCGCCGCTTCGAAGGTCTGTGTGGTTTATTTGCGCTGATTAGCGTCATTATTATCTTTATCGAATCCGGCGCCGGAACGCAGTACCACATGACGTATGAGGAGTGGCACGTTTTCGTCTGGCTGGAATTGGTTGTCACGCTGGTGTTTACCGCAGAATATGTACTGAGAGTCATTAGCTGGCCAAATCCGGCGAAATACGTTTTCAGCTTCTGGGGATTTATTGATTTAGCCACCATCCTGCCGCTGTATGTCATGTGGCTGTGGCCTGAGATTAGCCTGAATTATGTGTTTGCCTGGCGCGCAATGCGGGCGATTCGCGTGTTACGAATTCTGAAACTGCTGCGCTTTATGCCGTCGCTACGGGTTTTTTGGGTCGCCATTGTCAGCGCCCGCCACCAGCTTATTCTCTTCTATTCGTTTATTGCTATCGTGATGATCGTTTTTGGTACGCTGATGTATTTAATCGAAGGGCAGAAATACGGTTTTGCCACGCTTAATGCGTCTGTCTACTGGGCTATCGTTACGGTGACGACCGTGGGCTATGGCGATATTACGCCGCATACACCGCTGGGACGGATTGTGGCATCGGTACTGATCCTGATTGGCTATTCGGTGATAGCGATACCGACGGGGCTAATTACCACCCATATGAGCAGCGCTTTTCAGAACAGCAAACAGCAACGCAAATGTCCGAAGTGTCAGCAGGGGAATCATGAACCCGGCGCGCGGTTTTGTCACCGCTGTGGAAATGCTTTATCGGATTAAATAAAAAAGGCTGCAATCGCAGCCTTTTTTATTATTCGCGCCAGAGTATGTGGCACAGCTTATGGTCTTTCTCGCGGCACAGCAGGACGCGGGCAAAGACATCGTTAATTTCTCCGCCGTCTTCATCTGCCAGACCAATGACCACCTCGGCGAAGAAGTCCGGGTTAAGGTCAAAATCGACGTGTTCGGCCCAGTCTTCAGACGGATCGAACAGCTCAGCACCGCCACGCTCTTCAAATTGCAGGTTGAAAAGAATGACGTCAGCAGGGTCGAGATTATCGACCGCCAGCTCGAGAAAAATATCGTAGGCCTGTTCGAGCGTTTCGTCTTCGGTCAGGCGATTGTTCAGATCCATTTCCATGATGACTACCTGTTAAACATCGTTGGGCACGTTTTACAGCAACGGACTAAAGAAGTAAAACAGTCGTTCGGCAATTCGCTGCCACAGCGGACGTTTCGCCCACAGTCTGGCGTCCAGCAGGCGTGAGCGGGAGATATAATCGTCCTGCACCGCCGCCAGATCGCCGCCGAACCCGGCGTCATCAATGACCAGCGTAATTTCAAAATTCAGCCATAAACTGCGCATATCGAGGTTGACGGTACCCACCAGGCTCAGCTCGCCGTCCACCAGCACGCTCTTGGTGTGTAACAACCCGCCTTCGAACTGATAAATTTTAACCCCTGCGGCCAGCAGTTCACTAAAGAACGCGCGGCTTGCCCAGCCGACCAGCAGCGAATCGTTCTTGCGCGGCATAATAATGCTCACATCAACCCCGCGCTGCGCCGCAGTACAGATGGCATGCAGAAGGTCGTCGCTGGGAACGAAATAGGGCGTCGTCATGATCAAATATTCCCGCGCGGAGTACGCGGCGGTCAGCAGTGCCTGATGGATCAGATCTTCCGGGAAGCCAGGACCAGAGGCGATGGTGTGGATAGTGTGCCCGCTGGCTTCTTCAAACGGCATGATATTGCCGTCCGGCGGTGGGGGCAGAATACGTTTACCGGTTTCAATTTCCCAGTCGCAGGAATAGACGATGCCCATTGAGGTTGCGATCGGTCCTTCCATACGTGCCATCAGATCGATCCATTGCCCCACGCCGGAATCCTGCTTGAAGAAGCGAGGATCAACCATATTCATGCTGCCGGTGTAGGCGATATAGTTATCGATCAGGACCATTTTACGGTGCTGGCGGAGATCCATGCGGCGCAGAAAGACGCGGAAAAGATTCACTTTCAGCGCCTCGACCACCTCAATACCGGCGTTGCGCATCATGCCTGCCCACGGGCTACGGAAAAAGGCCACGCTGCCCGCGGAATCCAGCATCAGGCGGCAGTGGATACCGCGACGTGCAGCAGCCATCAGCGATTCGGCGACCTGGTCCGCCATGCCGCCCGGCTGCCAGATATAAAACACCATCTCAATATTATGCCGGGCGAGCTGAATGTCACGGATCAGCGCCTGCATCACATCATCGGAAGAGGTCATCAGTTGCAACTGATTGCCTTTTACCCCAGCAATACCCTGGCGGCGTTCGCACAGCTTGAACAGGGAGGCGGCCACGCTGCTGTTCTCTTCGGCGAAGATATGCTTGCAGGCTTTGAGATCGGCAAGCCATTTCGCCGTGGAAGGCCACATGGCGCGGGCGCGTTCGGCACGGCGTTTACCCAGATGAAGTTCACCGAAAGAGAGATAGGCGATGATGCCCACCAGCGGCAGAATGTAGATAATCAGAAGCCAGGCCATGGCGGAAGGGACCGCTCTGCGTTTCATCAGAATGCGTAACGTCACCCCGGCAATTAACAGCCAGTATCCTAAAATGACCAGCCAACTCACCACGGTGTAGAAGGTTGTCATAAATAAAAAATCCTTTTGAAAGCGTATTGTTATGAGTTTACGCATCAGGATTCATCTGGCAAATAAAAAGGCAGATAAAAGCGCTGGTTTGCCGCCTGCTTAGGCATATAATGGCATCTCTGTTAGAGAAAGAGTTGTAGACATGAAGCGCAGTAGAACTGAAGTTGGGCGCTGGCGCATGTTGCGACAGGTGAGTCGTCGTAAGGCTCGTTGGCTGGAGGCACAATCCCGCCGCAATATGCGTATCCACGCCATCAGAAAATGTGGCCTGAACAGACACCGTAACGCGCTGTTGTTCGCGGTCCAGGACATCTGAAAAGCATGAGGGGCACCGTAAAGGTGCCCATTAAACATCCAGGCTATCAATTTTTGCAGTCTCCTCCCATCTGCTTCCACGATATACTAAGTCCCCTAACGTCATGATATTAAAAGACGAATCCTTATCTCTGCATTTTTATCGTACTTATGGCGCTCGATGCGCTCAGGGAAGACTCAGGACTTTCGTCAGTTTCCTCATTGGCAAATTATGTTTTCGCATGGGGAAGACATTGGCTTTATTAAAGGAAAAAAGGATGAACGTAAAAGTGATAGCAGCACTCTTCGGGATTGCGATATTAAGCGGTTGTGCCAGCAGCAAAACCTCACCTGAACGGCACGCGTTTTATTTCGTGTCGCATCAGTCCAGCTTTACTGGCGGCAATTACACCTCCAGCGTGCAGAAAAATTATCAGCTGAACGTGGCGCAGTTCCGCGAGCTTTATGCGCAGGGCAAAGCTGACCGCGCGGAAGGGCGGACTCAGGCTGAAGCCAGTGAATATGCGCAAAGCATTCGCGATCAGCTGAAAGAGAATGCGAAGTCGCAGGAATTGTTTGCAGGCAATGCGAAGGATAAATGGTCTTCGGATATGGACAGTAAAGATGCCATATTATTTGGTAACGAACTGGCCGCGACTTATCTTGATGGCTATAACGGCGTACAATAGCGCAACTGATTTAGGGGATACCGTAATTACCGGTATCCCCGCTGTTTTTAAGCAAAAGGAGTAAGACGTGTTTGCGGAGTTTGGTGTACTGAATTTCTGGACCTATGTTGTCGGCGCATTCTTTATTGTGCTGGTTCCAGGACCGAACACCTTGTTTGTGCTGAAAACAGGGATTGGCCACGGCGTTAAAAAAGGCTATCTGGCAGCCACCGGTGTGTTTATTGGTGACGCCGTGCTGATGTTTCTGGCCTGGGCGGGCGTCGCCGCGTTGATCCAGACCACGCCGGTTTTATTTAATATTGTCCGCTATCTGGGCGCGTTTTATCTGCTGTGGCTCGGCGGAAAAATGCTCTGGTCCGTTATGACGCGTCAAAAAAATGCGCACGAAAGTAGCGCCGAACCGGCAAGCGCGATCCTTAAACGTTCGCTGGTGCTGAGCCTGACGAACCCGAAAGCGATTCTCTTTTACGTGTCGTTCTTCGTACAGTTCATTGATGTTAATGCGAAGAATACCGGCACATCGTTCCTGATCCTCGCCACAACGCTTGAGCTGATCAGCTTCATGTACATGAGCTTCCTGATTTTCTCTGGCGCGTTTGTTACGCGTTACCTGAAAACCAAAAAGAAACTGGCGAAGCTGGGGAACGGGCTGATAGGCCTGCTGTTTGTCGGATTTGCGGCGAGGCTGGCGTCGCTGCACTGAATGAAGAAAAGGCTCCTGAGGGAGCCTTTTCGTTTCAGAACACTTTTTTATACGGGCGAATCGTGACTTTCTCGTACACGCCAGCTGCGACGTACGGGTCTGCTTCTGCCCAGGCCTGCGCGGCTTCCAGAGATTCAAACTCGGCAATCACCGTGGAGCCGGTAAAACCCGCCGCGCCCGGATCGTTGCTGTCAACGGCAGGCATCGGACCTGCGGTCAGCAACCGGCCTTCATCCTGTAGCAACTGTAGGCGCGCCAGATGGGCAGGGCGAACGGAAAGACGTTTTTCCAGAGAACCAGGTACATCTTCAGCGTAAATCACGTAAAGCACGGCAAAGCTCCTTAAGCGGTAAAAGTGACAATTACGTTATGTGAAAGCACAAATGACTGCAATGTAAAGATAATAACAATGTTAAAACCCTGATCTGGATGCCCCTTTTTTGCCCTCTTGTACGCTTAAATTGCGCCAGAACAAAGTGTCTTATTGAATATGATTGCTATTTGCATTTAAAATCGAGGTTCGGTTTTTTAACGTTGATGATTATGACTTCGATGACCCTTGATTTACCTCGCCGCTTTCCATGGCCGACGCTGCTTTCCGTCGTTATTCACGGTGCTGTCGTGGCGGGTCTACTCTATACCTCGGTTCATCAGGTTATTGAAATGCCAGCGCCAGCGCAGCCAATTTCTGTGACCATGGTATCGCCTGCGGATCTTGAGCCGCCACAGGTTGCGCCGCCACCGCCACAGCCCGTTGTTGAACCTGAGCCGGAACCCGAGCCGATTCCTGAACCGCCTAAAGAAGCGCCGGTGGTGATCCACAAGCCAGAGCCGAAACCGAAGCCGAAACCGAAGCCAAAACCCAAGCCGGTTAAAAAGGTGGAAGAACGCCCGAAACGTGAAGTGCGGCCGGTAGAGCCACGCGCCACGCAGCCGGTTGAAAACACCGCCCCGTCGCGTCCGCTGATGAATAACACCACGACCGCGACAAAACCGACGGTAACGGCGCCAGCAGGCCCGCGCGCACTGAGCCGAAACCAGCCGCAGTACCCGGCGCGTGCTCAGGCGTTACGTATTGAAGGGCGTGTACGGGTGAAATTTGACGTTACGGCTGATGGACGTGTGGATAATGTGGAAATTCTGTCCGCACAGCCCGCGAATATGTTTGAGCGTGAAGTCAAATCGGCCATGCGCAGGTGGCGCTATGAAGCCGGTAAACCCGGCAATGGGTTGATTGTGAACATTGTCTTCCGCCTGAACGGCGGGGCACAGATGGAATAAAAGAAGCCTCCGCAAGGAGGCTTCTTTTTACCTGAGGATCAGTCCCGTGGGAGCTGACGAGGCTTACCGTCGCTATCCACCGCGACATAGATGAATAATGCCTCTGTCGCCTTATAGCGCTGACCAATCGGTTCAGAAGAGACTTTTTTCACCCACACCTCAATGTTGATGGAGACAGACGTATTGCCGCGTTTTACGCAGCGTGCGTAACAGCACACTACATCACCCACCGCAACCGGACGCAGGAAGGTCATGCCATCTACCCGGACGGTTACCACGCGCCCATGCGCAATCTCTTTGGCCAGGATTGCACCGCCCATATCCATTTGCGACATCAACCAGCCGCCAAAAATATCGCCATTGGCATTCGTATCCGCAGGCATTGCCAGTGTGCGTAAAACCAGTTCGCCCTGAGGGGCGTCATTTGTTGTCATTGTTTTTAAACTCGTAACTGAAGACTTCAGGCGGGATGCTACTATGATTTCTGGCTGGAGAGAATAGGGTTAGCGCCCGCAGAGCAGGCGCCTGAGGGTCAGAAGGAGAGGGTCACGCCTGCGTAATACGCACGGCCTGGTTCGTTATAGGTCGATGCACCGTCATTTTCTCGGTAAATCTGCTTATCAAAGAGGTTGCTGATCCCGGCATTCAGGCGGAGATCTTTTGTCAGCTGATAATTGCTGCCGATCCCAACGATGGAATAGGCGCCAATCTCTTTATCTGACATCGCATTCTGCTCTTTGCGGATTTCAGCATTTTCTCTTGGCTTCTGGCGGCCATACATCGTCCAGCTAAGGTTCGCTGAAAGTTTACTGTTAACCTGCCAGTCGAGCATCGTGTTGACGGTATATTTTGGAATAATCGACAGAGGGTTGCCGGTGTCTTTACTTTCAGACTGAATCATATACGTCGCATTGGTACGCCAGGTTAGCGTGTCGCGGATAACCGGGACGGTGAGGTTGCCTTCCAGCCCCTCAACAACAGCCTTTCCTCCGTTCTGCCACTGAAGGATATTTGCGCCGCTGCTTGTCTGGCCCAGCACATTCGTTCCTGAAACAATCTTGTTTTTGTAATCGTTGCGGAACCAGGTTATGCCAGCCTCGTAGCCTTCCAGCGCAAAGGCCAGGCCAATCTCTTTGTTCACGCTGATTTCAGGATCCAGATCCGGGTTACCTAACAGGTAACAGCTTCCTTCGGAAACGTTGTTCGGGCAGCCATTTCCGCGGGTGGAAAGCAGATAGCCTTCGCTGGATTGATACAGGTTTGGCGCTTTAAATACCCGAGCGATACCTGCTTTAACCTTGAACATGTCGCCCAAATCCTGAGAGAGGTTCAGGCTCGGGCTCCAGTTGCTGCCAAACTGATTGTGATAATCAAAGCGGATCCCTGGGATCAGGTTGGTGCCCTGGCGCGCTTCAATATTATCCTCAAGATAGATGCCAGTGAGGTCAGCGCTGTTTTTGCTGTTGCGCTCAGAAGCCGTACCGGGAACGCCGTTAATCACTTCTCCCGACACATTTGTCGCCTGCATTGAGGCCGGATCGTTCAGTTCATCACGGTTCCATTCTGCACCGACGGTTAGCGTCTGTTCGACCAGCCAGAAGAAAGGAATGTTCAGTTCACCCGTTGAACGGTATGACTCCAGCCGGCTGGTATCGTATTTATCGCTATTGATCATCCCCTCAACTTTGCCCGTAGAGCCTTCTTCCAGGCGGGTGTTGTTGGTCTTTTCATAATAAACACCGAACTTTGACTGACCCCAGTCCCAGATGCCGTTGTGCGTAATGCCATAAGACTGGCGGTACATTCGGTTCGTTTCGTGTCCATACAGGGACGACACCAAACCGTCAGGGCTGACGTTGCTGTTGCTGTATTGAGTATCACCCGCGTAGATATTGCCCTGGCGGCTGTAGCTGTAGTCGAAATCGATAATCTGCTGTGGCGTGAGTTTCCAGGAGAGCAGGGCATTAATGTCCTTGTTGCGCACGCCTTCACGTCCGGCGGCGTAAGAGCCATTTTGCGCGGTGTTGATGTCCTGCGCATCTGCGTCAGTTTTGTTGATATTCCCGTACAGGCGCATCGTTAACGCATCGCCCGCAAGGGGGCCGCTCAGATCAAAATTAGCGCGTTTCGTCGCTCCCTCTTTATCATTTTCAGGCTGGTTAGTGTACAGGGAGAGCGAGCCGTGCCAGTCGTTGGTCGGGCGTTTGGTAATGATGTTGACGACGCCGCCAGCCGCCCCCGAACCATAGCGGGCGGCAGCAGGTCCCCGGAGCACTTCAATGCGCTCAACCATCTCTGGCGGAACCCAGTTGGTATCTCCGCGGGTGTCGCGCTCCCCGCGCCAGCTGTAGCGCACCGAGTTACGTGACGTCACCGGCACACCGTCAATCAGAATCAGCGTGTTCTCCGGCCCCATACCGCGGATGTCGACCTGGCGATTGTTACCGCGGCTGCCTGTCGCGCTGTTTCCGGTGAGGTTAACCCCGGGCATTTTGCGAATAATTTCAGAAAGATCGTTAACCGGTGGATCCTTTTCTATGTCCTTTGCCGTGATGATGGAAACCCCCGGCTGTTGCTTCAGCGCCTCTTCAGCGGTGGCCTGAACAACCATTGTTTCACCATCGGCGAGAGGATCTTCCGCTGCGTGTGCGCTCTGGTATAACGTTGAAAGAATGGCGAGCGTAAGTTTGCCGGGGCAAATCTTATTATGTTATTCATCAACTCATTTCCATTTGTTAAAAATGCGATGACGAATATTAATGATAGTCATTCTCATTACAATAAAGTGACAGCAATCTCCATAAAATCTTCATGATTCAGCCATTTTCGCAGGAAGGTTGTAGAGAAAAGAGGAGGCGGGAAAAGAGGCCAGATCGCGCGGCGATCTGGCCCGAAGGATTACTGCTTGTCATCCTGCGGCATGTGGCGATAAATATAAACGCCGCTGAGCAGGGTGAAGATAAGGGTCAGTGCCGTCAGGCCAAACACCTTGAAGTTGACCCAGATATTCTGCGGCAGCCAGAAAGCGATGTAGATATTCGCCAGACCACAGAGAATAAAAAATAGCGCCCAGGCGATATTCAGACGTCCCCACACTGCCTGCGGCAGCGTCAGTTCTTTCCCCAGCATGCGCTGGATCAGCGGCTTCTTCATCACCCACTGGCTGATGAGCAGCGCGCCCGCAAACAGGCCGTAAATCACCGTGACCTTCCATTTGATAAATTCATCATTGTGGAAGAACAACGTCAGACCACCAAACACCGCCACCATCAGGAAGGTGATAAGCGCCATCTTTTCAACTTTGCGATAGCGAACCCAGCTGTAAATCAGCACCACAGCCGTTGCCACAATCAGCGCCAGCGTGCCGGCATAAATGTCGTACAGCTTATAAAAAGCGAAAAATACGATCAGCGGTAAAAAATCAAGAAACTGCTTCATTCTGCGATCCCAGTTACTGACGAATTAACATGTACAGGCGGAACAAATAGACCAGCAGCACGGCTGAAATCAGATTGCTCAGCGTATTGGCGACAACCGCTCCGACGTTTGGCGTTAACACCGCAAAATTCGGCGCAAACAGCAATAGCAGAGTCTTGGCCAGCAACCAGCTGATAACGGCCGGGGCAACCAGACGCATATTCGCCCACGCGAGCCTTATGCTGCTGCGCATGGCGGTGAAAATGCCCATTTTGTCCTGCACAACCATTACTGGCGCGAATGAAAGTACGATAGCCAGCAGCACGCCCGGAACAACCACCAGCATTATCCCCATCTGGACCAGCAGCGTGGTCAGGAAAATGAGGATAAACAGTTTCGGCAGTACCGGCGCACTGGCCCCGATTGCACGTAACGCGCTGACGCGTTGTCCGGCAGACACCAGCTGGATCATCAGCAGCACGCCACCCGCCAGAATGGCGTTGCCAATCAGGCCCGAGAAGGTAGAGGCCGCAGATGCGCGCAGCAAGATTTGCTGTTGCTCTGGCGTCATATTCTGCACAAGGTCAAACAACCCTGCGCTGCCTGCAAGATGATCCCCCTGGCTCAGCGTGGCAATCTGTTCATCACTGGGTGAGAACGCATGACCCAGCACCACCGTAATAAAGGCGCACAACAACGCGATCAGTAAAAAGGTAATGAACTGATTGCGGAAAAAATTTCCCGTGTCACGGTAGACAGACTTCGCCGTGATAGACATGCACTCTCCTTGAGTATTGCAGGTGTTAATTAGCCGGCAATTGTACACCGGATAACACGCTGGTGGCAGCATCAAGGCTTGTATGGAAAAGCATATCTTTGTAAAGCGGCGGTAATCCATAGCGGGCGCGGGCGCGATTGCATGCCTCATTGACCTGTCCATCCTCTCCCGACATCGCGAAAGCGCGACACGGGCTGGGGCGATCCGCGTAAATAGAACAGCGTGTGGATACCCCAGGCTCACCTTGCAGCGCCACACAGCGGCTCTGTTTTTGGTTCGTGCCGCGCATACAGCGCAGAAAAGGGGTTAAGGGTTCTGTGAGATCAACCGGAACGGTGCCGCCGCCATCGCTGGCTTCAGCCCAGTAGAAAGAGACTCGAAAATACGCACAACAGGCTCCGCACGTCATGCACGGGTTATGATCACTCATGGCACACCTGCAAAAGAAGAACGCATCAAATCACATTGTGAGAGCGATAAATTATCCAGCCGCTACAGGAAGCGCAAGAGAGGGGAAACAGAAAATTTTGTAACCATGAAATGCCAAAAATTGACGTCGTAACAACTTATTGCTTTATGAGGCGTCACTAAAAATTAACCTAGATCAATGAATGTTAACTTACTGGTTTTAATGTGATCTGTGTTAGATCACTTATTACTCATTTGTGAGTATATTCTCCTCCGCAATTAAAACCACAACGATGGAGCGGATATGAAAAAATTAGCGGTGGCAGCCCTTATCTTAAGCAGTCTCTCTGGCGGCGCGTACGCGCATGAAGCAGGCGAATTCTTTATTCGTGCCGGTTCGGCAACGGTACGTCCAACGGAAGGGTCCGACAATGTACTGGGTATGGGCGGGTTCAACGTCAGCAATAACACCCAGTTAGGCCTGACGTTTACGTATATGGCAACGGATAACATTGGCGTCGAGCTTTTAGCCGCCACGCCATTCCGTCACCGCGTCGGTTTAGGTCCGACCGGGGACATTGCCACGGTTCACCATTTACCCCCAACGCTGATGGCGCAGTGGTACTTTGGCGATTCCAGCAGCAAGGTGCGCCCTTATATTGGGGCAGGTGTTAACTACACCACCTTCTTTGATGAGAAATTTAACGATACCGGAAAAGAGGCCGGGCTTTCCGACCTTAGTCTGAAAGACTCGTGGGGCGTGGCGGGGCAGGTTGGTCTGGATTACCTGATTAACCGTGACTGGCTGATCAACGCCTCGGTCTGGTACATGGATATTGATACCGACGTTCGCTTCAAGGCGGGCGGTGAGCAGCAGAGTATCAGTACCCGTCTGGATCCGTGGGTATTTATGTTCTCTGCGGGTTACCGTTTCTGATGCGTAAAAAACTGGCCGCATAGCGGCCAGTGTCGAACGTCAAAAGAATGGATAAACGGGGCGTTCGTCCAGCTTCATGCAGTGCCTGAGCGTCGATTCGCCATCATACAGGTAGCTGAACGCATCGCGTGAAATGGAATGGAAAAGAACATCCCCGTTTGCAAAAGGAATAATTTCGGTATCACCGACACGCTTATGACCCGCGCCGGTTTCAAAATGCCCGGGCCACTTTTCCTGGGTGTGGTCGTAGACGTGCAGAATGACTTCGACCAGGCCGCGTTCCGGGCAGTTCAGCCGCAAAAACGTCGATGAGAAATTCAAAGACGAAACGTGAAATGAGATAAAAAAAAGCAAAAATCCAAAACATCTAAACAACATCAACTCATTAAAGCCATACTCAAACCAGACGTAAGATTTTACTTAAGTATAAAATTTTCCTGTTGCTGTGGATCAATAAGAGTTACTTTTCAATAACGTATATATTAAGCCTTCCTTGCCCGGTATTTCTCTGGAAACGATATATCCCTGAAAGGACGTTAATTGCTGTAAGGTGGTTCTTCCATTCATCTGGCTGGAGGGAATATCCCCAACATCAAATTTGAGTGTCCGGTATGTGCAGGCAAACAGTTTCATTTCACCACGTTTAGCCCGACGTACAGCCAACCTCATGGTGCGGTCTGTTCAGTTTGCGGTACCCGCCTCACCCCCCATTCATGCCTCCCCAAACTTAAAAGGCGACGGTGGCTAAAGCCAGCAAGCTGAAACAAGGCCTCCCGTAGAGGCCTTTTTTGTACCGGGAGTTACTTCTGAATCAAATACCGTATGGTCGGCCCGTCCTGCTGGATATCCAGCACGGTATAGCCGTGGTTTTTGGCATCAAGCGGAATGTTATTGATGGATTGCGGACAATCGCTCACCACCTCCAGAATTTCCCCTTTTTTGAGCTGCGGTAGCGCTTCAAGCGTGGCGACGGCCGGGTAAGGGCAAGGTTCACCCACCATATCGAGACGATAGTCAGGCACGATCTCTTTCATGCGGCATTCTCCTGGGTTTCAATTTTGACGGTGGCGCGTCGGAAGAAGCGCTTCTCTTGCGCAACAACCAGCAAGAAGGCGATCAGCAGCAGGGCATAGGTCACCATCAGTCCTCCGAGCGGACCAAAGGTATTCAGCAGATTAACCTTGTCCCAGTTTGTTGCCAGTAACGGTGAGACGTCATCCCAGTAGTACGCCAGGACGGTAGAGCCAATCACATTACCCAGACCGACCCACCAGTAATGCACCTGACCTTCCACGGCGCGATACATCCAGCCAGTTTCACACCCGCCCGCCAGCACGATGCCGAAACCAAACAACAGCCCGCCAATGACCGCATTAGGACCGGTCCACATGATTTTCGGTTCCACACCGAGCTGAACGTAGCTGAAGATGCCGATCGCGCTCACGGCCATCCCGGCAATAATGGCTTTCGCCATCATGGTGCGTCCGGTGATCCACATATCGCGAAACGCGGAGGTGAAGCAGATCTGCGCGCGTTCAATCAGCAGACCAAAACCGACGCCGAACAGCATGGCCAGGCCGAGTTTTGGCTGATTCATTGCCGTGCAAATCGCCCAGGCAACCATGGCAAAAAAGACCAGCATACCGAGGCGAAAGCGACGACGCGCCTGATCGGGCTTTTGCGTTAACGGAGAGGCAGCGCTGACTTTCGTCATTTTCACCGGAATACGGAACAGCGGCAGCAGGGTAAATTTCGCACCGAAGTATGAGCCGATGGCGGTGGCGACGGCAAAGAACCAGGCATGCAGCGAGAACTGCGGAATACCGGTGAAGAACGCGGCAAGATTACAGCCCATCGCCAGACGAGCGCCAAATCCGGCAATGATGCCGCCAGCCACGGCCTGCAAAATGCGGATGCGGCTTTTCGGCAGGCGCAGCTTAACGTTATTGGCCCACAGCGCGGCCGCAAAACAGCCGCCGAACATGCCAATGATCATCATCCCGTCGATGCGGGTCAGGGGGGTGCCCTCAAGATGGATCAGTTTGAAATAGCCCCACTCTTCGGCATGTACGCCTGCCAGCTGCAATAGCTGCCCACCCCAGCGGGTAAACTCGCCCGTCACAGCCCAGAAGGTGCCGGTGATACCGAAATAATAAGTAGAGAGAATGCCTGCCGCGATAACGGCCGGAACGGGTGACCAGAACTTAACCAGGTAAGTCTGTTTGAAGGAATGCCATGACATGAATAACCTCTGAACTCAGAAGGGTAACGCTAAAAAGAGTCCAGATCATACGCTTACGCGAAAGATTGAAAAGTCATTCACGCTAAAAATATCGACAGGATCAATTCTGACCTGTTCTTTCGGGGAGAGTGAGAGGGGAAAACCGTCTGACGCCGGGGCCAGACGGTGTTAACGGTTACGCTTTGCGCGTGGCCGCTTTCATTGACGTGACGAATGCGTGTAACTCAGCCAGCATCTGCTCTGGCTTATCTACGTTCTTCTCAATAATTTTCACGATAGCCGAACCGGAAATGGCCCCGGCGGCTTTCGCGTCAATTGCCGCAGTAACCTGCTCCGGAGAGGAAATCCCGAAGCCCTGAAGCGGCGGTGCGGCATGGTATTCTGCCAGCTTCTCCACCAGATGATGCAGCGGCAGCGCGGCTTTGTTTTCCGCACCGGTGACGCCCGCACGTGAGAGCAGGTAGGTATAACCCCGTCCGTAAGAGGCAATCTGGCGCATCAGAACGTCATCGGCATTCGGTGGACAGATGAAAATCGGCGCAACGTTGTGGCGCATCGCCGCCTGACGGAACGGCGCAGACTCTTCAACCGGCACGTCTGCCACCAGCACCGAGTCGACACCCACTCGGGCACATTCGGCATAAAATTCATCAATACCGCGGCTGAACACCAGGTTGGCGTACATCAGCAGGCCGATCGGAATGGTCGGGTGCTTCTGACGAATTGCCGCCAGCATTTCGAAGCACTGGCTCGGCGTCACGCCCGCGGCAAACGCACGAAGCGTCGCGTTCTGGATGGTCGGGCCATCCGCCAGCGGATCGGAGAAGGGAATACCCAATTCCAGCGCGTCGGCACCGGCATCAATCAGGGTGTCGATAATCTTCAGCGACTGCTCCGGGCCGGGGTCGCCCAGCGTCACGAAGGGAACGAACGCGCCTTCCTGGCGGGCTTTCAGTTGTGCAAATGCGTTGTCGTAGCGTTCCATCAAATTTCCCCTCGTGCTTTCAGAATATCGTGAACGGTAAAGATGTCTTTGTCCCCGCGACCGGAAAGGTTCACCACCAAAAGCTGCTCTTTCTCCGGGTTCGCTTTCATCATTTTCAGCGCGTGCGCCAGAGCATGGGAAGACTCAAGCGCCGGGATGATCCCTTCACTGCGGCACAGCGTTTTGAAGGCCTCCAGCGCTTCGTCATCGGTGATGGAGACGTAATCCGCGCGGCCGGTGCTGTTGAGGAACGCGTGCTGCGGCCCCACGGACGGGAAATCCAGCCCGGCAGAGATCGAGTAAGACTCCTCAATCTGACCTTCCTCGGTCTGCATCATCGGGGCCTTCATACCGAAGTAGATCCCCACGCGGCCATGCTTCAGCGGCGCACCGTGCTCGCCCGTTTCAATCCCGTGACCGGCAGGCTCAACGCCAATCAGCCCAACGCTGGTTTCATCGATAAAGTCGGCAAACATGCCAATGGCGTTAGAGCCGCCGCCAACGCAGGCGATCACCGCATCCGGCAGGCGACCCTCTTTTTCGAGGATCTGCGTTTTGGTCTCTTCACCAATCATGCGCTGGAATTCGCGCACGATGGTCGGGAACGGGTGCGGGCCCGCCGCGGTGCCGAGCATATAGTGCGCGGTTTCGTAGCTGCCAGACCAGTCGCGCAGCGCTTCGTTACAGGCATCTTTCAGCGTCGCGGAACCGCTGTGCACCGGGATCACTTCCGCCCCCATCAGACGCATGCGGAACACGTTCGGCGACTGGCGCTCAACGTCCTTCGCCCCCATATAGATGCGGCACTTCAGGCCGAGCAGGGCGCTGGCGAGGGCGGAGGCCACACCGTGCTGTCCCGCGCCGGTTTCGGCGATGATTTCGGTTTTCCCCATCCGCTTCGCGAGAAGCGCCTGGCCAAGCACCTGGTTAGTTTTATGCGCGCCGCCGTGCAGCAGATCTTCACGCTTAAGATAGAGCGTGGTTTTGGTGCCTTCGGTCAGGTTACGGCATTTGGTCAGGGCAGTTGGACGGCCTGCATAGTTTTTCAGCAGGTCAGTAAACTCCGCCTGAAACGCCGGATCTTTCTGGGCGTTCACGAACGCTTCTTCCAGCTGGCGCAGCGCGGGCATCAGGATTTGTGGGACGTACATCCCACCGAACTCACCAAAATACGGGTTAAGTAATGTCGTCATCTTCTCTTCCTTAATATGCACGCAGAGTTTTAAATACCGAGGCCAGCTTACTGGCGTCTTTTATGCCCGGTTGGGACTCTACGCCTGAATTGAAATCGAGGCCGGCGCAGCCGGTTTTGGCCGCTTCCACACAGTTATCGGGGCTTAATCCCCCCGCCAGCAGGACATTGTCCAGCACTTCGCCACGCAGCAGTGACCAGTCGAAACGCTGCCCCGTGCCGCCCTGGCCGTTGTCGAGCACGTATTTAGCCACATGGTTCAGGTTACGCGCGGGCAGGGTGGCGCCAACTCTTTGCGCTTTCCAGATCTGAATCTGAGGCGCCAGAACATGTCGCAGAGCATCGATGTATGCCTGATCTTCATCGCCGTGCAGCTGAACCGCGCTCAGGGATAACGCGTCCGCTTTTGCCGCAACAATGTTGATATCCGCATTGCGGAACACGCCCACGTAGCTGAGTGGAGCAGCCGCCATCACCTTGCGCGCCTGCTCCTCATTAACGGCACGAGGCGAGGACTCAACAAAGATCAGACCGCCATAGATTGCGCCTGCTTCATACGCGGCCTGCGCGTCCTGTTCACGGGTCAGGCCGCACACTTTGTTCTCACCCAACAGCACGCGGCGCACCGCTGCATTAAGATCATCATGTTCCATCATGGCGGAACCAATCAGGAAACCGTTGGCAAAGTGGCTGAGTTCACGCACCTGGGCGTAGCTGTTAATCCCGGATTCGCTGATCACCGTGACGCCCGCGCCCAGACGCGGCGCAAGCTGGCGCGTACGGTTGAGGTCAATCGACAGGTCGCGCAGGTCGCGGTTGTTAATGCCGACCACTTTGGCTTCCAGTGCAATCGCGCGCTCAAGCTCTTCTTCATTACTCACTTCGGTCAGCACGCCCATATTCAGGCTGTGCGCGACGGCGGAGAGCTGGCGATACTGTTCGTCGTCCAGCACTGAGAGCATCAGCAGGCAGGCATCGGCCTGGTAAAAGCGCGCCAGCCAGATCTGATACGGGTCGATAATAAAGTCTTTGCACAGAATCGGCTGCGGCGCGATGCCGCTGACAACAGGCAGAAAATCGAAGCTGCCCTGGAAATATTTCTCATCCGTCAGCACAGAAATGGCAGACGCATGATGCCTGTAGATACCGGCAATACGCGCCGGGTCGAAATCGTCACGGATCACGCCTTTGGACGGAGACGCTTTTTTACACTCCAGAATAAACGCGGTACGCGCGCCCTGGAGCGCATCATAAAAACGACGGCTGCTCGGAACGACGTCATTCTGAAAACTGGCGAGCGGCTGCTGTTGCTTACGGGCTTCCACCCAGATGGCCTTATCGGCGACGATTTTCGCTAAAACGGTCTGCATTATTTACCCTCTTGCCGCAAGTGCGGTAACGCGATCGTAAGCTGCACCGGAGCGCAGTACATCCAGAACTTTTTGGGCGTTGGCTTTCAGATCTTCCTCGCCATGTAAACGCATCAGCATGGCAACGTTGGCCGCCACGGCGGCCTCATGGGCGGCCTCACCTTTACCTTGTAATAAGCGCGTGAGAATGTCACGGTTTTCTTCCGGCGTACCGCCCGCCAGGGCGTCCTGATGGTACGGGGTCAAACCGAAGTCAGCGGCCTCAAGCTGATAGTTCAGCACTTCGCCGTTAATCAGTTCGGCCACCAGCGTCGGTGCATGCAGAGAAACTTCATCCATCCCGCCGCTGTGTACCACGGCGGCACGTTTGTAACCCAGGACGCGCAGCGTCTCCGCAATCGGCAGCACCAGTTCCGGGCTGTAAACGCCGATCAGCGCCAGCGGCGGGTGTGCCGGGTTAATGAGTGGACCGAGCACATTAAACAGCGTGCGGGTTTTAAGCTGCTGGCGAACCGGCATCGCGTGGCGGAAACCGGTGTGATACTTCGGCGCAAACAGGAAACAAACGCCCAGGTCATCCAGCGCTTCACGGGAACGCTCGGCGTTCATCTCCAGGTTGATGCCGAAAGCCGCCAGCAGGTCGGACGATCCGGAGCGGCTGGAGACACTGCGGTTGCCGTGTTTCGCTACTTTCAGACCGCACGCCGCAGCCACAAAGGCGCTGGCGGTAGAAATATTGATACTGTTACTGCCGTCGCCACCGGTCCCGACAATGTCGGCAAACGGATAGTCTGGGCGCGGGAACGGGGCGGCATTTTCCAGCAGAGCCGTGGCCGCACCGGCGATCTCCTGCGGGCTTTCGCCGCGCACCTTCATGCTTACCAGCGCAGCGGCCAGCTGCTCAGGCTTCAGCTCGCCACGCACGACGGCGGAGAAAAGCTGGTGGCTCTCCTGCTGGCTCAGGGTCTGGGCCTGATACAGTTTTTCCAGAATCGGTTGCAGGGTGTTGGTCTGCTCCAGCTTTTGCAGCGCCCAGTCAAGCGTTTGCTCCAGCAGGCGCGCGCCGTTCGAGGTCAAAATAGACTCCGGGTGGAACTGCATCCCGCAGACGCGATCCGCATCGTGACGCACCGCCATCACCATCCCTTCAAACGAGGCGTTAATGGTCAGCCCGGCCGGAATGTTGCTGCCGACAAGCGAGTGGTAACGCGCCACCGGAAGTGGGTTTGGCAGCCCGGCAAACATCGCCTGACCGTCATGTTCAATACTTGACGCTTTGCCATGCAGGATCTCCCCTGCCTGACCCACGTAACCGCCGTAGGCTTCGACAATCGCCTGGTGACCAAGGCAGATACCGATAATTGGCAGCTTGCCGCGCATACGGGTCAACAGCTCAGGCATACAGCCCGCTTCGCTCGGCGCGCCTGGCCCCGGGGAGAGCATCAGCACCGGGTTTTGCATGGTCGCCAGACGGTCTATCAGCGTCTGGGCGGGAACGTGGTTGCGATAGATAACGACGTTGTGACCATTCGCACGCAGCTGATCTGCCAGGTTATAGGTAAAGGAGTCGATATTATCGAGCAGCAGAATGTCAGCCATCAGAAAATCTCCTGTGCATGGTGAGCGGTAGCAATGGCACGCAGTACCGCGCGCGCCTTACTGCGGGTTTCGTCAGCTTCCGACTGCGGAACAGAATCCAGCACAATCCCGGCCCCGGCCTGGACGGTAGCAATGCCGTCTTCAACGTAGGCGGAGCGGATCACAATGCAAGTATCAAGATCGCCGTGAGCGGTGAAATAGCCCACGGCGCCACCGTAGCTGCCGCGACGGCGTCCTTCCGCTTCGGCGATAAGCTGCATCGCACGGACTTTCGGCGCGCCGCTCAGCGTGCCCATGTTCATGCAGGCGCGGTAGGCGTGCAGAACGTCGAGGTCGTGGCGCAGCTCACCCACAACGCGGGAGACCAGGTGCATGACGAAGGAGTAGCGGTCGACTTTGGTCAGGTCTGCCACATAGCGGCTGCCCGGCGTGCAAATACGCGCCAGATCGTTACGCGCCAGATCGACCAACATCAGGTGTTCGGAGAGTTCTTTGTGGTCGGTACGCATCTCCAGTTCGATGCGGCTGTCGAGATCGCGATCCAGGGAGCCATCGGCACGACGACCGCGCGGACGGGTGCCCGCAATCGGGTAGATCTCAATCTGGCGGCTGGTGGCGTCATATTTCAGCGAGCTTTCCGGCGAGGCGCCGAACAGGGTGAAATCGTTGTCCTGCATGAAGAACATATACGGGCTTGGGTTGCTTTTCTTCAGCACGTCGTAGGCCGCCAGCGGTGACGGGCAGGGCAGTGAGAAGCGGCGGGACGGCACCACCTGGAAAATTTCCCCGGCACGAATCGCTTTTTGCATCTGGCGAACCACCGCGCCGTATTGATCGTCGGTCTGGTTAACATCGCATGTCATCTTTTCCACGCGCTGTACGGGCAGCGCAGGTGGCGCTTCGGTCATTTGCTGTTGCAGTTGAGCGATGCGCTGCTCAAGGCGGTTTTTCTCAGAGGCCGACGGCGTGAACAGGCTGGCCTGGATGCGGGTATATTTTTTCTGATGGTCGATCACCAGCAGGGTTTCGGCCAGGTAGAAGCAGTAGTCCGGGCAACGGTTACCCTGCTCGGTTTCCGGTAAATCCTCAAAACCGGCAACCAGGTCGTAAGCGAACAGCCCGCCAAAAAACATCGCTTCGCGCTCATCTTCCGGCACGGTCACCAGATTTTGCAGCAGGCGGAAAGCGTCGAAAACGGACAGCGAGCAGAGGCGGGCATCTTCATCCAGCAGCTGGCTTACCGGTGGGAAATGCAGAATTCGCAGATCCGGGTGGCGCTCATTTTCAATGCCTGAAGGCAGAGCCGCATCCAGCAGCGGCAGCAGCGATGCGCCATTGTCAGACAACGCCTTAATGGTGACGGTGTCACCCAATGCGGTAATGCGCAGCGCGCTGTCAACCAGCAGCAGGCTTTTGAGATCGTCCTTGCTGTCGATGTCAGCCGATTCCAGCAGCAGTGTCGCGGGACGTGCGCCGCACACCTGATGAAACAGCGCGGTAGGGTTATGGCGATAGGCCGCCTCGCAGGTCAGCAGTTCGAGATGTGGTTTGGCTGTTTGCATGTTGTTGTTCTCATATTCTGTTCAAAAAAAAGCCCGCTTGAAGCGGGCCGGGTATCTGTTTGCTTTTCGCAGACGCGTGACACTGCCCGAAGATCAGGAAGTACGCCACCAACCGTGCAGAGCAAAATGTGTTGTCATTTTCAGATACCTTTCTCGTGTGAACTTGCGTACTAGTTAACTAGTTCGATAGCGTGTTGTCAACCCCTGATTTCAGTATTTCACGGTTAGTCGGTATCATAGGGGCTTCGGATGTCTCCAACCTGTTATGGGAAGTGCTTTGAGCGATACCACCTACGCCGTAATTTATGATTTACACAGCCATACGCAGGCTTCAGATGGCCTGCTGACACCCGAAGCCCTGGTCCACCGTGCCGTTGAAATGCGTGTCGGCACGCTGGCGATAACCGATCACGATACCACTGACGGCATTCCCGCCGCGCGCGCCGAGATTGCCCGCAGCGGGCTGGCGCTGAATCTGGTGCCCGGGGTCGAGATCTCGACGGTCTGGGAAAACCACGAAATTCATATCGTTGGCCTGAACATCGATACAGAACATCCGGCAATGCGGGCTTTTTTGCAAGAACAAAAAACACGCCGCAATCAACGCGCGGAGATGATTGGCGAACGTCTGGAAAAAGCGCATATTCCCGGTGCGCTGGAAGGCGCGCAAAAGCTGGCGAACGGCGGGGCGGTAACACGCGGCCATTTCGCCCGTTTTCTGGTTGAAACCGGTAAGGCAACGACCATGGCAAATGTCTTTAAAAAGTATCTGGCGCGCGGGAAAACCGGATACGTTCCCCCACAGTGGTGTACAATAAAACAAGCTATTGATGTGATTCATCATTCTGGCGGTAAGGCCGTACTGGCCCATCCGGGGCGGTATAATCTTTCTGCTAAATGGCTGAAAAGACTGCTGGCGCACTTTGCCGAATGCGGCGGTGAGGCGATGGAAGTTGCCCAGTGTCAGCAGGCACCCAATGAGCGTTCGCAACTCGCGACCTACGCCCGTCAGTTTGGCCTGCTTGGGTCACAGGGTTCAGATTTCCATCAGCCCTGCGCGTGGATTGAACTGGGGCGCAAGCTCTGGTTACCCGCTGGCGTTGAGCCTGTCTGGCAGCTCTGGGAACAGCCACAGAAAATTGAAGAGAGGGAAGTATGAGTCAGTTTTTTTATATCCATCCGGATAACCCCCAGCCACGCCTGATTAATCAGGCCGTGGAAATCGTCCGCAAAGGCGGCGTTATTGTCTACCCAACCGATTCTGGCTACGCGCTGGGCTGTAAAATCGAGGACAAAGGGGCGATGGAGCGCATCTGTCGCATCCGCCAGCTGCCGGACGGCCACAACTTCACCCTGATGTGCCGCGATCTCTCCGAGCTGTCGACCTATGCGTATGTGGATAACGTGGCGTTTCGTCTGATCAAAAACAACACGCCGGGTAACTACACCTTCATCCTGAAGGGAACGAAAGAGGTGCCGCGCCGACTGTTGCAGGAAAAACGCAAAACCATCGGGATGCGTGTGCCATCTAACCCGATTGCCCAGGCCCTATTGGAAACTCTGGGGGAGCCGATGCTCTCCACTTCGCTGATGCTGCCCGGCAGTGAGTTTACCGAGTCCGACCCGGAAGAGATCAAAGATCGTCTGGAGAAGGTGGTGGAGCTGATTATTCATGGCGGCTATCTCGGCCAGCAGCCAACCACCGTGGTGGATCTCACCGAAGACGCACCAGAAGTGATTCGTGAAGGCGTGGGCGATGTTAAGCCTTTCTTGTAAGGGTGTAAGCAGATATACTACGCGGCCATCAAAGCAGGGCGCCGCCCTGTTTTTGACCTGATTCGACGCCTGTGAAGGCGACACCTGAGGAAGCTCAATGAGCGAGAAGTTACAGAAAGTGCTGGCGCGCGCTGGCCACGGTTCGCGCCGTGAAATCGAAGCCATTATTGAAGCAGGCCGCGTGAGTGTGGACGGTAAAATCGCCACGCTCGGTGACCGCGTAGAAATCGTACCGGGGCTTAAGATCCGCATTGACGGCCATCTTATCTCCGTGAAAGAGTCTGCTGAACAGATCTGCCGCGTGCTGGCTTACTACAAGCCGGAAGGCGAACTGTGTACCCGCAACGATCCGGAAGGCCGCCCGACGGTGTTTGACCGTCTGCCAAAACTGCGTGGCGCCCGCTGGATTGCCGTGGGGCGTCTGGACGTGAACACCTGCGGCCTGCTGCTGTTCACCACTGATGGTGAACTGGCAAACCGTCTGATGCACCCGAGCCGTGAAGTGGAACGTGAATACGCCGTGCGTGTTTTCGGCCAGGTTGATGAGAACAAACTGCGCGATCTGTCGCGTGGCGTTCAGCTTGAAGACGGTCCTGCGGCGTTCAAAACCATCAAATTTACCGGTGGTGAAGGCATTAACCAGTGGTACAACGTTACCCTGACAGAGGGACGTAACCGTGAGGTGCGTCGTCTGTGGGAAGCGGTCGGTGTGCAGGTAAGCCGTTTGATTCGCGTTCGCTATGGCGACATTCTCCTGCCGAAAGGTCTGCCACGCGGTGGGTATACCGAGCTGGATCTGACGCAAACCAACTACCTGCGCGATCTGGTTGGCCTGACGCCAGAAACCACATCGAAAGTGGCGGTGGAAAAAGATCGTCGTCGCATGAAGGCGAATCAGATCCGCCGGGCGGTGAAGCGTCACAGCCAGGTCAGCAGCAATCGCCGCTCTGGCAGCCGTAATAACAACGGTTAATTGAAAAGCCCGGTGAATATACCGGGCTTTTTTCTTTAGTAATCAATCCCAATTTGCGCTTTGATACCCGCATCGAACGCATGCTTAACCGGACGCAGTTCGCTGACGGTATCTGCCAGCTCCAGAATATCCCGATGACACCCACGCCCCGTGACGATCGCCGTCTGGTGCGCAGGACGATTCCTTAGCGCTTCAAGCACCTCTTCCAGCGGCAGGTAGTCATAGGCCACCATATAGGTGATTTCATCCAGCAATACCATGTTTAGCGACGGGTCGGAGAGCATTCTTTTGGCATGCTCCCAGACGGCGAGGCAGGCTGCGGTATCGGTTTCCCGGTTCTGGGTATCCCACGTAAAACCGGTCGCCATCACCTGGAACTCAACGCCATGCGGTTCGAGCAGATTGCGCTCGCCGTTGGGCCATTCACCCTTGATAAACTGGATCACACCCACTTTCTGCCCATGCCCGACCGCGCGGGTGGCGGTACCAAAGGCAGCAGTGGTTTTGCCTTTGCCGTTTCCGGTGAAGACGATGAGGATCCCGCGCTCGTCCTGGGCTGCCGCCACACGTGCATCAACCTGTTCTTTCAGACGCTGCTGGCGCTGCTGATGACGGTCTTCACTCATTGCGATATCCCCGGTTTGCGGCCTGGCTGGGCATCAAAAGTCATTCCGGTTTTACGACGGCTGTCGTCACCCATCAGCCACAGGTAAAGGGGCATGATATCGGCCGGGGTTTTAAGCTTCTGCGGATCTTCTGTCGGGAACGCGCTGGCGCGCATTTTGGTTCGCGTACCGCCCGGGTTAATACAGTTAACCCGCAGGTGGCGGCTCTGGTACTCTTCGGCCAGTACCTGCATCATTCCTTCAGTGGCAAATTTTGAGGCTGCGTAAGCCCCCCAGTTCGCACGACCCTGACGCCCCACGCTGGAGGAGGTAAACACCAGCGAACCGGAATCGGAGTTAAGTAATAAAGGAAGCAAGGCCTGGGTCAGGAAAAATGTCCCGTTGACGTTAACCTGCATCACCTGCTGCCAAATCTCCGGATCCTGTTCATCCATCGGGCGCACTTCGCCCAGTAAACCCGCGTTGTGCAGCACGCCGTCCAGACGTGGATAATGCGTGCTAATGCGCTGGGCAAGGGCCTGACATGACGCTGGCGTGCAGGTCAACAGATCGAGCGTATACCAGGGCGTGGGCGTACCGCTGGCGTTTTCGATTTCACGGGCGACGGCTTTGAGCTTTTCTTCATTACGTCCCAGCAGAATCAGGCTCGCACCGTATTCAGAATAGGTCAGGGCCGCTTCGCGACCAATCCCGTCGCTGGCTCCGGTAACCAGAATAATGCGGTTCTGTAGAAGGTTTTTTTGTGGCTGATAATGCACGGTGGCTCCTCAGGCGCATTGGGCGTGACTTGCACCTTTATTTATGACTTTTCGGCTTTATGCCCGAAACAGCGTCAGAATTCAATCAGTCTACAGGACAGAACGCTGGGAAATTAACAATTTGCAAAGATTTAAACCAGATGCGAGGGATTCCTGAAGCCGCCTCGCACAGGTAATGTCCTGAGCGAGACGCCTGCGCAGGGCTGTTGTACACTGGCGTGAAAGAGTCGTGGTTAAATCAAGGTGGAACGCGTGGAATTACTTTCTCAATATGGGTTATTTTTGGCCAAAATCGCGACGGTGGTTATTGCTATCGCGGTGATCGCCGTTCTGATTGTCAACCTGACGCAGCGTAAGCGTCAGCGTGGTGAGTTACGCATTACCCGCCTGAGTGAGCAGTATAAAGAGATGCAGGAGGAGATGTCTCTGGCGCTGCTGGACGATCATCAACAGAAGCTGTGGCTAAAGGCCCAGAAGAAAAAACATAAGCAGGACGCCAAAGCCGCGAAGGCGAAAGCAAAGCTCGCTACGCCACAGGCTGACACAAAGCCGCGCGTCTATGTGCTCGATTTTAAAGGTAGCATGGATGCGCATGAAGTCTCCTCTCTGCGCGAAGAAGTGACGGCGGTGCTGGCAGTAGCGACAGCGCAGGATCAGGTGGTGGTACGCCTTGAAAGCCCGGGCGGGGTCGTGCATGGGTATGGACTGGCGGCTTCGCAGTTACAACGTCTGCGGGATAAACAGATCCCGCTCACCGTGGCGGTCGATAAGGTTGCGGCGAGCGGCGGCTATATGATGGCGTGCGTGGCGGATAAAATCGTCGCGGCACCGTTCTCGATTATCGGCTCGATTGGGGTGGTCGCGCAGATCCCTAACTTTAATCGTTTCCTGAAAAACAAAGAGATCGACATCGAACTGCACACGGCAGGTCAGTACAAACGCACGCTGACGCTGCTCGGTGAAAATACCGAAGAGGGACGGCAGAAGTTCCGGGAAGACCTGAACGAAACACACCATCTGTTCAAAGATTTCGTGCATCGCATGCGCCCAACGCTGGATATTGAGCAGGTGGCGACGGGCGAACACTGGTACGGCACACAGGCGCAGGAGAAAGGGCTGGTGGATGAAGTGGGTACCAGCGACGACCTGCTGATCAACCTGATGGAAGGCCGCGAGCTGGTGGGGGTGCGCTTCACCCGACGCAAGCGCCTCTTGGACCGTTTTACCAACAGTGCGGCAGAAAGTGCGGATCGTCTGCTGCTAGGCTGGTTGCAGCGCGGACAAAAGCCGCTGCTGTAAAGAAAAACGCGAGGCTGATGCCTCGCGTTTTCGTTTTAATCGACCAGGTGGTACTTCTCTGAGAGGGTATGCGCCAGGTATTTGAACATGTTAAACACGGCGGTGCTTTTCGGGGTGGGTAACCCTTGTTCATCAAGGAAGTATTCACCGCTGAATACCAGCACGCCATTACGTTGTTCCACGCCAGTCGCTTCAATCCCCGCCAGGGTGTCTTCATGGTCGCGAATGAGTTTGTTTGCTTCGATAAGCAGAGAAGCTCGGTCAATGGGTTGGGTTGTATTCTGCATATTCCACTCCTTAAACAGTGACAATAGTCTACGCCTGGGTCGCTTCAGGGGCAAATTTTCCCTGTTATCCGAGGGGATAAGGAAAGGGGGCTGGCTGGCGGGATTTGCTTTTGCATGCTAATAAAGTTGCGTAACGAATTTTATCAGGTACAGTGTGCGCTTTCGTCATTCTGGCAACAGAATTGCTTGACATTCGACCGGGAATTCGTCACGAATGAACTTTGATGTGAGAAAAATACCCGAAAACTCAATGACCTGGATGTCGCCATTCTGACGTTCGGTAAAACATAGGGGTTGATATCCCCTGATGACGTCGCAATATCAATGGCTCGTCGTCAGCGGAAGGGAAATCAACGTGCGGCGTATTCCTGGAAGAATTAAATTAGGTAAAGGTGAATATGGGTAAAGCTCTCGTCATCGTTGAGTCCCCGGCAAAAGCCAAAACGATCAATAAATATCTGGGCAATGACTACGTGGTTAAGTCCAGCGTTGGTCACATTCGCGATTTGCCGACCAGTGGCTCAGCCAGCAAAAAGAGCGCAGACTCTACCTCCACCAAAGGGGCTAAAAAGCCTAAAAAGGATGAACGTAGCGCGCTTGTCAACCGCATGGGTGTTAACCCATGGCACAACTGGGATGCACAATACGAAGTGCTGCCAGGCAAAGAAAAAGTCGTTAATGAGCTGAAACAGCTCGCTGAAAAAGCAGACCACATTTATCTCGCAACCGACCTTGACCGCGAAGGGGAAGCCATCGCATGGCACCTGCGGGAAGTGATCGGGGGTGATGACAAACGCTACAGCCGCGTAGTGTTTAACGAAATTACGAAGAATGCGATTCGTCAGGCGTTTGAGAAGCCGGGTGAACTGAATATTGACCGTGTTAACGCTCAGCAGGCGCGTCGCTTTATGGACCGCGTTGTAGGCTACATGGTCTCGCCGTTGCTGTGGAAAAAGGTTGCTCGCGGCCTGTCTGCGGGGCGTGTGCAGTCCGTGGCGGTTCGTCTTGTTGTAGAACGTGAACGTGAAATCAAAGCGTTCGTCCCGGAAGAGTTCTGGGAAGTGGATGCGAATGTCACCACGCCAGGCGGCGATGCGCTGCCGTTGCAGGTGAGTCACCACCACGACAAACCGTTCCGTCCTGAGAATCGCGATCAGACCATGGCCGCCGTGGCGCTGCTGGAAAAAGCGCGTTATCAGGTTCTGGATCGTGAAGACAAACCGACCAGCAGCAAGCCTGGCGCTCCGTTTATCACGTCAACTCTCCAGCAGGCGGCAAGCACGCGTCTGGGTTACGGCGTGAAGAAAACCATGATGATGGCCCAGCGTTTGTATGAAGCGGGTTACATTACCTACATGCGTACTGACTCCACCAACCTGAGCCAGGACGCTGTTAACATGGTGCGCGGCTATATCGAGGACAACTTCGGTAAAAAATACCTGCCGGACAGTCCTAATCAGTACGCCAGCAAAGAGAATTCTCAGGAAGCGCACGAAGCGATTCGTCCTTCTGACGTTTCCGTCCTGGCAGAATCGCTGAAAGATATGGAAGCGGACGCGCAGAAGCTGTATCAGCTGATCTGGCGTCAGTTCGTGGCCTGCCAGATGACGCCAGCGAAATACGACTCCACCACGCTGACCGTTGGTGCGGGCGACTTCCGCCTGAAAGCGCGTGGCCGTATTCTGCGCTTCGACGGCTGGACCAAAGTGATGCCTGCGCTGCGTAAAGGTGATGAAGACAGAACGCTGCCTTCAGTCAACAAAGGTGACGAGCTGTCGCTGGTTGATTTGGTCCCGGCTCAGCACTTCACTAAGCCACCTGCGCGTTTCAGCGAAGCCTCGCTGGTGAAAGAGCTGGAAAAACGCGGCATTGGTCGCCCGTCTACCTATGCGTCAATCATTTCGACCATTCAGGATCGTGGCTACGTTCGCGTTGAGAACCGTCGTTTCTATGCTGAAAAAATGGGTGAGATTGTCACCGACCGCCTGGAAGCGAACTTCCGCGAGTTGATGAACTATGACTTCACCGCGCAGATGGAAGACAGCCTCGATGAGGTTGCCAGCCATAAGGCGGAGTGGAAGAAAGTTCTCGACAGCTTCTTCAGCGATTTTACCAACCAGCTTGAAAAAGCTGAGAAAGATCCTGAAGAGGGCGGCATGCTGCCTAACCAGATGGTACTGACCAGCATCGACTGCCCAACCTGTGGCCGTAAAATGGGGATCCGTACCGCGACCACGGGCGTGTTCCTCGGCTGTTCCGGGTATGCACTGTCGCCGAAAGAGCGTTGCAAAACCACCATCAACCTCGTGCCGGAGAACGAAGTTCTCAACGTGCTGGAAGGTGACGATGCGGAAACCAACGCACTGCGCGCAAAACGCCGCTGTAAGAAATGCGGCACGGCGATGGACAGCTACCTGATCGATCCAAAACGTAAACTGCACGTTTGCGGTAATAACCCGACCTGCGATGGTTATGAGATCGAAGAAGGTGAGTTCCGCATCAAGGGCTATGACGGTCCGATCGTTGAGTGTGAGAAGTGTGGTTCCGAAATGCACCTGAAAATGGGACGTTTCGGTAAGTACATGGCATGCACCAACGACGACTGTAAAAATACGCGTAAGATCCTGCGTAACGGTGAAGTTGCCCCGCCGAAGGAAGATCCGGTTCCGCTTCCTGAGCTGCCGTGCGAGAAGTCTGACGCTTATTTCGTGCTGCGTGACGGCGCTGCCGGGGTATTCCTGGCGGCCAACACCTTCCCGAAATCGCGCGAAACCCGCGCGCCGCTGGTAGAAGAGCTGTACCGCTTCCGCGATCGTCTGCCGGAGAAACTGCGCTACCTGGCCGATGCGCCACAGCAGGATCCGGAAGGCAACAAAACCGTGGTGCGCTTCAGCCGCAAAACGAAGCAGCAGTACATTGCGGCTGAAAAAGAGGGTAAAGCGACCGGCTGGTCAGCCTTCTTTGTCGACGGTAAATGGGTTGAAGGCAAAAAATAATCTTCTCTTACCGTAACTTACCTGTGAAAGGGCCGGACTTCCGGCCCTTTTTTATTACGTTATTATTATTTTTTGTTCCGTACTATACAGCCTGGCTATAAATGATATAGTGGTTATAGTTAACCCGTTTCTTATTATCAAATCGTCTTAAGCGATTGACGCATGCGCTAAATCGGATGGTCTAGCATGAAATTACAGCAGCTTCGCTATATCGTTGAGGTCGTCAATCATAACCTCAATGTCTCTTCCACCGCAGAAGGTCTTTATACCTCACAGCCCGGCATCAGTAAGCAGGTGCGTATGCTGGAGGATGAGTTAGGTATTCAGATATTTGCCCGCAGTGGTAAGCACCTGACTCAGGTCACGCCAGCAGGACAGGAAATTATTCGTATCGCACGGGAAGTGCTCTCCAAAGTCGACGCCATTAAATCCGTCGCCGGGGAACATACCTGGCCGGATAAAGGCTCTCTGTATATTGCCACCACGCACACCCAGGCGCGTTATGCGCTTCCCGGGGTCATCAAAGGTTTCATCGAACGCTATCCCCGCGTTTCCCTGCATATGCACCAGGGCTCGCCGACGCAAATCGCAGAGGCCGTGTCCAAAGGTAATGCAGACTTTGCCATCGCGACCGAAGCCCTTCATCTGTACGATGATCTGGTCATGCTGCCGTGCTACCACTGGAACCGCTCCATTGTCGTGACTCCTGACCACCCGCTGGCAGGGAAGGGAGAAGTGACAATTGAAGAGCTGGCGCAATATCCGCTGGTGACCTATACCTTCGGCTTTACGGGCCGTTCTGAGCTGGACACCGCGTTTAACCGCGCCGGATTAACACCACGGATTGTCTTTACGGCGACAGACGCGGACGTCATAAAAACGTACGTGCGTCTGGGCCTGGGCGTGGGAGTTATTGCCAGTATGGCGGTGGATCCAGTATCAGACCCGGATCTGGTGCGTCTGGATGCGCATGATATTTTCAGCCACAGCACCACCAAGATAGGTTTTCGCCGCAGCACGTTCCTGCGCAGCTATATGTATGATTTTATTCAACGCTTCGCGCCCCATTTAACGCGGGACGTGGTGGATACCGCTGTGGCGTTACGCTCTAATGAAGACATAGAAGAGATGTTTAAAGACATCAAACTTCCCGCCAAATAATCACACCCGGTATCTTTCTCGTGCGGAAAGATACCGTCATTCCCCTTCAAACCTGAATTAGAATTATCATCATCTACGCCCACTGTCATATATCGTCATAACCCATTTAATGACTATGGTTTTACTGTCGCAAATTTGCGACAAAAGTAGAAACTAATTTACAGGTGTGCAAATTATTCTTTTCAATTATTTATTTCTGGTCAAAAGATTGAATTTTCCCAGGCCCAGATACGTAAATTCACTGGCTTTTCGGCTAAAGTTTCTTTAGGATTTATCTCATCAGATGATTACTTGTGCCAATTGTTTGGTCTCTAAATGATAAGCGATGTCGATTGTATGAGGTTAGCAATGCCGTCAGGAAGTGAAGAACCGCAAAGGGATCCCGCGCTTAAGCGTAAAGCCTGGCTGGCGGTATTTCTTGGCTCTGCCCTGTTCTGGGTGGTGGTTGCTCTTCTTGTCTGGAATTACTGGGGTTGATTATGGTCATGACGGTGCGTACAGAAGCGAGAAAAGAGATGTGTCAGCTTCGTGACAATGCTCACAAAGCCCGTAAAGCGCCAGCAACCAGCGTGCCAGCCTCCTGGAAACTGACGCCTCAGCAGCAGGCCTTTATTGATGTGTTCGCGGAAGACGAACCCAAAAAACAATAATTTCGGTTTTTGCGTAACGATGCAAATAGTCTGAATAAAGACTGTGCACTTTTGTACTCTTTAATAAATACACATCAGCAATATAGAACGAGGGCAGACCTCGCAACCTTAAATAATTAAAGTCTGGTGTCCCTATGATGAATAACATGACAACCGTAAAATACTGGTCATGGCTCGGCGTATTCTCGGCGTCGATCCTCTTCTGGTGTCAGCTCATCTGGCTGGCCTTACACTAAATCGTAAAACCTCGCCACGGCGGGGTTTTTTGTTTTATCACTCGCGTTGGACCATTCCTAAATTTATCAATTTGGGTTGTTATCAAAACGTTACGACATCTTTGTGTTATCTTTAATTACAGCCCTGATGATTGTCAGGACATCCCTGTTTTTAAGGAGGAGCTTATGTCGTTAACCCTACGCGAAGCCAGTAAGGACACATTACAGGCGGAAAATAAAACCTGGCGCTACTACAGCTTACCGCTGGCGGCCAGAACGCTTGGGGACATTTCGCGGTTACCCAAGTCGTTGAAAGTCTTACTGGAAAACCTCTTGCGCTGGCAGGATGGCGACTCGGTTACCGAGGAGGATATCCAGGCTCTGGCAGGGTGGCTGAAAAATGCTCATGCAGACAGAGAAATTGCCTATCGCCCGGCCAGGGTGTTGATGCAGGATTTCACCGGCGTACCGGCGGTTGTGGATTTGGCTGCCATGCGTGAAGCCGTTAAGCGTCTTGGGGGCGATACCGCTAAGGTTAATCCCCTGTCCCCGGTAGACCTCGTCATCGACCACTCCGTCACCGTCGACCACTTCGGTGATGACGACGCTTTCGGCGAAAACGTCCGTCTGGAGATGGAACGCAACCACGAACGCTACGTATTCCTGAAATGGGGTCAGCAGGCGTTCAGCCGCTTCAGTGTTGTTCCCCCGGGAACCGGAATTTGCCACCAGGTTAACCTGGAATATCTTGGCAAAGCCGTCTGGAGTGAATTGCAGGATAAAGAGTGGGTGGCTTACCCGGATACGCTGGTGGGCACCGACTCACACACCACCATGATTAACGGCCTTGGCGTACTCGGCTGGGGCGTTGGCGGTATCGAAGCGGAAGCGGCCATGCTCGGCCAGCCGGTATCAATGCTCATTCCGGATGTGGTGGGCTTTAAGCTGACCGGTAAGCTGCCCGAAGGCATTACCGCCACGGATCTGGTCCTGACGGTCACCCAGATGCTACGCAAGCATGGCGTGGTAGGTAAATTTGTTGAATTTTATGGCGATGGCCTGGATTCACTGCCGCTGGCGGACCGCGCCACCATCGCCAATATGGCGCCGGAATACGGCGCGACCTGCGGCTTTTTCCCGATTGATAGCGTAACGCTTGAGTATATGCGTCTCAGCGGTCGCAGCGAGGAGCAGGTGGCACTTGTTGAGGCTTACACCAAAGCGCAGGGCATGTGGCGTAACCCGGGTGATGAGCCGGTATTTACCAGTACGCTGGAACTGGATATGGGCACCGTTGAGGCAAGCCTCGCAGGGCCTAAGCGTCCCCAGGACCGCGTCGCCCTGAGCAACGTTCCGAAAGCGTTTGCCGCCAGCAATGAGCTGGAGGTCAATGCCGCGCAAAAAGATCACCGTCCGGTGGACTACGTTCTGAACGGGCATCAGTATCAACTCCCTGACGGCGCCGTAGTGATCGCCGCTATTACCTCCTGTACCAACACGTCCAACCCGAGCGTGTTAATGGCAGCCGGGCTGCTGGCGAAAAAAGCGGTAGAGTTGGGACTTAAGCCACAGCCGTGGGTGAAAGCCTCCCTGGCGCCTGGTTCAAAAGTGGTTTCCGATTATCTGGCGCAGGCCAGACTCACGCCTTACCTCGACGAGCTGGGCTTTAACCTGGTGGGTTACGGCTGTACGACCTGCATCGGTAACTCTGGTCCATTGCCTGAACCTATTGAAGTGGCGATCAAGCAAGGTGATTTGACCGTTGGCGCGGTGCTTTCCGGTAACCGAAACTTTGAAGGGCGTATTCATCCGCTGGTGAAAACCAACTGGCTGGCCTCGCCGCCGCTGGTTGTGGCCTATGCTCTGGCCGGAAACATGAACATTAATCTGGCGACCGATCCGATTGGTCACGATCGCAAGAATGAACCGGTTTATCTGAAAGACATCTGGCCATCATCGCGTGAAATTGCGCGCGCGGTCGAGAAAGTCTCCACGGAGATGTTCCGCAAAGAATATGCCGAAGTATTTGAAGGTACGGAGGAATGGAAAGCGATCGACGTGGTGGGTTCCGATACCTATGACTGGCAGAATGACTCCACCTATATTCGCCTGTCTCCATTCTTCGATGAGATGCTGGCGGAGCCTGCACCGCTGAAAGATATTCACGGCGCGCGGATCCTGGCGATGCTGGGGGATTCCGTCACAACCGACCATATCTCTCCGGCGGGGAGTATCAAGGCGGACAGCCCGGCTGGTCGGTATCTGCAAAGTCGAGGCGTGGAACGTCGCGATTTCAACTCCTACGGTTCGCGTCGCGGTAACCATGAAGTGATGATGCGCGGGACATTTGCCAACATCCGCATTCGTAATGAAATGGTGCCGGGCGTGGAAGGGGGCATGACGCGCCACCTGCCGGATACGGAGGTCATTTCGATTTATGACGCTGCCGTGAAGTATCAGCAGGAAGGGACGCCGTTGGCGGTTATTGCCGGGAAGGAATACGGTTCCGGCTCCAGCCGTGACTGGGCGGCGAAAGGCCCGCGTCTGCTTGGGGTTCGCGTGGTCATTGCCGAATCCTTTGAACGTATCCACCGTTCAAACCTGATCGGAATGGGGATCCTGCCGCTGGAATTTCCACAGGGCGTGACGCGAAAAACGCTGGGACTGACCGGGGAAGAGCAGATTGATATCAGCGGCCTGCAAAATCTGCAACCGGGTAAAACGGTGCCCGTGAAGTTAACGCGTGCAGATGGTACATCAGAAGTGCTGGAATGCCGGTGTCGTATAGATACGGCCACGGAGCTGACCTATTACCAGAACGACGGCATTTTGCATTATGTAATCCGTAAGATGCTGGACTGATAAAACTCGCCCGGCACATGTGCCGGGCGTTTTGCATTTACTCGCTCAACAGGTGGCCCATTTTGGCGGCTTTAGTATCAAGATAGTGCGCGTTTTTCGGGTTGCGGCCAACAATCAGCGGCACGCGTTCCACGATATTGATGCCCGCTTCAGTGAGGATCTCCACTTTCTTCGGGTTGTTAGTCAGCAGGCGCACTTCGTCCACGCCCAGCAGCTTGAACATATCTGCGCACAGGGTGAAATCGCGCTCGTCGGCAGCAAAGCCGAGCTGATGGTTCGCTTCGACAGTATCGTAGCCCTGATCCTGCAACGCATAGGCGCGGATTTTATTCAGCAGGCCGATATTGCGTCCTTCCTGACGGTGATACAGCAGAACGCCACGTCCTTCCTCTGCGATATGAGAAAGGGCGGCTTCGAGCTGGAAACCGCAGTCGCACCGCAGGCTGAACAGCGCGTCACCGGTCAGACACTCTGAATGAACGCGGGACAACACCGGCGTTTGCCCCGAAATGTCGCCGAATACCAGAGCGACGTGATCTTGCCCGGTTGCCAGTTCTTCAAAACCCACCATCAGGAAATCGCCCCATGGGGTTGGCAGTTTGGCTTCTGCCACACGTTTAAGCTGCATGTGATTCTCCAGACCAGGCTGACACGTTTCGTGCCTTTGCCCCATTTTGCTTTCTGTATTGGACTATTTTGCCACAAGCCCGGCAACTTCACCTAATCGCCACCACGTTATACGGACGTTAAACGCACGATCCGACATCTCCACCAGAATGATGAAATTCAGTTATGATTGTGGTGCTTAGTGAAAAAGGAGAGGACATGCTTTCAATTGCCAGACGAACGGCCGCAGGCGCCGCCGTATTGCTTGTTATACCCCTGGTCGTTTGGTTCTCCGGCTGGATGTGGCAGCCAGGACAAAACGAGACGTGGCTGAAAGCCTTATACTGGATAACCGAGACGGTCACCCAGCCGTGGGGGATTATTACGCACGTGCTGCTCTGTGCCTGGTTCCTGTGGTGCCTGCGCTTTCGCCTTCGCGCGGCGCTGGTACTCTTTGCCATTCTTGGCGGAGCCATACTTATCGGGCAGGGGGTGAAGTCGTGGGTGAAAGATCGCGTGCAGGAACCCCGTCCTTTCGTCGTCTGGCTGGAAAAAACGCACCATGTTCCGGTGGATGAGTTCTACAATTTAAAGCGTAAAGATCGCGGTGCGCTGGTAAAGGCGCAGCTTGCAGAACAACAGGATATCCCGACTTTTTTACGCAAACACTGGCAAAAAGAGACCGGCTTTGCGTTTCCTTCCGGGCATACCATGTTTGCAGCCAGCTGGGCGTTACTTGGCGTGGGTCTGCTGTGGCCGCGTCGGCGTACCCTCACGATTGCGATTTTGCTGGTCTGGGCGACAGGCGTAATGGGCAGCCGGATGCTGCTGGGAATGCACTGGCCGCGTGATTTGGTGGTGGCAACGCTGATCTCGTGGGTACTTGTGACGCTGGCGTCCTGGCTTGCACAACGTTTCTGTGGACCACTGACGCCGCCGCCGGAAGAGAAGGAAGAAATCGCCGAAAGGGAGTCTGGCGGAATCTGAAGGTTGATATTCCGCACTTTGACCATAAATCCATGTAGGGCGCGCTACTTTTTCCGTTTCGCGTCCGTCACTAAAATGGTAGCTTATAAGGCTGATTGCAGTGAGTTGAACACGCTTTATACGCTCGAACCACATAACGGGAAGTCATGTGAAATATTTACTCATTTTCTTACTGGTGTTGGCGATTTTTGTCATTTCAGTCACATTGGGCGCGCAAAACGATCAACAGGTAAGTTTCAACTATCTGCTGGCGCAGGGCGAGTACCGGGTGTCGAGCCTGCTGGCTGTGTTATTCGCGGCGGGATTTGTCATTGGCTGGCTTGTATGCGGCCTGTTCTGGCTGAAGGTTCGTGTTTCTCTTGTTCGCGCTGAACGTAAAATTAAACGACTTGAACATCAACTTACGCCTGCGACTGACATTCCGGCGAGCTCTGGTGTGCCGGTAGTCAAGGAATAATCGAATATGCTGGAGTTGTTGTTTCTGCTTTTGCCTGTCGCCGCAGCCTATGGCTGGTATATGGGCCGCAGAAGCGCGCAACAAACAAAACAGGATGAAGCGAACCGACTCTCCCGTGACTATGTTGCGGGGGTGAACTTCCTGTTGAGCAATCAGCAGGATAAAGCGGTGGATCTGTTCCTCGACATGCTTAAAGAGGATACCGGCACCGTAGAGGCGCATCTTACCCTGGGTAACCTGTTCCGCTCGCGCGGCGAGGTTGACCGTGCCATTCGTATCCACCAGACCCTGATGGAAAGCGCGTCGTTGACCTATGAGCAACGGCTGCTGGCCGTGCAGCAACTGGGACGGGATTACATGGCCGCGGGGCTTTACGATCGCGCCGAGGATATGTTCTCCCAGCTCGTGGATGAGACTGACTTCCGCATCGGTGCGCTTCAGCAACTTCTGCAAATCTACCAGGCCACCAGCGACTGGCAAAAAGCGATTGATACCGCCGAACGGCTGGTCAAACTCGGCAAAGATAAACAGCGCGTCGAAATTGCCCACTTCTACTGCGAGCTGGCCCTTCAGCAGATGGGTAGCGATGACATGGATAAAGCCATGGCGTTGTTAAAGAAAGGCGCCGCGGCCGATCGCAACAGCGCCCGCATCTCGATTATGATGGGTCGGGTCTTTATGGCTAACGGCGATTACGCCAAAGCCGTGGAGAGCCTGCTTCGCGTTATCGATCAGGACAAAGAGCTGGTCAGCGAAACGCTGGAAATGCTGCAAACCTGCTATCAGCAGCTTGATAAGCAGGACGAGTGGGTGGCGTTCCTGCGCCGCTGTGTTGAAGAAAACACCGGGGCCACAGCCGAGCTGATGCTTTCTGATGTCGTTGAACAGCACGAAGGGAGTGATACTGCACAGGTTTATATTACCCGTCAGTTGCAGCGTCATCCTACGATGCGCGTCTTCCACAAACTGATGGACTACCATCTCAATGACGCGGAAGAAGGGCGCGCTAAAGAGAGCCTGATGGTGCTGCGAGACATGGTGGGCGAACAGGTACGGAGCAAACCGCGCTATCGCTGCCAGAAATGCGGCTTCACCGCGTACTCGCTCTACTGGCATTGTCCTTCATGCCGTGCCTGGTCCACCATTAAGCCAATCCGTGGCCTGGACGGGCAGTGATTTTTTAAAACGCCGCAATTTAGTTACAACATACTAATGGTTGCAGTAACTTCGTCAGCACCGTGCGGTCTGGGGTTCAGCAGGAAAAGCATTCGATTCTGTTCATTTACCCCGAGGGCAGGTAGAATGCACGCCGTTTATCTGTTCCGCGCCGCTGCGCGCCCATAGACGAAAAGGGCTGGTCATGACGTCTGTTACATCCTCCACTTCCCGCGTAGTTACCGATTCTCCCGTAGTTGTTGCTCTGGATTACAATAACCGTGACGCTGCACTGGCCTTTGTAGAGGGTATTGATCCCCGCGATTGCCGTCTGAAAGTAGGCAAAGAGATGTTTACGCTGTTCGGTCCGCAAATCGTCCGCAATCTGCACCAGCGTGGTTTCGACGTTTTCCTCGACCTGAAATTCCACGATATTCCGAATACCACTGCGCATGCCGTGGCTGCGGCGGCTGAACTGGGCGTGTGGATGGTTAACGTTCATGCATCTGGTGGGGCACGCATGATGACGGCGGCGCGTGAAGCGCTGGTGCCGTTCGGCACTGACGCTCCGCTTCTGATCGCCGTCACCGTGCTGACCAGTATGGATGAATCTGACCTGCGCGACCTGGGTGTGACGTTGTCACCTGCCGGGCACGCGGAGCGTCTCGCGCGTCTCACGCAACAGTGTGGGCTTGATGGCGTGGTCTGTTCAGCGCAGGAGGCGGTTCGCTTCAAATCTGAGTTAGGCCGCGATTTTAAACTGGTGACGCCAGGTATCCGTCCGGCAGGCAGCGCAACAGGGGATCAGCGACGCATCATGACGCCAGAACAGGCGTTAAGCGCGGGGGTGGATTATATGGTGATTGGCCGTCCGGTGACGCAAGCCGCTAACCCGGCAGAGGCCCTGAAAGCAATTAATGCATCACTGAAAAAGGGGGCATAATGCGTGACGCCAACAGTCGTCTGGTCTTTTCAACCGATACCGGGCGCATAGAAGAGCCAAAAGAGAAAGCCGAACGTCCGAAAGGCGATGGCATCGTGCGTATTCAGCGCCAGACCAGCGGCAGAAAAGGTAAAGGCGTTTGCCTTGTCACCGGCCTTGATCTGGATGATGCAGACCTGGCAAAACTCGCCGCTGAGCTTAAAAAGAAGTGCGGATGCGGTGGGGCAGTAAAAGATGGCATTATTGAGATTCAGGGTGATAAACGGGATTTAATTAAAACGCTGCTGGAAGCCAAGGGAATGAAAGTCAAACTGGCGGGCGGCTAAAATAAATGAGCCACGGACATTGCCGTGGCTCTTTTTTTTACGTGCGTAAGTCAGACCTGAAAATATAAAATATATTATTTTACCGGTGAGAGCCGTTATGGTGATTATTTGCCCACCTGGTGACCGATAATACCACCTACGGCAGCACCACCTAATGTACCCAGCGTACTACCATCCGTTAATACTGCACCACCAAGCGCACCAGCACCGGCACCAATCGCGGTGTTACGGTCACGTTTAGACCAGTTAGAGCAAGCGCTCAGGGACATTGCTACAGTGATTGCCAGAACAGCGGCGGCTAATTTTTTGCTGGTAAAGGTCATAATACTTTCTCCTGAATTATCGATTCACGGAAAGGAATGCACTTTAAGTATAGACAATATCCATACTTAAATTCTTTTCCCGTGAAAGCTGGTCGCGCAGGCGTTTCATCATCACGCAGGTGATAGTCACTTCCTGTTATATCGCTAATATTAATTTTACGTGTTTAGAACGGTTTCAACAGGTAAAAACTCTTAAAGGAAGGGTCGGAATACTCTCAGAGAAAGGTTTAAGTGCGCCCATTATTCGGGCGCAGCAGGATAATCAGGCCGTTTTTTTCACAATATCGACCGTCAGGCCGTCTTGTTCTAATTGCTGGCGATATTCATCTCGCAACCGCTCATCCGTAATCACACGGCTGAAGCGCGAAGCCGGACCCATCGTATAGGGGTGCACGGCGCCAAACTTAGAGCTGTCGGTCAGCACAATCGCTTCACACTCTTTGGCGAGCACGGCGTTAACCACGTCGGTACGCATCATGTCGCGCCCGGTAAAGCCGGTCTCAGGCTGCCAGCCGTCAATACCAATGAACGCTTTGCTGAAGTGGACCTGTTGAACATATTGACGCGTTAAAGGTCCCACCATGCTTTCGCTTTTCTTCTGGTAAATGCCGCCCAGCAGAATCACCTCGCAGCGAGTTTCCTTTAACAGGTGGGCGATATAGCTACTGACGGTGATGATGGTAATGTCTTTTTGTTCGGCAAGCGTGCGTGCCAGAAGGGCGTTACTGCTGCCATTTTCAATAAAGACGGTCTCACCGTTATTCACCAGGGATGCAGCAAACTCCGCCAGTTCCCGCTTGAGCGCATAATTATTCATCATGCGGGTTTCAACATCCTCACTGTCCAGTGGGACGGCATAACCGTGCGCACGACGCAGGTAGCTCTGTTTTTCCAGAAGATTCAGATCCTGGCGGATGGTGACTTCAGAAACGCCGGTGGCTTTAGCGAGATCGACCACGCTCACGCGTCCCTGATCGATCACCATCTGCAAAATGATTTGTTGTCGGGAATTCATAGCATCCATTTAAAAGGCTAGGGCGGAAACGACGTGGTTACACTTCCCACGGGGCTTTTGGTTGAGTGGATTCTGGTGCGTTATCAGCGCCGTTCTCAGCCAGCAGTTCAGACTTGAGGATCTCAAGATTACGGATAGCAGAGTGATAATCGCCCGCGACGAGAATATCCAGCACAGTATCAATACGCTGTGCCACGGCTGCTGCATCAATGTTAGACATAAGCTCACCCTGAAGCGAAAAGTTAATATTATCAATGATGCAGAAAATTGATTCAAAAGAGAAGGTAAAAAATGCAATAACCAAAGTTCATCAATGAGAGTGATAAATTTAACCCCCGTATGCTGCGGGTTGTAGGGGTGGATTAGTCTAAAACTGCGCGCAACGCGCTTTTTTATAAGAGGAATTCGACTATGACAGTTATCAACCAGACAACCTGCACCTTGTTTACTGATGCTGAACGATTCACTCAACTGGCGGCTTATTATGAGGCCGAACGGCGCACGGTGTGGATGTTGTTACGTGCCGCCTCGCGAGGGTTTGACACCGGTGCTGTCACGCTGGCCATGGTGGAAGGAAGCGCCTTAGGGGGCGGGTTTGAGGCTGCGCTGGCGCACCATTTCATACTGGCCCAGCGCGATGCCCGTTTAGGCTTTCCTGAAATCGCGTTCAATCTTTTCCCGGGTATGGGGGGCTATTCACTGGTGGCGCGTCGTGCTGGCATGAAAATGGCGGAGGAGCTGATCTATAAAGGTGAGTCGCATACGGCGGAATGGTATGAGCAGCACGGCCTTGTGGATGTCTTATTCGAGCCGTTACAGAGCTATATGTCGGTGCGGACATTTATCGATACGCTGCAACCGAAGCTGAACGGCGTCAGGGCCATGTTGCGCGCCCGTACGCGTGTGTTGCCTCTTCCAAGGAGCGAACTGATGGACATTACCGAGGATTGGGTTGATGCCGCTTTCTGCCTTGAGCCGAAAGATATCGCCTACATGGAGCGGCTGGTTATGCTGCAAAATCGCCATCAGGCGACGGGCTTACGCAAAGCCAGCTAACGGACATGCCTGGCCTGATAACGCTTTAGCCATCGCTCGAATGCGGCAGCGGGCATGGGCTTAGCAAACAGATAACCCTGCCGTTCGTTGACGCCATTCTTCGTCAGAAAGGCGTCTTCTTTTGCGCTCTCCACGCCTTCAGCAATGACCTGCAAATTCAGCGCCTGCGCCACGGCGACTATCGCGCGCACCAGCGACTGTGAAATGGACTGTTTATGGATATCCCGCACGAAAGACTGGTCGAGCTTAATGGCATCGATAGGGAATCGCGCCAGTTGCGACAGGGAAGAGTAGCCCGTACCGAAGTCATCCAGATGAATTTGCGCACCCAGACGGCTGAATTGCTGGATCACTGACAGGGCCAGCTCTTCATTTTCGATGAGACAGCTTTCGGTCAATTCCACGTCAATCGGGCAGTATTCAAAATTCAGATCTTTCAGCGCCTGCTTCAGGTCACTGAATATGGTCTGGTCCGCCAGCTGACGGGCAGAAACGTTGACCGCGACGCGCAGGTTGATCCCCTTGTCGCGCCATTTTGCCACCTGCCGCACCACATCGAGCATAACCCAGCGGCCAAGAGGCACAATTAGCCCCGACTCCTCGGCGTAGGAGATAAATTCCATCGGCGGGATCAGGCCACGTTCTGGCGACTGCCAGCGCACCAGCGCCTCCAGACTTCTGACTTCGCCGCGCCAGGTCATTTTCGGCTGGTAGTGGATCAGCAGTTGATCGTTATCCAGTGCTTTACGCAGGTTGGTATCCAGCCAGAGATATTCAAATACCCGCTGGTTCATCTCTGGCGAGAAAACGCAGAATTTACCCCGACCATTTTCTTTGGCGGTGTACATGGCGGTGTCGGCATTGCGAATGACGCTTTCGCGATCGTTACCATGCTGGGGCGCAAGCGCAATGCCCAGCGAACAGCCGGTGTAAACCTCGATCAGCCCGATGCGGAAAGGCTGACGCAGTCGGGTCAGAATGCGTGACGCCATGGCTTCCAGCGCGCCCTGCGAGGTATCGGTGGCCAACACGATAAACTCATCCCCGCCCAGGCGCGCCAGGGTTTGTCCTTCGTCCAGGCAGCTCAGGATCGCCAGCGCAACGGCCTGGAGTAACTGGTCGCCAAACATGTGCCCATAGGCGTCGTTCACTTTTTTAAAGTTATCCAGATCGAGATAGACCACGCCCACCTGCGAGTCACCCCGTGCGGTGATGGAATCGGAGATCAGCTCATGGATGGCATTTCGGTTAGGCAAACCGGTTATCGTATCCGTATTGGCGAGAACGCGCAGGCGTTCCTGGGCCCGGCGCTCTTCCGTTATGTCGGTACCCGAACAGATGAGGAAAATTTCATTTTTCCCGCTGCCGCTGTGAACGAATTTATTTCTGAAGAGAAACAGGCGTTGCCCCTTGCGGGTCTTGATCCAGCGTTCGACTTCGTACGAACTGCCGTTACGAAAAAAACCGGTGATGTTGCGTTTGGAGGCGGCGGCTTCGCTACGGCTCATAAACAGTTTGAACACGTTTTGTCCGATGACTTCCTGTTCCTTCAGGCCCGTATATTCTTCACTTAAACGGTTGAAGCGCTGAATATTCCCGTTCTGGTCGAGGATCACAATCACGGAGTTAGCCTCGGAAACCACCTGTTCGGCGAAGGAGAGCCCTTGCGCCAGGTCGCGCGCCACGGAAGGGGTATCGTTCCAGGCTGATGCCGTTCCTGCCCACTCATTTTTGTTAATTTTACGGCCAACAAGATGGACGGGAACCTCCACACCGTACAGTGGCAGGGTCATGGCAATGCTGGAGGTGATCACAGTTAGCTGGCGAATCAGCGCGGCCTGCTCATCATCCAGCGCAACGACCTGTATGATGTCAGCGCTTTCACTGGCAGCAAGATGCAGAGCATTGCTGTCTGCTGTCAGTCGCCACCAGGGGCTATGCGTACCCATGTAACGAAACAGCAAATTCTGCTCCAGATCGTCCAACACGTTTTCTCCCGCGTCTGCTGAGTAGCGCACACATTATTCAGTTGCAGTCGACAATGACGGCTCTCTTTTACTGTAGATAATTCTGGCGAAATGTGGCGGCGGGAAAACGAAAAGTGTGAGAAAAAACGATGATTTTTCGGGAGATAATACAGGAGAGAACTCCCGGCAGCCCCTGAACGGGAAGGCCGGGAGTTTGCGCGGTTATCAGGCGACAGGGCGCGCGATAATGCTGCGGGTTTCCATACGGACTTCAGCGATGGTGACATCAATCACGTCTGTGACCTTGTATACCGTTTCGCCTTTAATTTGCACGGTCCCGTTTTCCTGGCTACAAACCAGTTCATCGCGAACGGCGTGCAGGAACGGGGCAGGGATAAAGGCAACGGCGCCATTATCTACCAGACGAACGCGCATACCGCCGCGGCTGATATCAATGATTTCAGCCGGGAAGCGGGTGTCAGTCCCCGCCTTATCATTCAGGAAGCGCGCGTACAACCAGTCACCGACATCACGCTCCGCCATACGGTTGAGACGGCGACGCTCTGCCATCTGCAACGTCGTATCATCCTGAGGGCGCGCAACAGATTCACCTTTAATGATCGCTTTCAGCAGACGATGGTTCACCATGTCGCCGTACTTACGGATCGGAGAGGTCCAGGTCGCGTATGCCTCAAGACCGAGACCAAAGTGCGGGCCTGGCTCGGTGCTGATTTCCGCAAAGGACTGGAAGCGGCGAATACGGCTGTCAAGGAACCCTGACGGCTGTGCGTCCAGCTCGCGGCGCAGTTTGCAGAAACCCTGAAGGGTAAGCACTTCCTCAGGATCAACGTGTACGTCATGAGTTTTCAGTAGGGCAGCCAGCGCTTCGGTGTTCGCCGGATCAAACCCGGTGTGCACGTTGTAAATGCCAAAGCCTAATTTGTCGCGCAGCACGCGTGCGGCACAAATGTTGGCGGAAATCATCGCTTCTTCAACGATGCGGTTGGCAATACGGCGCGGCTCAGCGACGATATTCAGCACTTCACCTTTTTCACCCAGCACAAAACGGTAGTCCGGACGATCTTTGAAGACCAGCGCATGGGTTTGACGCCATTCGCTGCGGCTCAGACAGACGCGGTGCAGCAGACGAATTTGTGCAGCAATAGTGTCGGACTCGGGTTTCCAGCTGCCCGTATTCTCCAGCCAGTCGGATACGTTGTCATAGGCCAGCTTGGCTTTGGATTCGATGGTGGCGGCGAAGAACTCGATGTCCTCTTCAATGGTACCGTCAGCCGCGATGGTCATGCGACAGGCGAGCACCGGACGCACTTCATGCGCACGCAACGAGCAAAGATCGTCGGAGAGTTCACGCGGCAGCATCGGAATGTTAAAGCCCGGCAGGTAGTTGGTGAACGAACGCACTTTGGCCATCTCGTCCAGCTTGCTGCCTTCAACAATCCATGCGGTAGGATCGGCGATGGCGACGGTCAGATGCAGTTTGCCATCGGCTGTCTCTTCGGCATACAGCGCATCGTCCATATCCTCGGTGCTGGCGCTGTCGATGGTGACAAAGTCCAGCGCCGTCAGATCGCGACGTTCCAGACCTTCGTCCTGCATTTCAGTTGCCACGCCATCAGGGGCTTCTTTTTCGAGGTTGTGGCGCGCCAGCGTCACCCACCAGGGGACGAAATGGTCGTCGCCGAAGGTGATGTACTGGGTTAGCTCTGCGTAGAAACCGCGATCGCCTTTTAACGGATGACGGCGCATCTCAGCCACCGCCCAGTCACCCTCAACAAAATCATGCTCAACGCCACGCGCGGCGCGGCACGGAATAGCATCTTTCAGGAGAGGATGATCCGGCACGACAGAAAGACGATCGTCTTTTTTATGCACTTTCCCGACAAAGCGGGTCAGGAAAGGTTCGATCAGTGCTTCCGGCTCGGCAGACTCTCGTTCCTTTTCGGTATGAATAACGGCCGAAATGCGGTCGCCATGCATCACTTTCTTCATCTGAGGAGGCGGAATGAAGTAGCTCTTCTGACCGTCAACTTCAAGAAAGCCAAAGCCCTTTTCCGTGGCTTTTACGACCCCTTCTGCACGCGGCGTCTGGGAATGCAGTTGCTGTTTAAGCTGCGCTAGCAGCGGGTTGTCCTGAAACATAATGTTCTATTTTCGTAGCCATTGAGCGGCTGACAGTTTTACGCGAAACTCACTGCTACAGCAAGCGCTCTTTAGGTAAAGAGTATGGTTATTCCTCTTTGCCGAGCGCCATGCGCAGACGGTCCAGCCAGCCATAAAATGCCGATCGGGTTAACAGGCTGATGACCTTTTCTGGCGAGAGACCTGACTCGGTCAGGGGCGTTAACTGGGCAGCGCTAAAGCGATCCGGAGACGCGACGAGCAGCGCATGGGCGGCGGTGAGCATCGACGACGCCTGGCCTTCGCTTCGCGGAAGGTTAACCAGAATTTCGCCCGTCATATTAAGCAGCATCGGTTCATGACACAGCACCGGCGTGAGCGCTTCAAGCGCCGGTTCCGCCTGCCAGCGTGAGAGTGCCTCAAGCTGAAGCGTACTGGCATATTTGAGTTCAACCGGGGGAAGCGTGGCGGTCCATTTGCTGAAGCTTACCGGCAAGGTATGGGGCTGAATGTGGTGTCCAGGAAGCCAGCGTACCGGATGGCCAAGCAACGCCTGAAATGCCGCGACCACTCGCGCCTGAAAACCGACAAAGCCGATGATATGGTTAATAAGCACAATGTCATACGTCGTAAGTCCAACTTCATCAAGCTGGTTTTGGGCTTTGTTATCGATGACATCGGGTGAGCTGGCTAACTGGCGGGCATACTGGGTAATTTCTGCAAGGCGTCGATTGCTTTCCCGGGAGGAATCAGGCCCCGGAAGAGGCGCGAGGAGAGCAGCGTAGTGGTTACAGAGCCGCTGAACGCCACACGCCTGGGCAACCGTTAATGCCGTGCTCAGCCTGTCGTAGGCGCTGAGTGTATGCAGACGGTTCACGGGTGTTTCGAGTGGGAACAAAAGATGACACAGGTTTCGGGCAGGCGTAAGCCAGCCAGCACAGCGTGCGAGAAAAGCTTCGGGCAGGGCTAAATCGAGCAAAAAACGATCGTCGACGTTAGCAGCTTCGGGCACCAGCGGCAGAACGTCCCTCTGCGAATGATTTGACTGGGTTTCATGATACCAGTGGCCTTTGCCGGAAAAACGGCGCTGTTCCATGGGCGTTCCTTGATCTCAAAATGGCGATCAATATCCTGGCGTAAGGCGGATGAGGGGAAAAATATTGTTAGGTGATAACAAATAGCAGAACGGAATAACGAAGGGGGGGGAGAAACTCTCTTCCCTGGCGGGAAGAGAGTGACAAGCTTATTTGATTTCCAGCTCGTTCATTGCAGCGATGTTGAAGCCGCCGTCAACGTGAACCACTTCACCGGAGATACCTGCGGAAAGGTCAGAGCACAGGAATGCCGCAGAGTTACCCACATCTTCAATGGTAACGGTACGACGAATCGGGGTAACCGCTTCGCAGTGTGCCAGCATTTTACGGAAATCTTTGATACCGGACGCGGCCAGGGTACGGATTGGGCCCGCAGAAATAGCGTTAACACGCACGCCTTCAGGACCCATTGCGTTCGCCATGTAGCGCACGTTAGCTTCCAGAGAGGCTTTTGCCAGACCCATAACGTTGTAGTTAGGGATTGCACGTTCTGCGCCAAGGTAAGACAGGGTCAGCAGGGCTGCGCCCGGATTCAGCATCGCGCGGCAGGATTTTGCCATCGCAACGAAGCTGTAGGAGCTGATGTCGTGTGCGATTTTAAAGCCATCACGGGTAACCGCGTTCACATAGTCGCCGTCCAACTGGTCGCCAGGTGCGAAGCCGATGGAGTGAACAAAACCGTCGAATTTTGGCCATGCTTTTGCCAGTTCAGCAAACATGCCATCAATGCTTTCGTCTTGTGCAACGTCACATTCCAGAACAATGCTGGAACCCAGCTGCGCGGCAAATTCTTCAACACGGCCTTTCAGCTTGTCGTTCTGGTAGGTGAACGCCAGCTCAGCGCCTTCGCGATGCATAGCCTGTGCGATGCCGTATGCGATGGACAGTTTGCTGGCAACGCCAGTCACCAGAATGCGCTTACCGGAAAGAAAACCCATAGCTTTAATCCTTATATTCATTGCTTATTTTGCCTTGTAATTCATAGCGTTACAGGCAGTATTTCAAAATCATTCGAAATTAGCTCGAAATTATAGCCCACTCACAGCCCCTTGTGTCACGATATTTCTCGCTCCTGCGTCGTGACTGGGTTCACGGAAGACGTTGAACTGACTCTTCGTCAGGCTGTTTTGTGTGTATTCCAGCAGTATATCACCGCGCGCTGGGTTCGCCTCATCCAACCAGACACTGGCCGAAGCTGCACGCTTATACTGCCGGAACGAATATTAGTTCGCTGGCGAGGGAATTCTGGCAATAACTTTAATTTCAAAATCAAATCCGGCCAGCCAGTTAACACCGATAGCCGTCCAGTTTGGATAAGGAGGGTGCGGAAACGCCAGTTTTTTCGCCTCCATGATGGCGGGGAACTGGTTTTCAGGATCGGTATGGAACGTCGTGACGTCAATCAGATCGTCAAAAGTACATCCCGCGGCTGCCAGAGTCGCCCGTAAATTATCGAACGCCAGCTGCACCTGAGCGGGGAAATCAGGCTCAGGCGTGCCATCACTGCGGCTGCCAACCTGACCGGAAACAAATAACAGATCGCCAGAGCGGATTGCAGCTGAATAGCCATGCTCTTCATAAAGGGCATGACGGTTGGCCGGGAATACAGGATCACGTGAGTGCATGGCTTTTCCTTTTCTGTCAGAGGTATTGTTGTGGTTACGCAGTGGAAGTAACATACGCGATGTATGTCAAAAATGTAATTCACATACGTCGCGTATGTCAAATTAAAAGATCGCTTAATGAAGGAAGTCCTATGGCTACAAAACGTCGCGCTGAAACAGCCCAGGAAAATCGCGAGAAAATGATTCAGGCGGCGCGGAAGGCATTTGCTGAAAAAGGCTATGCCGCAGCGTCGATGGATGAACTGACGGCAAGAGTGGGGTTAACACGCGGCGCGCTGTATCATAATTTTACCGATAAGAAAGGGTTACTGGCGGCGGTAGTCGCGCAGATAGACGGCGAAATGGCAGCAAACGCGAAAGCCGTTGCCGCCGCCGCAGAAGATGACTGGGAACGATTGCTGGCGGAAGGCATTGCCTATATTAAAATGGCGCTGGTTCCGGAAGTTCAGCGTATTGTACTGCTTGACGGCCCGGCTGTTCTGGGCGATCCGGCGCAATGGCCCAGCCAGAACAGCTGCCTTGACTCCACCCGTCAGACCATTGAAAAAATGATCGAATGCAAGGTGCTTAAAAAGATGGATGCCAGAGTCGCAGCCCATCTGTTAAATGGTGCTGCGCTGAATGCGGCTCTGCTGATTGCTGCCAGTGATGATCCGCAGAAGACGCTACCGCATGCCATAGAGGTGTTTACTCTGCTGGCAAGCGGATTACGTAACGGCTAACGATCTTTACGCCACGCGTCCGCCGTCAACGCTTCACCAAAGTGTCCGGCAATCAGGCGTTTTGTCAGGTCATGGAGTGGGGAGGCCAATACGTCAGCGGTACTGCCGCGCTCAACGACTTCGCCCTGGTGCATCACCAGCACCTGATCGCTGATATGCTTCATCATGCCCAGGTGCTGAGTGACGTAGATATAGGAGATCCCCTGTTTCTCCTGTAACTCCAGCATCAGGTTAATGAGCTGCGAACGCATCGACATATCTAGCGCCGCCAGCGCTTCGTCGGCGATAATGACCTTCGGGCGCAGGATCAGCGCGCGGGCCAGACCGAGACGCTGTTTTTGCCCCGGGGCCAGCATATGTGGGTAATAGCTGACATGGTCGGGCAGGAGGCCTACCAGACGCAGGGTTTCGACAATCCGTTTGCGACGCGCTTCCGGCTCCAGGTCGGTATTCAACCGCAGCGGGAAATCCAGGATCTGGGAAATTCGCTGGCGCGGGTTAAGGGAGGTCGACGGATCCTGAAAAATCATCCTGATGCGCTGACTGCGGAAAGAGTAGTCCCCGAATTCCAGAGGATGATCGTCAATCAGTATTTCACCGCCGCTCGGCTCGACCATGCCCGCAAGCATTTTTGCCAGGGTCGATTTGCCCGAGCCGTTTTCACCAATAATCGCTAGCGTCTGTTTTTCGCGCAGCATAAAGCTCAGCGGTTTAACCGCCTCGACGGTCTGACGGTGAAACAGGCCGGTGCGATAGCGAAAGGTCTTACTCAGGTTACGCACTTCCAGTAAGGTTTCGACCATTTCACTCTCTCTCCATGTTCAGCGGGAAATGACAGGCAAACAGATGGTTTTTCGGCCCTGTCAGGCGCGGTGTTTCAATGCATTTACGCTGAGCATACGGGCAACGCGGACCCAGACGGCAGCCAATGGGCAGCGATTCCAGCAGCGGTATCGCGCCTGGCAGGGTATTCAGACGGCTCTTGTGCGGCATCGCGCTGCCAAAGTCAGGGATTGCCCGGATCAGCGCCTGGGTATAGGGATGATGCGGCGTCGTCACCAGGTCTTCACTTGGCGCGGTTTCTACCGTCTGGCCGCAATACATCACGTCAATTTTATCCGCCCACTTGCTCAACATTTGCAGGTCATGGCTGATCAGCAAAATAGTGGTGTTGTTATTCTGGTTCAGCCGCGTGAGCAGGCGGAAGATCTGGGCCTGAGTGGTTGGCTCCATCGCGTTCGTCGGTTCGTCCGCAATCAGCAGACGCGGCTGATTCGCCAGGGCGATAGCAATCATCACTTTCTGGCATTCACCGTCGGTCAGTTCGTAGGGGAAACTGCGCATCGCGTCTTTATGATCTTTGATCCCGACACGGTGCAACAGCTCAATGGCACGGCGTTTACGCCAGCCGAAACGCTGCCACCAGCGGCCTTTATAGGTCCAGCCGGGAATGTTCTGCATCAGCTGTTTCCCGACGCGCTCGGACGGGTCGAGACAGGATTGCGGCTCCTGGAAAATCATCGAGACGTTATGACCCACCAGCTTGCGGCGTTCGCGTGGGGAAAGACGCAACAGATCGATGTCGTCGAAACGCATACGATCGGCGGTCACCCGCCAGTTGTCCTTCGCCACGCCGCAAATGGCTTTGGCGATCAGACTTTTCCCCGAACCCGATTCGCCCACCAGCCCGCGGATTTCGCCCTCAGCGAGCGTGATACTGATGCGATCCACGGCCTTGACCCAGCCTTCGCCCGTTTTAATTTCGATCGTGAGGTTGCGGATATCAAGTAACGGCATTATTGCACCCCCGCATTGATGGCGCGGCGGATCCCGTCGCCCAGCAGGTTAACGAGCAGCACGCTCACCATGATGGCCGCGCCCGGCAGCATCACCGTCCACGGCGCGACGTAAATCAGCTCCAGCGCATCGCCGAGCATAGCGCCCCATTCCGGGGAGGGGAGCTGCGCGCCCAGGTCCAGGAAGCCCAGCGCCGCGATATCCAGAATCGCCATCGACAGGGCACGGGTGATCTCCGTCACCAGCCCGGCGGCAATATTTGGCAGCACGGCAAACCAGAGAATATTGAAGGTGGTGGCGCCATCCAGACGGGCGGCGACGACATACTCTTTCTCCAGTTCGTCGTGAACCAGACTATAAACCGAGCGCACCATGCGCGGCAGAATGGCCAGCCAGACGGCAAACATCGCATGCGTGAGATGTGGCCCCGCGAAGGCCACAACGATAATCGCCAGCAGCAGCGAAGGAATCGAGAGCAGGGTATCAAGAATATGGTTAAGCACGGCTGACCGCAGCCCGTGGGTTGAGCCGGCAAAAATACCCAGCGCAAGGCCGCAGATCGCGGCGGCCAGCGTCACCACAAACGCGCCACCCACAGTGGGGGCCGCGCCGCTCAGTAAACGGCTTAGGACGTCGCGTCCGAGATCGTCAGTCCCCAGGAAGAAAGAAACCTCCCCGTAGCGCGACCACGACGGCGGTAAAAGCTGGTAGCCAAGGAACTGCTGATCGATGCCATACGGGGCAAACCACGAGCCAAAAACACATAGCAACACGAGGCCAATACAGCCGTAAAAGCCGATCATCGCCGTGGTGTCCCCGTAAAAATTACGCCACACGGTACGTAACGCACCGGGCGTGCGCTTTTCGCTGTAGACGTTATCGTAAGGCATACCATTCCTTATGCTTCAACGGGTTGGCCATGGCACCCAAAATATCGGAAACAACGTTAACAATAATGACCAGGGAACCTATCACCATCACCCCGGCGGAGATCGCAGCGTAATCCTGCTGGCGAATGGCGTTGATCATCCAGCGTCCAAGGCCCGGCCAGCTGAAAACCATCTCGGTGATCATGGCGAGCGTCAGCATGGTGGAAAATTGCAGCCCAAGACGTGGGATAACCGGTGGCAACGCATTGTGCAGCACATGGCGACGCAAAATCGTCAGGCGAGACAATCCGCGCGTGGCGGCAGCCTTAACATAGTTTTGATCGAAGACGTCGATGGTACTGATACGCATCAGGCGGATCACTTCGGTCGTTGGCGCGACGGCCAGCGTAAGCACTGGCAGCACCATGTGGCGCAGCGCGCTCACGATCATTTCGTCGCGCCAGACCGAATCAGAAAGCCAGGCGTCAACGATGGCGAAGCCGCTCACCGTTTGCACGTTATAGAGCAGGTCAAAACGGCCAGACACCGGCAGCCAGCCTAACGTCAGTGAGAAGAAGAGGGTAAGCAGCAGCGCCAGCCAGAAAACAGGGATGGAAAAACCAATTAAGGCAAGCGCGCTGATAAATTTATCCTGCCATTTATTGCGATAAATTCCCGCCAGCATCCCCACCGGGATCCCCACCATAAGGGCAAAGCCAAAGGCGAGTATACACAGCTCCATGGTGGCCGGGAAAACGACTTTCAGCTGCTCGGAGATAAGCTGTCCGTTGATGCTGGACACGCCAAAATCCCAGTGCAACAGGCCGTTAAACCAGAACAGCCAGGCGTCCCAGAGGGAGGAGCCCTGAAGCGGGGCGTGCGGCGTAAAGTAGCTAAGGCTAAAGCCGACAAAGGTCAGGAAGAACAAGGTGACCAGCAATAACAGCAGCCGACGCAAGGTAAAGATAATCATGGTTTTTTCACCTCTTGTTCTTTCTCACGGGTCACGCCCGCGAAGGAGGCGTTACCAAACGGGCTGAGTACCAGCCCTTTGATATCGTAACGGTAGGCCTGGAGGCGCAGGGAAGAGGCAAGCGGCAACACGGGAAGTTCTCTGGCCAGAATATTTTGCGCTTCATCGTAGGCTTCAATGCGGGAAGCAAGCTGTTGAGACGCCAGCGCTTTTTGCAGTACGGCATCAAATTCCCGGTTACACCAGTGAGCGTAGTTGGTCTGGGAGTTGATCGCCGCACAGCTCAATAGCGGACGGAAGAAGCTGTCCGGGTCGTTACTGTCGGTGGACCAGCCAGCCAGCGTTAAGTCGTGATTCATGTCCATCAGACGCGCCTCCTGGAAACGGCCTTCGACAGGCACGATGATCACCTTAACGCCCACTTGCGCCATATCGGCCTGTAACAGTTCGGCCGTTTTCAGCGGGCTGGGGTTCCACGCCTGAGAGCTGGTAGGTACCCACAGCTGTAGCGTCAGGTTCTCTGCCCCCAGCGCTTTAAGCTGTTCGCGCGCTTTTGCCGGATTGTATTCCGTGATCTTCGCCTCGCCGTCATAGGCCCAGGAGGCGCGCGGCAGAATAGAGGCGGCGGTTTCCGCAGTACCGTAGTAAATCGACTGCATCAGACGCTGGTTGTTGATCGCTAACGCCAGCGCATGGCGCACGGCCGGGTTATTGAGCGGCGGCTTATCGGTATTAAATGCCAGATAAGCGATGTTCATTCCCGGGCGCAGGGTCAGGCGCAGGCGAGGATCGTCGCGCAAAATAGTCAACTGACTGGCCGCAGGCCAGGCAAGGACGTCGCACTCACCAGTCAGCAGTTTAGAGAGTCGCCCTGTTCCGCCCGAGCCCAGATCAACAATTACCTGCGGCATCAGCGGTTTGCCGCGCCAGAAATGATCGTGACGTTGCAGGCGAATGTATTGTCCGGCGCGGTACTCTGCTAACTGAAACGGACCTGTGCCCACAGGTTCACGATCGAGACGTTCCTGACGATCCTTTTTCGTCAGCTGATCCGCATACTCGGCTGACATGACCGAGGCGTAATGGGTTGCCAGGTGCCAGAGGAAGGAGGCGTCCGGGCGTGTCAGGCGAAATTCCACCGTACGGTTATCCAGCTTACGAACGCTTTTGACCGTATCAGCAAACTGCAAACTGTCGAAATAGGGGAAGTTGTCGCCGTTGACGTTGTGCCATGGATGATTGCGGTTGAAGATGCGCTGGAAGGTGAAAACCACGTCATCCGCGTTGAGTTTACGGGTTGGGCTAAACCACGGGGTGTGCTGAAAAGCGACATCATCGCGTAGACGGAAGCGGTACGTGGCGCCGTTATCCATCACTTCCCAGCTCTCGGCAAGTTCCGGGACCAGCCGATAGGTGTAAGGATCGACATCAAGCAGGCGATCGTAAAGCTGTGCGGCCAGCGTATCAACAATCAGGCCGCTCCCCGCCTTTTGCGGATTAAAGGTATCAACTTGCCCGCTGACGCAGTAGACGAAACCACTATCACGGATATCAGGGGGCACAGCGCGATCGGGCGCAGCAAAGGCCAGATTGCTGAACAGACCGAGTGCAAACAGGGACGATAAAACCAGGCGCATAGTTTTTAAGGTTTTTAGATTCGATCTGCAAAGTGTATCGCACTTACGCCTGCTTCGTAAAAATGTCTGGGGGTAAGTGCTGATAATGTCAGCGCATTTGATGTTTTTTGAGCAATGCCCTTAACTGATGGTAGGTCAGACCCAGCAGTTCAGCCGCCCGTTTCTGGTTATATTTTGCCTCTTTCAGGCTCTGCTCAAGCAGTTGCTGTTCCTGCTGATGCTGGAACTGCCGTAAATCAAGCGGTAACGCCGGACCGTGCTGGTGCGTCGTTGAAGCCGGAGGCTGTTTAACCTCGCGCCGAAACGGATCGAGAATAATGTTGTCCAGCTCGGTCTCGCTGGTGCCATGACGGTAAACAGACCGTTCCACCACGTTTTTCAGTTCACGAATATTTCCCGGCCAGTGGTAACCGAGCAGTGTCTCGGTGGCCTGTTCGCTGAAGCCCGGGAAGAGCGGCAGGCCCAGCTCCCGGCACATCTGAATGGCAAATTGATCGGCCAGCAACATGATATCGCTGCGCCGCTCCCGCAGTGGCGGCAGCTGAACGACATCGAAAGCAAGCCTGTCCAGCAGGTCGGCGCGGAATTTGTCTTCTGCCACCATCGCGGGCAGATCGGCGTTGGTGGCGCACACCAGGCGAACGTTGACCTGGAGCGGCTGACTTCCGCCAACGCGTTCCAGTTCGCCATACTCAATGACGCGCAGCAGCTTTTCCTGCACCAGCATCGGCGCTGTCGCCAGCTCGTCGAGGAAAAGGGTTCCGCCATCGGCACGTTCAAAGCGTCCGGGATGCCGTTTTTGCGCGCCGGTAAATGCCCCAGCTTCATGACCAAACAGCTCGGTGTCGAGCAGATTTTCATTCAACGCCGCGCAGTTAAGGGAAATAAAGGGTCCGTCCCATCGGCCCGACAAAAAATGCAGACGGTTAGCGATAAGTTCTTTACCCGTTCCCCGCTCGCCAATAATCAGGACCGGTTTATTCAGCGGTGCCAGGCGAGAGACCTGCTCAAGCACTTCCAGAAAACTATTGGCTTCGCCAAGCAAATTATCTTTATATTCAGCCATGATGAAATTAACCACTCCTTAGTGATATTCACCAGGTGAGCATAGCTGTCGGCTGGATAAATATCAATCACATACAGTAAAATCAATAAGATAAAAAGTTGGCATGGCATTTGTATTAACTGTTCAGCAGGGCATCGCCCGATAACAGAACTATGAGGATTGAATTATGGGTATTTTTTCTCGTTTTGCCGACATCGTGAACGCCAACATCAACTCGCTGCTGGAGAAAGCGGAAGATCCGCAGAAGCTGGTGCGCCTGATGATTCAGGAGATGGAAGACACGCTGGTTGAAGTACGCTCCACCTCCGCCCGCGCGCTGGCAGAGAAAAAGCAGTTGACGCGTCGTATCGAGCAGGCGACCGCCCAGCTCAACGAGTGGCAGGAAAAGGCCGAACTGGCGCTGCGTAAAGATAAAGAAGATTTGGCTCGCGCTGCGCTGATTGAAAAACAGAAGCTGAGCGATATGGTCACCACCCTGGAACATGAATTGACGCTGGTGGATGATACGCTGACGCGTATGAAGAAAGAGATCGGTGAGCTTGAAAACAAACTCAGCGAAACCCGCGCACGTCAACAGGCGCTGGCGCTGCGCCACCAGGCGGCAAGCTCGTCCCGCGACGTGCGACGCCAGCTGGACAGCGGCAAACTGGATGAAGCGATGGCGCGTTTCGAATCGTTTGAACGCCGTATCGACCACATGGAAGCGGAAGCTGAAAGCCACAGCATCGGTAAGCAGAAAACCCTGGATCAGCAGTTTGCTGACCTGAAAGCCGATGACGAAATTAGCGAGCAGCTGGCTGCGCTGAAAGCCAAAATGAAACAAGACAACCAATAATAATTCCTGCGGCACCTGAGCGTGCCGCATCGTAAGACAAGGAGTACACATGAGCGCGCTTTTTCTGGCTATACCCCTGACCATTTTTGTGCTGTTTGTTCTGCCCATCTGGTTATGGCTGCACTACAGCAACCGCTCTTCACGCGGTGAGCTGTCCCAGAGTGAACAGCAGCGGCTGGCGCAACTCTCTGCGGAGGCAAATAAAATGCGCGAACGTATTCAGGCGCTGGAAGCTATCCTGGATGCGGAACACCCGAACTGGAGGGAGCGATAATGGCTGGACTGAATTTGAATAAAAAACTGTGGCGCATCCCGCAGCAGGGCATGGTACGGGGCGTTTGCGCCGGGCTGGCACACTATCTGGATGTTCCGGTAAAACTGGTGCGTGTGGTCACCGTGTTGTCGATTTTCTTCGGCCTGGCCTTTATTACGCTGGTGGCTTATATCATTTTGTCGTTTGTGCTCGATCCGATGCCGGAAGGTGAACTGGATGCAGAGAACACGCCAACCAGCAGCGATCTCCTTAACGCGGTCGATGAACAGCTAAGCGCAGGGGAGAAGCGATTGCGCGAGATGGAACGTTATGTCACCTCCGATACCTTTACGCTGAGAAGTCGTTTTCGTCAGCTTTAAGAGAGAACTTACATGAAACAACACTGGCAACAGGCCGGTCAGAAGGTAAAACCCGGCCTGAAAATCGCAGGTAAACTGGTTCTGATGACGGCGTTACGTTATGGCCCGGCTGGTGTGGCGGGTTGGGCGATCAAATCTGTTGCCCGTAAGCCGGTCAGAATGTTGCTGGCGGTCGCTCTGGAGCCGCTGTTACAGAAACTGGCAAAACGCGTTTCCCGGCGCTACTTTTCACGTTAGTCCCTCCCGCATACGCCCTTTCTCGCCAGGAGAAGGGGCATGAGTTCCCCCTCTGCGTTTCTTCTGCTTTTCTTCTTTCTTTGCGGCAGCTCACAATAATGCGTTGCGCTGCTCTGAGATTGCGGCTTTCTGCGCCCGGGTCCGTTGACAGATATTTTTCATGGGAGTAGATTGCCACCTCGTGGGACCGCTACCATGGAAAATAATGTGAACGCGAAAATTAAAAAACTTATCAATCATATTTACGGTGAATCATTTTCAGATGCACACCTGGACGTGTTATTAACTAAGCTTGAAAAAGTGGCGGTTAATATTACGGAAAAACGTAAGTCAGGCTGGGATGAAAAAGACGTGGTGCTGATTACGTATGCCGATCAGTTCTCCGCGAAAGGAGAGAAAGCGTTGCCGGTATTCACCCGGTTCTATAATGAATGGCATTCCCGTACGTTTTCCCATGTCCATCTGTTACCGTTTTATCCATGGTCTTCGGACGATGGATTTTCCGTTATCGATTATCACGAGGTGGCACCTGAAACCGGAACCTGGCAGGATGTTGCGGAATTAAAACAGTCAGCAAGCTTAATGTTTGACTTCGTTTGCAACCATATGTCAGCGAAAAGTGAATGGTTTGCTAATTATCTGGCGCAGAAGCCAGGCTACGAAGATTTCTTTATTTCTGTCGATCCCGAAACCGATTTATCCGCCGTGACGCGTCCACGCGCATTACCGCTGCTGACGCCATTCACGCTTCATGATGGCAGCGTTCGTCATCTGTGGACCACCTTCAGTGAGGACCAGATCGATCTCAATTTCGCCTCGCCGCAGGTGCTGATTGCCATGGTTGACGTTCTGCTGCATTACCTCATGGAAGGGGCGCGTTATATCCGTCTGGATGCGGTTGGGTTTATGTGGAAGATCCCGGGAACAACCTGCATTCATCTGGAACAAACCCATTGCCTTATCCAGCTGTTCCGCGCCATTACGGATGCCGTGGCGCCTGGAACGGTGATCATCACTGAGACAAATGTTCCCCACAAAGACAATATCTCTTACTTCGGTAATGGCGAAAATGAAGCCCAGATGGTCTATCAGTTTTCCTTACCTCCGCTGGTGCTGCACGCCGTTCATTGTCAGGACGTTAAAGCCCTGTGCCAGTGGGCGGGGTCACTGGCGCTGCCTTCAACACACACCACATGGTTTAATTTCCTGGCCTCGCATGATGGTATCGGTTTGAACCCATTACGCGGCATCCTTCCGGAATCCGAGATCCTCTCGCTGGTCGACAAGCTTCAGCAGGAAGGCGCGCTGGTTAACTGGAAAAATAATCCAGACGGAACGCGAAGCCCTTATGAAATTAATGTCACCTATCTTGATGCGTTAAGTTTACGAGACAGTTCAGATGATGAGCGCATTGCCCGATTCATCCTGGCGCATGCTGTGTTGTTAAGTTTCCCTGGCGTACCGGCTGTTTATATTCAAAGCATTCTCGGTTCGCGTAACGATTATGAAGGGGTTGAGCGTCTCGGATATAACCGTGCGATAAACCGGAAGAAATATACCGCAGGTCAGGTTGATCGGGAACTCAATAATAAGAAGAGTATTCGTTATCAAATTTATTCTCGTTTGAGTGAGCTTATCGCTATTCGTCGCGGAGAGAGTGCGTTCCATCCCGACGGTCAGGCTATTTTTGACGCAATGGGTGAACATATTCTTAAAATTGTTCGTGTTGCTAAAAATGGCGAGCGAATAACAGCATTATTTAATTTTAGCAATAAAATGCAGACCGTTTATGAACAAACGCACTTCGGTAAAGAATTACTATCAGGACAAGATATTAGCGGTACGGAACTGACCCTCAATCCATGGCAGGTCATGTGGATTAAAGAAAACTAAAAAGGACCCTAAAATGAAAATGCCCAAAATTGTGCTGTTATCAGCACTGGTTTCGTGCGCCCTGTTATCAGGCTGTAAGGACGATAAAGCATCTCAGGTCACCATTGAGTTTATGCACTCGTCGGTAGAACAGGAGCGTCAGGCAGTTATTACGAAACTGATCGAAAAATTCGAAAAAGAGAACCCGACTATCACGGTGAAACAGGTTCCCGTTGAGGAAGATGCCTATAACACCAAAGTCATTACGTTGGCCCGTACCGGCGCGCTGCCGGAAGTGATTGAAGTCAGCCATGACTACGCCAAAGTCATGGATAAAGAGCAACTGCTGGACCGTGAAGCGATCGGCAACGCGATCAAAGCCGTTGGCGAAGACACGTTCTACGACGGCATTTTACGCGTTGTTCGCACTGAAGACGGTACCGCATGGACAGGGGTGCCGGTTAGCGCCTGGCTGTCTGGTGTCTGGTATCACAAAGATGCGCTCGCGGCAGCGGGGATCGAAGAACCGCACAACTGGGAGCAACTGCTGAAAGCCAGTCAGGCGCTCAACGATCCGGCGAAAAAACACTACGGTATCGCGCTTCCAACCGCAGAAAGCGTCATGACGGAGCAGGCCTTCTCGCAGTTTGCACTCTCAGGCGGAGCCAACGTCTTTGATGCAAACGGCAACGTGAAAATCGAGACCCCTGAAATGTCGAAAGCGTTGGCGTTTTATCGGGCACTGGCCGCGAACACCATGCCGGGCTCGAATGATGTCATGGAGATCAAAGACGCCTTCATGAACGGCTCTGCGCCTATGGCGGTTTATTCCACCTATATCCTGCCCGCGGTCTACAAAGATGGTAATCCGGCCAACCTGGGGTTCGTGGTCCCGACGGAAAAATCATCTGCCGTGTACGGCATGATCACCTCGTTGACGATCACGACCGGTCAGACCGAAGCAGAAACGCAGGCGGCCGAAAAATTTGTGACCTGGATGGAGCAGGCGCAGAACGCCTCTGACTGGGTGATGATGTCCCCTGGCGCGGCGCTGCCAGTGAACAAACTCGTGGTGGGCACTGAAAGCTGGAAAAACAACGACGTGATCAAAGCCTTCGGCCAACTGCCTTACGAGCTGATTGCGCAGTTCCCGAACGTCCAGGTGTTTGGTGCGGTGGGGGACAAAAACTTCACCCGCATGGGAGACGTTACCGGGTCCGGCATTATCAGTTCCATGGTGCATAACGTGACGGTGGGTCAAAAAGATCTCAATGCGACGTTAAGCAACAGCCAGAAAAAACTGACTGACCTGATCTCACAACGATAGGAGCGCTTTGCGAAGGGAATTATGAAGACGTTGTTTTCTGGTCGTTCAGATATGCCTTTCGCCATGCTGCTGTTGGCCCCCAGCCTGATTTTGCTGGGGGGCCTGGTGGCCTGGCCAATGATTTCCAACATTGAAATCAGTTTTTTACGTTTACCGCTGAACCCGCGTATTGATGCGGTGTTTGTCGGCCTTGATAACTACATTCGCATCCTGGGTGATGCTGCATTCTGGCACTCGCTGTGGATGACGTTCTGGTACACGGCGCTGGTCGTGCTCGGCAGCACCGGGCTGGGGCTGGCCGTAGCGATCTTCTTTAACCGTGAATTCCGCATGCGGAAAACGGCACGTTCACTGGTGATCCTGTCCTATGTGACGCCGTCTATTTCACTGGTGTTTGCCTGGAAATACATGTTCAACAACGGCTACGGGATTGTGAACTATCTGGGCGTTGATCTGCTGCATCTCTACGATCAGGCGCCGCTGTGGTTCGATAACCCTGGCAGCAGTTTTGTGCTGGTAGTGCTGTTCGCCATCTGGCGTTACTTCCCGTATGCCTTTATCTCGTTCCTCGCGATTTTACAGACCATTGATAAATCGTTGTACGAAGCGGCAGAGATGGACGGGGCGAATGCCTGGCAGCGTTTCCGTATCGTGACGTTGCCCGCCATCATGCCAGTGCTGGCAACGGTGGTCACGCTGCGCACCATCTGGATGTTCTACATGTTTGCGGATGTTTATCTGCTGACCACGAAGGTCGATATTCTGGGCGTGTATCTCTACAAAACCGCCTTTGCATTCAATGATCTGGGTAAAGCAGCCGCCATTTCCGTTGTGCTGTTTGTGATCATCTTCGCTGTCATTCTGCTAACCAGAAAAAGGGTAAACCTCAATGGCAACAAATAAACGCGTTCTGGGCCGTATCGGTTTTTATCTGGGACTGGCGCTATTTCTGATTATCACGCTGTTTCCGTTTTTTGTGATGTTGATGACGTCGTTCAAAAGCGCGAAAGAGGCGATCTCGCTGCACCCGACCATTCTGCCGCAGGAATGGACGCTCCAGCACTATGTCGACATCTTTAATCCGCTGATTTTCCCGTTTGTGGATTACTTCCGTAACAGCATGGTGGTGTCGCTCACCTCGTCGATCATTGCGCTGTTTCTCGGCACGCTGGGTGCTTACGCGTTATCCAAGCTGCGCTTTAAAGGGCGCACGACGATCAATGCGAGCTTCTATACCGTTTATATGTTCTCCGGGATCCTGCTGGTGGTGCCGCTGTTCAAAATCATCACCGCGCTCGGCATTTATGACACCGAGCTGGCGCTGATCATCACCATGGTGACGCAGACGTTGCCTACCGCGGTCTTTATGCTGCGCAGCTATTTCGACACCATCCCGGACGAAATAGAAGAGGCCGCGATGATGGATGGCCTGAACCGCCTGCAAATTATCTTCCGCATCACCGTGCCGCTGGCGATCTCTGGTCTGGTGTCGGTCTTTGTCTACTGCTTCATGGTGGCGTGGAATGACTATCTGTTCGCCTCTATTTTCCTGTCCAGCGCCAGCAACTTCACCTTACCGGTGGGGCTGAACACGCTCTTCAGCACGCCAGATTACATCTGTGGTCGCATGATGGCGGCATCGCTGGTGACGGCACTTCCGGTCGTCATTATGTATGCCCTGTCTGAACGTTTTATTAAAAGTGGTTTGACCGCCGGCGGTGTGAAGGGCTGAGGCGGCCGATTTTAACAAGGAGTGAGTCATGAAAAAATTAGTTGCGACAGCGCCTCGTGTAGCGGCGCTGGTGGAATACGAAGATCGTCCTGTAGCAGCACATGAAGTCAAAATTCGTGCCCGTTATGGTGCTCCGAAACATGGCACCGAAGTCGTGGATTTCCGCGCGGCAAGCCCGTTCATCGATGAAGAGTTCAACGCTGAGAGGCAGATGTTTACACCCCGTGAAGAAGGGGCAGCGCGCGGCATCGAATTTGGTAAATTCCAGCTGGGAAATATGATCGTCGGCGACATCATCGAATGTGGTGCGGACGTGACGGATTACCAGATTGGCGACAGCGTCTGCTGCTACGGCCCGTTGCAGGAAACGGTCATCGTTAACGCGGTGGACAACTACAAGCTGCGCAAAATGCCGCAGGGCGCTTCCTGGAAAAACGCGGTTTGCTACGATCCGGCACAGTTCGCCATGAGCGGCGTGCGTGATGCTAACGTCCGCGTAGGGGATTTCGTCGTGGTTGTAGGACTGGGCGCGATTGGCCAGATTGCGATCCAGCTGGCGAAAAAAGCCGGTGCGTCAGTGGTTATTGGCGTCGATCCTATCGAACACCGCTGTGAGATCGCCCGCCGTCACGGTGCAGACCACTGCCTGAACCCAATCGGTACGGATGTCGGTCTTGAAATTAAGAAACTGACCGGCAAGCAGGGCGCGGATGTGATCATCGAAACCAGCGGTTTTGCAGATGCGCTGCAATCTGCACTGCGCGGTCTCGCCTACGGCGGAACGATCTCCTACGTGGCTTTCGCCAAGCCGTTTGCGGCAGGCTTCAACCTGGGTCGCGAAGCACACTTCAACAACGCGAAAATTGTCTTCTCCCGCGCATGCAGTGAACCCAACCCGGACTATCCGCGCTGGAGCCGCAAGCGTATTGAAGAGACCTGCTGGGAATTGCTGATGAACGGTTATCTCAATTGTGAAGATCTGATCGACCCGGTCGTCACCTTCACCACCAGCCCGGAAAGCTATATGAAGTATGTCGATCAGCACCCGGAACTCAGTATCAAAATGGGCGTTACTTTTTAAGCTAAGGACAGCAAATCATGAAAATCGCAACACAAAACCAGGCCTTTTTCCCGACCGCTATCATGGAAAAATTCGAATACATCAAAGCGATGGGTTTTGATGGCTACGAAATTGATGGCCGACTGCTGGTGGATAACCTCGACGAAGTGAAAGCGGCTATCAAAGCCACCGGTCTGCCGGTAACAACGGCATGTGGCGGATACGATGGCTGGATCGGGGACTTCATCGAAGAACGCCGTTTAAACGGTTTACAGCAGATTGAACGCATTCTGGAAGCGCTGGCAGAAGTGGGCGGCAAGGGGATTATCGTGCCAGCTGCCTGGGGAATGTTTACCTTCCGTCTGCCGCCAATGACTTCGCCACGTAGCCTCGAAGGCGACCGCAAAGCGGTAAGCGCCTCCCTGCGCTGGCTGGATGAGGTCACCGCGCGTACCGGGACCACCGTCTACCTCGAGCCGCTGAACCGCTGAACCGCTATCAGGATCATATGATCAACACCCTGGCCGACGCGCGTCGTTATATCGAAGAGAACGACCTGAAGCACGTGCAGATCATCGGTGATTTCTACCATATGAACATTGAAGAAGACTCGCTCACGGAAGCGCTGCATCACAACCGCGATCTGCTGGGTCATGTGCACATTGCTGATAACCACCGCTATCAGCCGGGCAGCGGCAGTCTCGATTTCGCCAGCCTGTTCGACCAGCTGCGTGCCGATAACTATCAGGGTTATGTCGTATACGAGTGCCGGGTTCGTGCCGACGATCCGGCTAAGGCCTATAAGGACTCTCTCACTTACTTGCGTGAATGCTAAGGATGACGAGCGTGATGAGTGCTTCTACACCTTTGCCTCTGCGCGTCGCCATCATTGGCGCCGGGCAGGTTGCAGACAAAGTGCATGCCTCGTATTACGCCACGCGCAGTGATGTTCAAATGGTGGCTGTCATGGACAGCCGCCTTGAGCAGGCACAGGCGTTCGCGGAACGTTATGCCATTCCATCGGCATGGCAGGACGCTCACGAGATGTTGCAGGAAGTAAAACCGGATGTGGTGAGCGTCTGTTCGCCTAACCGGTTCCATTTTGAACATGTGATGGCGGCTCTCGAGGCAGGCTGTCATGTGATGTGCGAAAAGCCGCCAGCGATGACGCCGCAACAGGCTGATGAGATGTGCATCGCGGCGCGCAAGGCAGGAAGAGTCCTGGCATACGATTTTCACCATCGCTTTGCCCTGGATACCCAGCTCCTGCGCGATGCGGTTATGAACGGTACGCTGGGTGAAATTTACTTCACCTCCGCGCAGGCGCTGCGTCGCTGCGGTGTGCCGGGGTGGGGCGTGTTCACCAATAAATCGCTCCAGGGCGGCGGACCGCTGATCGATATCGGCATTCATATGCTGGATGCCGCGATGTATGTGCTGGGCTTCCCGGCGGTAAAACGGGTGACCGCGCACAGCTTCCAGAGACTGGGAAACCGGAAACACACCGGCCAGTTCGGCGAGTGGGATCCTGCTCAGTTTACCGTGGAAGATGCCCTGTTTGGCACGATTGAGTTCTGCAACGGCGGCATTCTGCGTCTGGACACCTCTTTTGCGCTTAATATCCGCGAGCAGTCCCTCATGAATGTCACTTTCTGCGGTGAGAAGGCGGGTGCAACGCTGTTCCCGGCACACATTTATAACGACGAAGCCGGTGTTTTGCAGACGCTGACCCAGCGTGAAGAGGCGGACGATCGTCGACATCAGCGCAGTATGGACGCGTTTGTTCGCCACGTATTGGGCGAGTCGGTCATGATTGCCGATGCGGAGCAGGGGCTGGTGATCCAGCAATTAGTCGCGGCGTTATACGAAGCCGCGGAAACAGGGGAAAGCGTGACGTTATGCTGAACCAGTCTGTATTAACCGATCCGGGCTTTTGCCCGCACAGCCTGAATAAATACGCGTCCATTATGGCCTGCGGCAATGGCTATATGGGCCTTCGCGCCACGCATGAAGAAGATTACACCCAGCAGACCAGAGGGATGTATCTCGCCGGGCTGTATCATCGCGCGGGACGCAACGAAACCACAGAACTGATCAATCTGCCGGATATCACCGGGATTGATGTTGAGCTGGACGGCGTCAATTTCACGCTCCTTTCAGGCGACATTCTTGAGTGGCAGCGCGAGCTGGCCTTTGCTAACGGCGAACTGCATCGTAACGTGGTCTGGCGTTCGCCGGACGGTAAACGCTATCGCCTGGAGAGCCGTCGTTTTGTTTCGCTGGATCAGCTGCCCTTAGTGGCAATGCAGCTCTCCATCACACCGCTTGATGGTGCCGTACAGGCCGTGCTGAAAACCGGCATTGATGCAACGCAAACGAACAGCGGCAGGCAGCATCTGGATGAAATCTCGGTCAGGGTCTTTGACCAGCACTACATGCAGGGTGTCTATGAAACGCAGGACCGGGCGTCTGAAGTTGTTGTTTCGGCGTTTTGTCAGCTTTCCGCTAAAAGCGACAGCTGTTTCACCGCCAAAAATCGCCGTCTCAGCGTTCATCATTCTCTGACTATTTCGCAAGGTGACACTGTCACGCTTGAGAAAATCGTCTGGCTGACGCATCGCAGCGATAAATCGCTATCGCAGGAGTCCTTCGCTCGCAACGCGCTGGCCGATCTCAAAGTCTGCGCGGCAAGAGGCTACGATGCGTTGCTTGAGAGTTCAGCGTATGCCTGGGAAACGGTCTGGCGTGACGCCCGGGTGGAAGTGGCTTCCGCAGAGCATCAGGATCAGCTGGCGCTGGATTACGCCGTCTGGCATCTGACGACAATGACGCCTGCCCATGATGAACGAAGCAGTATTGCGGCGAAAGGGCTGACGGGCGAGGGGTACAAGGGGCACGTCTTCTGGGATACCGAAATTTTCCTGCTGCCGTTCCATCTGTTTACCCGTCCACAGATTGCCCGCAGCCTGCTGCGCTATCGCTGGCTGAATCTCTCAGGCGCACGTGAAAAAGCACGCCGTAACGGTTGGCCGGGCGCGTTGTTCCCGTGGGAAAGCGCTGCCAGCGGACAGGAAGAGACGCCAGAGTTCGCGGCAATTAACATCCGTACCGGAGTTCGCCAGAAAGTCGCGTCAGCCCTCGCTGAACACCACATCGTGGCTGATATTGCCTGGGCCGTTGTCGCTTACTGGCAGGCGACACACGATGATGCCTTTATGCGAAATGAAGGCCTGACGCTGCTGATGGAAACCGCTTCGTTCTGGATGGGACGCGCGACGGAAATTAATGGTCGTCTTGAGATCCATGACGTGATCGGACCGGATGAATACACCGAGCATGTCAACAACAATGCCTACACCAACTATCTGGCCTGGCATAACGTAGCCTGTGCGCGTCACTTTATGGCGATGTTTGGCCGTGAAGATGCGCGTTTTACGGAGAATGCCGGGAAGTTTCTGGCGCGCCTGTGGCTGCCGGAGGCCGACGCGGAGGGTGTGATCCCGCAGGATGATACCTTCATGGCTAAACCAGCCATCGATCTAAGCCGCTATAAAGCTAAAGCGGGTAAGCAAACCATTCTGCTTGATTACTCCCGCGCGGAAGTGAACGAGATGCAGATCCTGAAGCAGGCCGATGTGGTGATGCTTAACTACCTGCTGCCGGAACGGTTCACACCAGAGCAATGTGCTGCCAACCTGGCGTTTTATGAGCCACGCACCATTCATGATTCCTCCCTGAGCAAAGCCATTCACGGCATTGTGCTCGCGCGCTGCGGTGACACCGAAGGGGCGTATGCCTTCTGGCGTGACGGTATCGCGATTGACCTGGGGGACGATCCGCACAGCAGCGATGACGGTATACATGCCGCCGCCACCGGAGCGATCTGGTTGGGTGCCATTCAGGGATTTGCTGGCCTGCACATTAGCGAAGGGGAACTGCATCTTGCGCCAAAGCTGCCTGCTCACTGGCAGAAACTCGCCTTCCCGCTGCGGTGGCGGAACGCAACAATGCACATTACCTGTGAAAGTGACCAGTTAACCATTGAAACCACCGCACCTGTCACGTTGACGCTGTGGGGCAAAACGCTGCACGTATCGGGGCGTAAAGTCTGTGCGTATAAGGACTTTATTGCACCTGTTAATGGGACCGCTACCAGGGAGGTGCGCCATGACGCTTAACGCTGTTGTATTCGATCTGGACGGGGTGATCACCGATACCGCGCACCTTCATTTTCTGGCCTGGCGCGCGGTGGCGGAGGAGATTGGTATCACCTTCGACGAAGTGTTTAACGAACAGCTGAAGGGAATAAGCCGCATGGATTCCCTCCAGCGCATTCTGAAGCACGGCGGGAAAGAGGGGATGTTCAGCGAGGAGCAGTGTCTGGCGCTGGCGACGAAAAAAAACGCGCTCTACGTCCAGTCGCTGGCGTCACTGACGCAGGATTCGCTCCTGCCGGGAATTCTTGACGTGCTGGCGGATATTCGCGCCGCGAAGGTCAAAATTGGACTGGCATCCGTATCGCTTAATGCCCCCGGGATTTTGCACGCGTTGGGTATTCACCAGGCTTTCGATTTTTGCGCCGATGCTTCGCGCATTTCCCGCTCAAAGCCGGACCCGGAAATCTTCCTTGCGGCCTGTAAAGGACTGAACGTGCGTCCTGAAGAGGCCATTGGAATCGAAGATGCCGCCGCAGGGGTAGATGCGATCAACGCCGCAGGAATGCTGTCGGTCGGGATTGGGCCTGGCCTGAACCATGCGGGATTACAACTTCATTCAACGCAGGAACTGACCTGGGAACGTCTGACGGCGTTCTGGGCATCCCGGGCGTTTTGATAAGGAATTAATAATGGCTCAACTGTCTCTGAAACACATTCAGAAAATCTATGATAACCAGGTCCACGTGGTTAAGGATTTCAACCTCGAAATTGAAGACAAAGAGTTTATTGTCTTCGTCGGTCCATCGGGCTGTGGGAAATCCACGACGCTACGAATGATTGCCGGCCTTGAGGAGATCAGCGCGGGTGAACTGATTATTGACGGGGTTTGCATGAATGATGTTCCCGCCAAGTCCCGTGATATCGCGATGGTCTTCCAGAACTATGCGCTCTATCCGCATATGACGGTCTACGACAACATGGCGTTTGGCCTGAAAATGCAAAAAATCGCGCCCTCCGTCATTGAAGAACGCGTTAACTGGGCCGCACAGATCCTGGGCTTACGCGACTATCTCCAGCGTAAACCTGGCGCGTTGTCCGGCGGTCAGCGCCAGCGCGTGGCGTTAGGCAGGGCGATAGTGCGCGAAGCGGGGGTCTTCCTGATGGATGAACCTCTGTCTAACCTCGATGCCAAGCTTCGTGTACAGATGCGCGCTGAAATCAGCAAGCTGCACCAGAAGCTTAATACCACCATGATTTACGTGACGCACGATCAGACGGAAGCCATGACGATGGCAACCCGCATCGTGATTTTAAAAGACGGCATCATTCAGCAGGTAGGCGCGCCGAAGCAGGTCTACAACGAGCCAGCGAATATGTTCGTAGCAGGGTTTATTGGCTCACCTGCGATGAACTTCATTCGTGGCGCGATCGACGACCGCTACTTTGTGACCGAAACGCTGCGTCTGGAGATCCCGGAGGACAAGCTGGCCGTACTGAACGCGCAAGGTTACCAGCGTAAAGCGGTCGTCTTTGGGATCCGTCCGGAAGACATTCTCACCCCGCAGCGCAACGGTGAAAACATCACGGCGAAAATCAGCGTTGCCGAGCTGACCGGCGCTGAATTTATGCTGTATGCCACCGTGGGTGGGCATGAACTCGTTGTCCGTGCGGGAGCGGCGGATGATTACGTTGCAGGAAATAATATCGGCATTCAGTTCGATATGAATAAATGCCATTTCTTCGATGCTGATACTGAAACAGCTATTAGATAAGAAAGGTGTTCACCGGAAATGAAAATTTCCGGTTTTTTGTGTGTTAATTATAAAGGAATATTTTAATGAGTACTCTACTAAGAAGTGCTGCGCTCGTTCTGTGCGCAGGAGTGAGCTGCGCGCAAGCAACTGAATCAGCCAAACACTGGGAATTTAATATTGGTGCCATGTATGAAATTGAAAACGTCGAAGGTCAGGCCGACGATAAAGATGGATTATATGAACCTTCCGTGTGGTTTAATGCCACATGGGATGCCTGGACCCTTTCTCTGGCTATGTATCAGGAGGGGCCGGTCGATTACAGTAGCATGACGCGCGGCACCTATTTTGATCGTCCGGAATTTGAATTACGCTATCGCTTTATCGGCACCGATGATTTTACGTTCGGCCTGACCGGTGGCTTCCGTAATTATGGCTATCACTTTAAGGATGAGCACGGTGCTAAAGACGGCAGTGCCAATATGCAGCGCTACAAAGTTCAGCCTGACTGGGATATTAAATTAACCGATGACTGGCGTTTTGGCGGCTGGTTTGCCATGTATCAGTTTGCCAACGATCTGGAAAAAACCGGCTATTCTGACAGCCGCGTCGAGACCGAAACCGGCTTTACCTGGACAATTAACGAAACCGTCTCGGCAAAAGTTAATTACTATTTAGAGCGCGGTTTCAATATGGACGGCTCACGTAATAACGGTGAATTCGCCACTCAGGAAATTCGCGCCTATCTGCCGATTTCGTTGGGGCAGACTACGTTAACGCCTTATACCCGTCTGGGACTCGATCGCTGGTCTAACTGGGACTGGCAGGACGATCCTGAGCGCGAAGGACATGATTTCAACCGTCTGGGTATGCTGTACGCCTATGACTTTAACAATGGTTTATCCATGACCCTGGAATATGCCTATGAATGGGAAAACCATGACGAAGGTGATAGCGATCGCTTCCACTATGCAGGCGTCGGCGTGAATTACGCGTTCTGATAACCTGTTGCCAGGGGCGTAAGTCCCTGGTTTTTAGCGTAACGAAGTCGCATCGGAAAAATGCGTTTCAACCAATACCTTATGCGGCGCAGATTTACCCGCAATGCACTTGAACAACAAATTGCAGCTCTCTTCGCCCAGCTTTCTCGTGGGGATATCAAAGCCGCCTGGCGCAGGGGTTAAAATCAGAGAGAGCATCGGATCGCTGTATCCTGCCATTGCGACCTGTTCCGGTATCGTCAGATTTAACTCATCCGCGGCACGATAAAGACTCAGCAATTTCATACTGTCAGTCGCAAAAACCGCATCGGGTGGGTTGTCTGAAGAGAGTAGCTGGCAGGCCGCCTGAAGCGCGCTTTCATGGGTATATCCGCCATCGATCACCCAGTCCGGGTTAATCGCAATACCCTGCTTCTCAAGGCTCGATTTATAACCCGCAAGGCGATCGATAGAAACGTGATAATCGAGCGGGGCATGCAGGCAGGCAATTTTAGTGCGGCCATGTTTGATAAAAGAGTCTGTTAATATGGCGCTGTCGTGGAAATTATCCGTGTCGACAGAATAGATATTCTGGTAAATGCCTTCCACTTTACCAATAACGACTACGGGGACACCGTATCCGTCCAGCGTCGCGAAAAAAGACTCGTTCGCTGGCGAGCTTAGCATGATGATCCCCTTGATCATCTTCTGCTTTATTTTACCTACGCATTTTTGCAGATCATCTTCACTGCTTTTGCTCGTTTGCAAAATAACATCAAACCCTTCCTCTTCTGCTTTTGCCGTTATGGCATGCAATACATCAGAGAAAAACGGATTTCCCGCGGTGGTTTTGGTTGAACGGGTCGAAATAACCATAATGGCGTCGAAGCCAGAAGAGGTGAGTGCGCGGGCAAGCTTATTAGGTTGATAATTTAATTCATCTATCGCCTTCAACACTTTTTCGCGCGCTTCAGGAGAAATATTCGTTTGTTTATTCAGAACGCGCGACACGGTTGATTTCGAAACGCCAGCAACGCGTGCAATATCATAGATGGTGGGTGACATACACCTTACTCACTCCGGACGGACAGCAATTGCGCCCATCTTACTGGAGAGAAAACGGCAATAGCAATAATTAAGAATTGATAATCAACGATCTGCCCCAATTTACTGTATTCTGAAGTGACTTTTTTCAGGGTTCCAGGCAATGAAGGACGGCGATGAAGCGACTTAAAAACGAATTCAATTCTCTGGTGAACCGTGGCGTTGATCGCCATCTGCGTCTTGCCGTGACGGGACTGAGCCGCAGCGGTAAGACGGCATTCATTACGGCGATGGTCAATCAGCTGTTGAACCTTCACGCAGGGGCGCGGCTGCCGCTGCTTAGCGCGGTGCGCGAGGAGCGGTTGTTGGGCGTGAAACGCGTACCGCAACGTGATTTTGGCATCCCCCGTTTCACCTATGATGAAGGTCTGGCGCAGTTATACGGGGAGCCTCCTGCCTGGCCCACCCCGACGCGTGGCGTGAGCGAAATTCGCCTTGCGCTTCGTTTCCGCTCGAATGAATCCCTGATGCGCCACTTCAAAGAAACCTCCACGTTGTATCTCGAAATTGTGGATTATCCGGGAGAATGGCTGCTCGACTTACCGATGCTGGCGCAGGATTACCTGAGCTGGTCCCGACAGATGACCGGTCTGTTGCAGGGGCAGCGGGCTGAGTGGTCGACCAAATGGCGCCAGCTTTGCGTGGGGCTGGATCCGCTGGCACCGGCGGATGAAAACCGTCTGGCCGTCATAGCCGAAGCCTGGACGGATTACCTGCACCAGTGCAAACAGGAAGGGTTGCATTTTATTCAGCCGGGCCGCTTTGTTCTGCCGGGTGACTTAGCCGGTGCTCCCGCGCTACAGTTTTTCCCGTGGCCGGACGTGGACAGCATCGGCGAATCGAAACTGGCGCAGGCGGACAAGACGACCAACGCCGGTATGCTCCGCGAGCGATACAATTACTATTGTGAGAAGGTGGTTAAGGGCTTTTATAAAAATCACTTTTTACGCTTTGACCGCCAGATCGTGCTGGTGGACTGCCTGCAACCGCTCAACAGCGGGCCGCAGGCGTTCAATGATATGCGACTGGCGCTGACGCAGCTGATGCAGAGTTTTCATTACGGCCAGCGTACGCTGTTTCGTCGTTTGTTCTCTCCGGTCATCGACAAGCTGCTGTTTGCCGCCACAAAAGCTGACCATGTTACGGTCGATCAGCATGCCAATATGGTATCCCTGCTGCAACAGCTGGTGCAGGATGCCTGGCAAAATGCGGCTTTCGAAGGCATCAGCATGGATTGTCTGGGTCTGGCGTCCGTACAGGCAACGCAGAGTGGGTTGATTGACGTGAATGGCGAGAAAATTCCGGCCCTACGGGGTAACCGTCTCAGCGACGGTGAGCCGCTCACGGTCTATCCGGGGGAAGTTCCTGCGCGCCTGCCGGACCAGGCTTTCTGGCAAAGCCAGGGTTTTCAGTTCGAAGCCTTCCGTCCGCAGAGCATGAACGTTGATCAGCCATTGCCGCATATCCGTCTGGATGCCGCGCTGGAGTTTTTAATTGGAGATAAATTGCGATGACGGAACCGTTAAAACCACGCATTGATTTTACCGGCCAGCTTGAGCAGTCCCCGCATGAGGCGTTTAAAACGGCGCAAACCTTCAGCGGCCCGCAGGCCGACAACTTTGCCCCCGTGCTGGCAGAGGAGCCGCTGGTAGAAGAGGGGCAGGCGGAAGCGGTTGTTGATGCGGCACTGCGCCCGAAACGCAGCCTGTGGCGCAAGATGGTGACCGCCGGGTTAGCTCTTTTTGGTGTGAGCGTCATCGGGCAGGGCGTGCAGTGGGGCGTCAATGCCTGGCAAACGCAGGACTGGGTGGCGCTGGGGGGATGCGCCGCCGGGGCGTTGATTGTTGGTGCGGGCGTCGGCTCAGTCGTCACCGAGTGGCGTCGCCTCTGGCGTCTGCGTCAGCGCGCCCACGAACGTGATGAAGCGCGGGATCTTCTGCACAGTCACGGCACAGGTAAAGGGCGTGCTTTTTGCGAAAAGCTTGCGGCTCAGGCCGGGATAGATCACTCTCACCCGGCGCTTCAGCGCTGGTATGCGGCGATCCACGAAACTCAGAATGACCGGGAAGTGGTCACGCTCTATTCCCATATGGTTCAGCCGGTACTGGACTCGCAGGCTCGCCGTGAGATCAGCCATTCGGCGGCGGAATCCACGCTGATGATCGCCGTCAGTCCACTGGCGATGGTGGACATGGCCTTTATCGCCTGGCGCAACCTGCGCCTGATCAACCGCATCGCCAGGCTGTATGGCATTGAGCTTGGCTATTACAGCCGTCTGCGCCTGTTCAAACTGGTGTTGCTGAATATCGCCTTCGCCGGGGCAAGCGAGCTGGTGCGCGAGGTGGGGATGGACTGGATGTCGCAGGATCTCGCGGCGCGTCTCTCTGCCCGGGCGGCACAGGGGATTGGTGCCGGTCTGCTGACGGCGCGCTTAGGTATCAAAGCGATGGAGGTCTGTCGTCCATTACCCTGGATCGATGGCGATAAGCCACGGTTGGGGGATTTCCGTCGCGAGCTGATTGGCCAGCTTAAAGAGACGCTCAACAAAAAACCTGCTCAGTGAGATTTTGTTCACTATTCGTGCTGGCTGTCAATATTTGTTGACAGCCACCTTCCCGAACACCGTGATCTGACATATCATTTTACTGTTATTGGCTTAAACGGTGAATTTCCCATGCGTCTGGAAGTCTTTTGTGAGGACCGTCTCGGTCTGACCCGCGAGTTACTCGATCTTCTTGTTTTACGTAGCATTGATTTACGTGGCATTGAGATCGACCCTGTCGGGCGAATTTACCTCAATTTTGCCGAAATTGAATTTAACACATTCAGTAGCCTGATGGCGGAAATCCGCCGTATCGCTGGCGTTACGGATGTACGCACCATCCCCTGGATGCCGTCCGAGCGGGAACATCTTGCGCTGAGCGCGCTGCTGGAAGCAATGCCGGAGCCGTTTCTTTCCCTCGATCTGAAAAATAAAGTCGAGCGCGTTAATCAGGCCAGCTGCCAGTTGTTTGCGCAGAGCCAGGAAAAACTTATCGGTCACCATGCCACGCAACTGATCGCCGGGTTTAATTTCCAGCGCTGGCTGGACAGTAACCCGCAAAATACCCATAGCGAGCATATCGTCATCAACGGACAGAATTTCCTGATGGAGATCACGCCGGTGTATCTGAAAGGGGAAAATGCCGCGCGGGTGCTGACCGGCGCAGTGATCATGCTGCGCTCCACGGTGCGTATGGGCCGCCAGTTGCAGAATCTTTCCAGCCAGGACGTCGGCGCATTCAGCCAGATTATTGCGGTGAGCCCGAAGATGCGTCATGTGATTGACCAGGCGCGCAAGCTGGCTAATCTCACGGCGCCGCTGCTGATTACAGGAGATACCGGTACGGGGAAAGATCTGCTGGCGCATGCTGTGCACATGGCCAGCCCGCGTGCGGCAAAACCGTATCTGGCGCTGAACTGCGCGTCAATTCCGGAAGATGCGGTGGAAAGCGAGCTGTTCGGGCATGCGCCGGAAGGCAAAAAAGGCTTCTTCGAACAGGCAAACGGCGGTTCGGTGCTGCTGGACGAGATTGGCGAAATGTCGCCACGCATGCAGGCGAAACTGCTGCGTTTTCTCAATGACGGCACGTTCCGCCGCGTGGGGGAAGATCATGAAGTACACGTCGACGTGCGCGTCATCTGCGCCACCCAGAAAATCCTGGTGGAGCTGGTGCAGAAAGGGGTATTCCGCGAAGATCTCTACTATCGTCTCAACGTTCTGACGCTCAATATCCCGCCGCTACGCGACTGTCCGCAGGACATCATGCCGTTGACGGAACTGTTCGTGGCCCGTTTTGCCGACGAGCAGGGCGTGCCGCGTCCGAAGCTCTCTGCCGACCTTGGCACCGTGCTGACGCGTTACGGCTGGCCGGGCAATATTCGTCAGCTAAAAAATGCGGTCTATCGCGCATTAACTCAGCTTGAAGGGTATGAACTGCGCCCTCAGGATATTCTGTTGCCGGATTACGATGCCGGGACGGTATCGGTAGGCGAAGAGGCAATGGAAGGCTCGCTGGATGACATCACCAGCCGTTTCGAACGTTCGGTGTTAACGCAGCTTTACCGTAGCTATCCGAGCACGCGCAAGCTGGCTAAACGTCTTGGGGTGTCACATACCGCGATTGCAAATAAACTGCGCGAGTATGGGTTAAATCAGAAGAAGGGTGACGAATAAACAAAAAAGCCTCTTTGCAGAGGCTTTTTTACGTTTAGGCTTTAAGCGTCTCAAGTGCAGCGGTGTAATCCGGTTCGGTGGTGATTTCGTTCACCAGTTCACTGAAAACAACGTTGTCGTTTTCGTCGATCACCAGCACTGCACGCGCCGCCAGACCTTTCAGCGCGCCTTCGGAAATGGCAACACCGTAATTTTCCAGGAAATCCGGGCTGCGCAGAGTGGAAAGGGTGATGACGTTGCTCAGGCCTTCAGCGCCGCAGAAGCGGGACTGGGCAAACGGCAGGTCAGCAGAAATGCACAGCACCACGGTGTTGTCCATTTCGGTCGCCAGTTGGTTGAATTTACGCACTGATGCAGCGCAAACGCCAGTATCGATGCTTGGGAAAATGTTCAGGACTTTACGTTTGCCCGCAAACTGGCTCAGCGTGACGTCAGACAGATCGTTAGCCACCAGAGTAAAAGGCTGTGCTTTGCTGCCAGACTGTGGGATGGAACCTGCAACAGCAACCGGGTTGCCCTGGAAATGAACGAGTTGTGACATAGATATCTTCCTGTTTACAAATAGTTAACGTCGTGGCTAGTGTATGTCATCCGCAGTTAGCACGGCAAACCAATTTTATGCCTACCGGCCTGCAAGGAGTCAGTGATGAGAAGCGTTAAGGTTTATGAAGAAGCCTGGCCATTGCACACCCCGTTTGTGATTTCGCGCGGCAGCCGCAGTGAGGCCTGCGTGGTCGTGGTTGAATGTGAAGAGGATGGCGTGAAAGGTGTCGGGGAATGTACCCCTTATCCTCGCTATGGAGAAAGTCTGGCGTCAGTCATGGCGCAAATTATGACGGTAGTGCCCGAATTGCAGGCGGGCCTGACGCGTGAGGCTCTTCAGCAGCGGTTACCGGCTGGCGCCGCGCGCAACGCGATTGACTGCGCGCTGTGGAGTCTGGAAGCGGCGAAACAACACAAACCGCTTCCTTCGCTGCTGAACATGACTCTGCCGCAATCGATCGTCACCGCGCAAACGGTGGTCATCGGTGAACCTGAGCAAATGGCGGCCAGCGCCCAGGCGTTATATGCCACCGGTGCAACCTTATTAAAGGTGAAGCTCGACGATCGTCTGATTAGCGAACGCATGGTCGCCATTCGTGCGGCGGTGCCTGATGCCACCCTGATCGTCGACGCGAACGAATCCTGGCACAGCGAAGGGCTGGCAGCCCGTTGTCAGCTTCTTGCCGATCTGAACGTTGCCATGCTGGAACAACCCCTCCCGGCAGAAGACGATGATGCGCTGGCGAATTTTATTCATCCGCTTCCAGTCTGTGCAGATGAAAGCTGTCATACCCGTGAGAGCCTGACTTCCCTCAAGGGGCGCTACGAAATGGTGAATATTAAGCTGGATAAAACAGGCGGATTAACCGAGGCCCTTGCTCTGGCAAAAGATGCGCAGGCGCAAGGGTTCACTCTGATGCTGGGCTGCATGTTGTGCACTTCCAGAGCGATTGGCGCTGCACTCCCGCTGGTAAACAGCGTGCGTTTTGCCGATTTGGATGGCCCAACCTGGCTGGCGGTTGATGTTTCACCTGCTCTGAATTTTACTTCCGGCGTACTTCATCTTTGAGGCTGCCAGCGCAGGAGATCTGTCATCGCCCGCAGGTATTTTTCGCTCGCTTCATCTGACGAGATGGGCGGAAACTCAGCGGTGATACAGTGAAGGCCGAGGTCCGCGCACCAGCTGCCAAACGACCCGGGTGTTTCATAGCCAACGCTGGTCACCAGAGGAAGCGCAAACGCATCCGCCAGCCACTGCCCGAGTGCCGTATGGCGAGGATCTTCAATACAGGCGAGGGGATCGTGGAAAGAGACAACCCAGGCCGGGTGGATCTTATGAATAAGCTGGCACAACGCCTGAGTTTCCGGTTCGGACCCAGGTTTATCTCCCGTGAGCAAAACCACATCTCGCTCCTGCGCCGAACTGTTCCAGCGATACACCGTTTCACCGGCGCGCCAGTTTGCCGCCGGGAAGTTCCTGTTAAGGTCAACGCCTCGTGCATTCGCCCGTAACCCAAGCTGACAACCGTCCGGGTTGACGGTCAAAATCACATGATGACGTCGTAAATCGGGAGACAGCGTACGTAGCGCGCACGAAAGCGTCACGACAGATGAGTTTTCGTCGCCATGGGTGCCCGCAATAATTAAGCCGCTATTACGATCGGCCTCGGGTGCCGGAAACCAGATCAGTGGCGCGCCTAAAAACGAGCGGCCATAATGTTCAGTTCCGGGCGGGAAGGCACCGCGTTCCGTTCTTGGTCGGGTAGTTGCCATATTAAACCCTGATAATAAAGTCACTTCTGGCAGTGTTGTGCAAAACCCGCGGTTAATCAAATAGTTTCCGTATGTGGTGAAAATTGCCTGGCATCAACTTTCCGGAGGAAGCATTTGCATTTCTCCGTTTCGAAACAAATAATTACGCATCTGCCTGTTACCTGACATCATTAAGGGGATCGTATGAAGCATCCTGTTTCGCTTCTTTGTACTGCGCTGTGGCTGTGCGGAGTTTCTTCACTTTCATATGCTGCGGTGGTTCCCGGGGGAACGGTTCTGGCGCAAAAGCAGGAGCTGGTTCGACACATCAAAGATGAACCCGCTTCGCTCGATCCGGCAAAAGCGGTGGGATTGCCCGAGATTCAGGTGATCCGAGACCTCTATGAAGGGCTGGTAAATCAGAACGAAAAAGGGGAGTTAGTGCCCGGCGTGGCGACGCGCTGGCAGAGTAATGATAACCGTGTCTGGACGTTCACGTTGCGGGATAACGCGAAATGGTCTGACGGTACTCCGGTGACGGCACAAGATTTTGTCTACAGCTGGCGTCGTCTGGTTGATCCCAAAACAACCTCACCTTTCGCCTGGTTTGCGGCGCTGGCGGGCATTAACAATGCCCAGGCCATTATCGATGGCAAAGCTGCTCCGGATACCCTCGGCGTGACGGCGGTTGATACTAAAACGCTGCGCGTGCAGCTGGACAAACCGCTACCCTGGTTCAGCAATCTGACGGCTAACTTCGCGTTTTATCCTGTTCAAAAGGCCAACGTGGAAAGCGGTAAGGAATGGACGCGCCCAGGCGCGCTCATTGGCAACGGTGCGTATGTGCTGAAAGATCGCGTCGTGAATGAAAAACTGGTGGTTGAGCCAAATTCACATTACTGGGATAACGCCAACACGGTGCTGAAAAAAGTCACCTTTGTGCCGATCAACCAGGAGTCTTCAGCGACCAAACGCTATCTGGCGGGCGATATAGATATTACAGAATCATTTCCGAAAAACATGTACCAGAAGCTGCTTAAAGATATTCCGGGACAGGTGTATACACCGCCACAGCTTGGGACTTATTACTATGCGTTTAACACGCAAAAAGGCCCAACCGCTGATGCCCGCGTACGTCTGGCGCTGAGCATGACGATCGATCGGCGCATTATGGCCGAAAAAGTCCTGGGAACCGGTGAGAAACCGGCCTGGCATTTTACCCCTGATGTTACTGCCGGTTTTACGCCGGAAACCTCGCCATTTGAGCAGATGTCGCAGCAGGAACTCAATGCACAGGCGAAAACGTTGCTCCAGGCAGCAGGCTATGGCCCTCAGCGTCCGCTTAAATTAACGCTGCTGTACAACACATCTGAAAACCATCAGAAGATTGCGATTGCCGTCGCCTCTATGTGGAAGAAAAATCTGGGGGTTGACGTTAAGTTGCAGAATCAGGAGTGGAAAACCTACATCGACAGCCGCAATACCGGCAATTTTGACGTCATCCGTGCGTCGTGGGTAGGGGACTACAATGAGCCGTCGACATTCCTGTCGTTGCTGACCTCCTCCCACAGCGGGAATATCTCACGATTCAACGATCCTGCTTACGATAAGATTATTCACCAGGCGACGCTCGAAACCACTGAAAAAGCGCGTAATGCAGACTACAACATGGCCGAGAAGATCCTCGCTGAAAAAGCGCCCATTGCTCCAATTTATCAGTACACCAATGGCCGTCTCATCAAGCCATGGGTAAAAGGTTATCCGATAAATAACCCAGAGGATGTTGCGTACAGTCGTACAATGTATATTGAAAAGCACTAAAACAGGCCAGGGCGCTACGTGGTTAAGATCTCTATCTGTTAACCGCATAAGCGCCCGAACCCCAGAGTTCATGGTTTTACTGCGTGGTTATTACCACCCATCCCTTCGTATCAGCCCATTATTCATTGTGTTGATGAATATTTTCAGTGCCATTCTTCTTCCAGTTTATCGAAAAGCGCGCAGTCATCTCTTCGCCATTCCTGTAGCAGCATTATTATTGCTATTTTAAGATTAAATTTGTCCGAAACAGGATTTTTTCATATTCAGACTATTTATTGAATTAAGGCGTTATTTCTCTGCGCTGTTACGGAACGTGTTAAAAAGTGCATTGATATAAATCAATCCTTCAACTTCATGGCACGATAAATTCAATATTGCCGATAAAAGCAGTCATTCCTGCCACATTATTGTAAATAAATAGTTAATATTTACTGCCTGTCAGACATGCCTGGCATTTATGAATGTATCAATTTAGTGGAATATTCTTAAGAAAAGTCCAATCTTGGATCTTTGATCTGAGGAGTTGATTTTGAATGGGCTTTTGCTCTAATATGGTTTTGTAAAGAAACGTCACTCACTTAACATTTATTTCTTTTAAAGAAAGGGATTGCTATGGCCGATTCATTCCAGAATGAGGTGCCCAAGGCACGCATAAACTTAAAGCTGGCTCTGCATACAGGTGGCGCGCAGAAGAAAATCGAACTGCCGCTTAAACTCCTCACCGTCGGTGATTTCAGTAATGGAAAAGAGAATCGCCCATTATCCGAAAGGGAGAAAATCAACGTCAATAAAAACAACTTCAACAGCGTACTTTCGGAATTTAACCCGGAAGTTAATCTGACGGTTCCAAACACAATGGCCGGGGATGGTTCGGAGGAGAGTATAAAACTGAATTTCTCCGATATTAAGGATTTCGAACCTGAACAGGTTGCCCGCCAGATCCCTCAACTCCGCGCCATGCTGGCCATGCGTAATTTATTACGCGATCTCAAATCCAATCTTCTTGATAACGCTACTTTCAGAAAAGAACTCGAGAAAATTCTTAAAGATCCGGCGCTGTCTCAGGAATTACGCGACGAAATGAGTGCACTGGCCCCGAAATAAGCGGCGTGCGTTATTTAATGGATTAACCGGGAATATGCTGATGTCTGTAAATACTGAAACCGCCTCCGCGCAGGGGCAGACCACCGTGGCTTTGTTGAATAAATCAGATTTCGGGTAAGTCTCCCCCGTAGCGGGTTGTGTTT
>NZ_JBMKHS010000010.1:0-160715 GCF_049238105.1 Enterobacter cloacae complex sp. IR5418 | reverse complement strand
GAAGATGCGTGATCTGATCCTTCAACTCAGCAAAAGTTCGATTTATTCAACAAAGTCTCCATAACCCTGACTCACCGAGCGCACCACGTGCCATCGTCCTAAACCCATGCCCGCAGACCTCAGTTTTCGTGTCATATCCCATCGAGCGCAATGCACTGTTTACTGTGTTCTCACTCATAACTTTAGTTGCATCATGATCACCCGGAAAAAGCAGCTCTTTATCACCACTAATCTGCTTAAGCTGCTCTAACAAAATCATCGCCTGTCGACTGAGAGGAACGATATGTTCCTCTTTCATCTTCATACCCCGGTATGAGTAACGCACGCCTTTAATTTCTTCTCGTTTAGCAGGCACGCGCCAAAGAGATTTATCGAAGTCGAACTCATCCCAGCGCGCGAAACGTAACTCACTGGAACGCACAAAAGTGAGTAAGGAAAGCTCGACCGCGATCCGTGTCATTACGCGGCCACGATATGCAGCAAGACGTGCAAGAAACTCAGGGAACCGGCTGGAGGGTAAGGCGGGGTAATGTCGCGCTTTGGTTGTTGATAGCGCACCGGCCATGTCACTGGCTGGATTAGAGTCAATGTAATCGTTCTGTACAGCATAACGCATAATAGCCGTGACACGCTGCTGAAGACGCTGCGCAACATCATGCTTACCACTGGCATCAACTTTTTTAATCGGGGCTAACAGATGGCTAGTTTTGAGCTGGCGAATGTCGGACGAACCGATATGAGGGAAGATATAAAGCTCAAGATAGCGAAGAACGCGCGATCGATGGTCTTCACTCCAGCGCTTGTTACTGGCATGCCATTCACGAGCAATGGTTTCGAAAGTATATGCCCCCGAATTCTCGGCCTGAGCTTCTTTCTGTTCGGCTTTTGGATCAATACCCTGCACTAACAGCTTTTTAGCTTCGTCGCGCTTCGCTCTTGCCTGAGCAAGCGTCACAGTCGGCCAAACGCCAAAAGCGAGGCGATCCTCTTTTTTGTCAGAGGGGCGTCGGTATTTCATGCGCCAGTATTTAGAACCCTTGGCCGAAACCTCGAGATACAAACCGCCGCCATCGGCCATTTTGTAAGTTTTGTCTTTTGGCTTTGCGGTCTCGACCTGTCTGGCGTTGAGCTTCATTTTGGGGGCACATTTCTAATCGAAGTTAAGATGCCCCCAATTATGCCCCCAATGACATCCGGATTTCAACGGACAACCTCGGACGACTCAGGACGTAAAAATCGCTGCAAGCATTGATTTTTAAGGAATAATTGGACTTTCTCGGATGGTCTTGGAAGTACTAATGGTGCCGAAGGCCGGACTCGAACCGGCACGTATTTCTACGGTTGATTTTGAATCAACTGCGTCTACCGATTTCGCCACTTCGGCACTGAAGGGGATGCGGAAACGTTGTGGATTATACCTGTCGCGCGCCGCCATGCAAGCGACGACGCGCTAAACCTGCGCTAAGTGCCCAAAAAACCAGCGCTACCGTCACTCCAGCTCAGACACCGCCAGTCGAATCACCCCTGCCGCCTTCTGCTCCGGCAGCGCCAGCACCTTCGCCCACATCGCCTGCACCATATCGCAGGAGAGCTTCTCTTTGCCCGCCGCCTTCTCCGGCATCTGCAACAGCTGGATATCCTCGCCGTACTTATCGGCAAGTTGCTTCATAATCGGCCGGACATCCTCGACAGCCGCCTCGCGTTCGGCCTGCGTCACGGTGTGGCGATTTTTGCCGTAGGCCGCGCGCATCATGTCGGCGTCGGCCTGCATGCGCCGCGCCATCAGGTCTTTATCCAGCATGCGCATCGGGTTCACACCGCCCTTCACCATCGGGTAGAGGAAGCGGAAACAGGCGTCATCGCTCACCTTCTGGATGGCGGCGGTCTGCTCCATGTTGATGGTCATGTAGTTCACCACGTTGGCGTCCGGGGCGTTTTGCAGGCGCGTCATCTGCAAATGCAGGATCTGCGGCTGGATGGTGTCGATAATCTGCTGCTCCGGCTCGCCCGCTTTTTGCAGGGCGGCCATCTGGTCGAGAATGCGCTGATGCAGCGCAGGCTCCTGCTCCTTAATCACCTGCCAGGCGGGCATCGCGTTAAGGGCGGTATCCATCTGCTGTTCCGGGGCGCGTTGCCTGTCAAAGAACACCCAGAACGCCACGGCGGCAGCCGCGACAATAACAATGACCGTACTGATCCACGTTTTTTTCATCTCGCATCCTTATCCTTGCGTTATGCCGGTTTACACCGGCACGCCGCTGTGGAAGCGAAACTCGTGGTCCGGTGTCGAGATAAGTGTGGCTTCAATTTCGCCAAAAAGCTGTATGCGCGGTGAGATATCGTCGTCGCTCACCTGCTGAGCCAGCGTCAGGTAGTCCTGATAGTGGCGCGCTTCCGAGCGCAGTAGCGAGAGATAGAACTTCTGTAAGTCATCGTCGAGGAACGGGGCCAGCGCGGCGAAGCGTTCGCAGGAGCGGGCTTCGATGTAGGCGCCACAGATGAGCTTGTCTATCAGCGTCAGCGGTTCGTGGGTGCGCACTTCCTTCAGCATCCCTCTGGCGTAGCGGCTGGCGGTGATTTTGACGTACGGAATGTCGCGGGCCAGCATCGCCTCGCGCACCTGCCAGAAGTGGTGCAGCTCCTCTTTAATCAGCAGCACCATGCTGTCGATGAGCGCCTGGCCCCACGGGTCGTCGGTTTTGGGCATCACGCTTTTGCCAATCTGCCTGTGCAGGGCGATGAAGTCCGGCTCCGGGCCGTCGCGGAAGGTGAACTGTTCGTAGGGTTTGAGCCACTCGAGCAGCACGTCGGCACCGCTTTCGTCGGCGACGTATTTACGCACCAGCAACAGCGCGGTCTGGGCGGCCTTAAGCTCGCACACCATGTGGTCGGTGAGCAGCAGCGGCAGGTTCGCCGGGTCGCGGGCTTTATCAATCCATGCTTGCGGGGTCGGGCACTGGAGGAAGTTAAGTACGGGGGCGAGTATCTGCGGGTAATCCATGGTTCTGCCTTGAAAAAGCGGTGGCGCGGGCCACCGCCTGAAACGCTTAGTGACGCACGCCGTCGTCGTCTTCGTCGACGTAATCTTCGTCGTCGCCTTCTTCGCCGTCTTCACCGTTCGGATCTTCGAAGTAGGTGCCCCAGCCATCGTATTCCACGTCAAACTTCTCGGCCAGGTTCATCAGCTGTTCTACCTGCGCGTCAATCAGCTCCGCCTTCAGCGCGCCTTCGCTCAGGATGTCGCAGCAGATGACGGTGTCGCCCTCTTCCACTTCCAGCTCTTCCGGCTCGGTCACTTCGTAACCCAGCTTGAAGGCTTCCACGGCCATTTTTTCCAGCGCGTCGAAATCATCCGCAGAGAAATGGTGCTCGATGGTGTACAGCGCGTCCGGATCGCTACCGTCTTCCAGCAGTTCTTCAATAATCAGACGCGTCTCTTCGCGTTGTTCTTCCAGGTGTTCCGGGTTTGCCATGGCTCAATCCTCTTTAAAGTGCGGCAGATACTTCTATTTTCACACACGGACGGGTTTGCCTCCACCTTTGTAAGAAAGAATTGTGAAACGGGGTTGCAAATGAATAATTACACATATAAAGTGAATTTTAATTCAATAAGTGGCGTTCGCCATGCGAGGATAAAATGTCCGATTTGTACAAAAAACACTTTCTGAAATTGCTCGACTTTACCCCTGCACAGTTCACTTCTCTGCTGACTCTTGCCGCACAGCTCAAAGCCGATAAAAAAAAGGGTAAGGAAGTACAGAAGCTTACCGGTAAAAACATCGCGCTCATCTTCGAAAAAGACTCGACCCGTACACGTTGCTCTTTCGAAGTTGCCGCATTTGACCAGGGCGCGCGCGTCACCTATTTAGGGCCGAGCGGCAGCCAGATTGGGCATAAAGAGTCAATTAAGGACACCGCGCGGGTTCTCGGGCGGATGTATGACGGCATTCAGTATCGCGGCCACGGTCAGGAAGTGGTCGAGACGCTGGCGGAGTATGCGGGCGTGCCGGTGTGGAACGGGCTGACCAACGAGTTCCACCCGACCCAGCTGCTGGCGGACCTGCTGACCATGCAGGAGCACCTGCCGGGCAAGGCGTTTAACGAGATGACGCTGGTCTACGCGGGCGATGCGCGCAACAACATGGGCAACTCGATGCTGGAAGCGGCGGCGCTGACCGGGCTGGATCTGCGTCTGGTGGCTCCGAAAGCCTGCTGGCCGGAAGAGAGCCTGGTGGCGGAGTGCAGTGCACTGGCCCAGAAGTACGGCGGGAAGATCACCCTGACGGAAGACGTGGCGGCGGGCGTGAAGGGCGCGGACTTTATCTATACCGACGTCTGGGTGTCGATGGGCGAAGCCAAAGAGAAGTGGGCGGAGCGGATTGCGCTGCTGCGCGGGTATCAGGTAAACGCACAGATGATGGCCCTGACCGGCAACCCGGACGTGAAGTTCCTGCACTGTCTGCCGGCGTTCCATGACGACCAGACCACGCTCGGCAAGCAGATGGCGAAGGAGTTCGATCTGCACGGCGGGATGGAGGTGACGGACGAGGTGTTTGAGTCGGCGGCGAGCATCGTGTTCGACCAGGCGGAAAACCGGATGCATACCATTAAGGCGGTGATGGTGGCGACGCTTGGGGAGTGATCGTTTCTCCCACTTTATTGGTTCGGAGCACTCTTCTTGCCGGGTGGCGCTGCGCTTACCCGGCCTACACAACCCGTAGGCCCGTGCAAGCGCAGCACCGCCGGGCAAACCGGCTCCATTTCATTGATTTTTCACCCCGAAAAAGGTACGTTTTCGCCTTCATTCCAGCGTGGACATGCCAGCATTATGCCGATTATTCAGTCTGTTGAACGTGCGTTGCAGATCCTCGACCTGTTCAACGAGCAGGCCACCGAGCTTAAGATCACCGACATCAGCAAACTGATGGGGCTGAGCAAGAGTACCCTCCACTCGCTGCTGAAAACCCTCCAGCTTCACGGCTATATCGATCAGAATCCGGAGAACGGTAAGTATCGCCTCGGCATGAAGCTGGTCGAGCGCGGTCATTTTGTCGTGGGCTCGATGGATATTCGGCAGAAGGCGAAAGGCTGGCTGACGGAGCTGTCACAGCGGACCGGGCAGACCACCCATCTGGGGATCCTGGACGGGCGTGAAGGGGTCTATATCGAGAAGATTGAAGGCAAGCTGGCCGCCATCGCCTATTCGCGCATTGGCCGCCGCCTGCCGGTTCACGCCACCGCCATCGGCAAGGTGTTGATTGCCTGGCTGGGCGAGGCCGAACTGAACGCCCTGCTGGAGGGCTATCAGTACACCACCTTTACGCCTTCCACCCTCGGTTCCCGCGAGGCATTGCTGGATGCTCTGATAAAAACGCGCGAGCAAGGCTACGCCCTGGATTGCGAAGAGAACGAGCAGGGCGTACGCTGCGTGGCGGTGCCGGTGTGGAACCACGAATCCCGCGTCATCGCCGCCCTGAGCCTCTCGACGCTGACCTCGCGCGTGGACGATGCTGAACTGGCTAATTTCCGCGAGCAGCTTCAGCAGGCCGGGCTCCAGCTCTCACGCGCACTGGGCTACCCGGCCTGAGCCGTTATACCGGCTCGTAGGTGAAGTAGTCGAAATCCGCGTGGCAGCCGTCACCGCTGATGTCCTCGCAGTGCAGACCCACAAACGCGCCGGTGAAGAAACCGCGCCCGCCGATGTAGTCGTCCGACAGCTTCCACGCCTCATACGTGACAGGTACGATGTGCCACGTCTCGCCGTCGAACGAGTAGCTGTAGCGGTAGACCAGCGTATCCACGTCGACCCGCAGCCAGACGCTCTCCGCCTGTTCAGGCACCGGAATCGGCTGCTCGTGCAGTGGCCACGACGGCACGTTGTGGTCAAGCTGGATCACCTTGATCGTTCTCCCCTGCCCTTCCTCGTAGTCCACAAAGCAGTAGCTCCAGTTTTTGCTGTTGTAGTAGCAGGTCAGCCCCGCGCTCTGCTGGAAGTGGACCGGCGAGAACTGCATCCGCGTCTCGGCCCGGAAGGTGAAGTGCTGCCAGCGGCGCGCCACGGTCGACTGGGTGAAGGTCGAGTTGAGCGAGTCGTTGCCGTACAACCGTAAATAGCCCGGGCGGGCGGTGAGCGAGCCGAGGGTGTCGTCGAACGGAATGCGCAGGGTCTGCAATTCAGGGTCAAGCGAATTGGCGTCGAAATCGTCCCGCCAGTTACCCTGTGCGATTTTGGGCTGCTCCGCCACCTGCGGGCCGGGCACGGTGAGCTGCGCGTGCTTACCGCCTTCCACGTACGGCCAGCCGTCGCGCCATTCAATGCGGGCGATGCCGGTCTCGCGCCCCAGCGGGCAGTAGCCGCGTCCGCCGGAGGCCAGCAGCGGTATACCGGGCAGGCGCAACGAGCGGCTGGTGAGGTAGGCCATGTACCACTCCCCGGTGTGGGTTTGCAGCAGCGAGCCGTGGCCGCTCTTTTGCAGCGGGTTCTCCGGCAGGTGCCAGCTGGTCATCATCGTCACGTCCGGGTGCAGCTCGTACGGCCCGTCGATATTTTTGGAACGCAGCACCACGACCGCGTGTTCGTAGCTGGTGCCGCCTTCGGCAACCATCAGGTAGTACCATCCCGCGTGGCGATACAGGTGCGCCCCTTCGGTGTAGCAGAGCGGCGTGCCGGTAAACAGCGTTTTTCGCTCAGGCGAGAGCGTGCCGGTCTGCGGGTCAAACGCCTGCATCACGATGGTGTTGTGCGGATTGCTGTGGTGGCGCGGCCCCCACGGGCGGTAGAGGTAGTATTTGCGGCCATCATCGTCGTGGAACAGGGACGGGTCAAACCCGCCGTTGCCCATCGGGATCGGTTCGCTCCATGGCCCTTCGATGGAGGGGGCGGTGACGAGGAAATTACGACCATTTTTCCACGGCGAGTCGACAATTTTTACGTCGGTATAGAGCAGCCAGAACTTCCCGTCGGCGTAGCTCAGGCACGGCGCCCAGATGCCGCCGGAGTCCGGGTTGCCCTTCATGTCCAGCATCGACACGCGGTCCAGCGGGGTGCTGACCAGCGACCAGTTTTTCAGATCGCGGGAGTGGTAGATGCGCACGCCCGGGAACCACTCGAAGGTCGAGGTGGCGATGTAGTAGTCCTCGCCCTGACGGCACAGGGACGGGTCCGGGTTGAAGCCGGTCAGAATGGGGTTAGTGATTTCCATATTGCCTCCGGTTAATGGGATGCGGCTGTCGCGGCGTCGGGAACGGCCTCGCCCTGCGCCGCGCGGTGCTTGATCAGCTGCTGGCTGATGGCCTCCACGCGGGCGTCGGTGAGCTTGTAGAACGACAGCATGATGAACATGCCCGCGTAGAGCACCACCGGCACCACGCAGAACAGAATTTTGATGGTGGTGAGCACCTCAACCGGCTGCACGCTGCTGCTGGCGGAGTAGTTCACCCAGGCCAGGATCCAGCCCACCACCGCCCCGCCAATCGCCAGGCCAATCTTCAGGCTGAACAGGTAGGTGGAGAACACCAGTCCATCGAGGCGGCGTCCGCTGCGGCTCTCCTCGTAATCCACCACGTCAGAGGCCATCAGCCACTGTAGCGGCGTGGTGGTGTTAAAGACGAACAGGAACAGGATGTTGAGGGCGAAAATCAGCGCGATGTGCTCCGCGGGGGTGAAGAAGATCAGCAGGCTAATCAGTGAGTAAGCGACAATGATCCACTTAAAGGCGGTGACGCGGTCGAAGCGGCCCAGCAGACGAGACGAGCAGAGCGAGCCGAACATGGTGGCGAGGCTGCCGTAGAGTAAAAACTGCGTCGCCATCTCCGGGTGATCCATCACGTATTTTACGAAGTAGAGCGTCGCCCCGCCGCGCACCACGTTAGAGCAGGTCGCCATCATCTTGAACGCGCACATGATGCGCCACTGGCTGTTGCCCAGCAGCAGTTTGAGATCTTTCGCCACCGACGAGCCAGGCTGCACCTCAAAGGTGTAGCGCTCTTTGGTGGTGAAGAAGCAGACGTAGAGCAGCACCACGCCGCTCAGCCCCAGCACGCACATGGCGCCGAAGTAGCCCACCTGCTCATCCCCTTTGCCGATGATGCTGACCAGCGGCAGCGCGATACCGCTGATGGCAAGCGAGCCAGCCGCCGCCAGGAAGAAGCGCCAGGACTGAAGGGCGTGACGCTCTTTCGGATCGGCGGTGATCACCCCCGGCATGGCGCAGTACGGCACGTTAACGAAGGTGTAGACCAGGGTCAGCAGAATGTAGGTTACGCAGGCGTAGATGATTTTGCCCTGCGCCGAGAAGTCCGGCGTGTAGAAGGTCAGCATACAGACGATGCCAAACGGGATGGCGCCCCACAGCAGGAACGGGCGGAACTGGCCATAGCGGGTGCGGGTGCGGTCTACCAGCAACCCCATCAGCGGATCGGTCACGGCGTCGAGCACGCGGGAGACCAAAAACAGCGTCCCCATAATGCCCGCAGAGAGGCCGAACACATCGGTGTAGAAATAGGCCAGCAGGAACATCGTGGCCTGCCAGACGAAGCCGCAGGCGGTGTCACCCAGCCCGTAGCCAATTTTGTCTTTCATGGTTAATTGCGTCATCAGAATTACACCCTTATGTAGTGTGCTGAATTACAACATCGTGTTACTGGAGTGTAATGAGCTGTTCAATTAACCAGCAATGGTCATATCTTATTTCTGAATTACGTTATTTTGCTTTTGTGACGCCAACGATATATCTCAAATCATTGTTTAAATTAGAAAAATAAAGACAAGCAAAAACCGCCCGCGGAATATTTCCCGCAGACGGTTTTATCTCTGAAAATAATTAAAGACCGAGCGCTTTTTTACCGGCGTTAATTACCTCGATGATTTTATCGGTGTCATAAATACAGCCTTTCCAGGTGCCGCCGCTCACCGACTGTAATGCCGCCCACAGGCGGGTATCGTCCGGCAAAAAGTCATGGGCGTGCAGGTCCGGGTGCGTCTGCCGCCGCGCCAGCTCGCGCGCGCCCTCCTCCGGCGTCAGCGGATTGTACGCCGTACCGATAAAGTTCACGCTGCCCGTCAGGGTCAGGCGGTCGACCGCAATCTCAATGATGTCGTTGTCGCGCAGCTTGCCAATCGGCCCGCCCGCCAGCGCTTCCGGCGATACGTGGCCGAAGCAGGCGCCCGTCGACACGCCCGAGAAGCGCGCATCGGTGATGAGCGACACCGTTTTGCCCCACGAGATATGCTTCAGCGCGGAGGTAAGCTGGTAGGTCTCTTCCATGCCGGTGCCGGACGGTCCACCGCCGATCACCACCATGATATCGCCCTGCTGAATCTCTTCCCGCTTGATGGCCCTGATTGCCTGCGCTTCCGAGACAAACACCCGCACCCGGCCAGTGTGGCGGTAAACGCCATCGTCGCCCACTACCGACGGGTCGATCGCCGTGGCCTTGATCACCGATCCTTCCGGCGCGATGTTGCCCGTCGGGAAGCAGACCGTCGAGGTCAGCCCTTTCGCTTTTGCCTTCTCCGGCGGCAGGATCACGTCATCCGGCTCCACGCCGTCCTGCTCGCGCAGGCACTGGCGGAAGCGCTTACGGCGCTCGGACGTCTGCCACCAGTCGAGGTTCTCGCCCACCGTCTGGCCGGTCACGGTCATGGCATCCAGATGCAGCAGGCCGAGATCGCGCAGGTGGAGCATGACTTCCGGCACGCCGCCCGCGAGGAAGGCGCGCACGGTCGGGTGATAGTCCGGGCCGTTGGGCAGTACGCTCACCAGGCGCGGCACCCTGCGGTTGACGCGCGTCCAGTGCTCAACGTCCGGGATCGTACAGCCCGCCGCGTGGGCGATGGCCGGAATGTGCAGCAGTAAATTGGTGGAACCACCGAACGCCGCGTGGATCACCATGGCGTTTTCGATGGCTTTATCGGTGAGGATATCGCGCGTGGTGATGCCGCGGTTATCCAGCTCGCTCACCGCCCGCGCCGACTGGCGGGCGATCTCCAGCCACACCGCCTGCCCGGACGGCGCCAGCGCAGAGTGCGGCAGCGCCAGCCCCAGCGCTTCCGCGACCACCTGCGAGGTGCCCGCCGTGCCGAGGAACTGACACCCGCCGCCCGGCGAGGCGCAGGCGCGACAGCCCAGCTCGGCGGCCTCCTGCAAGGAAAGTTCATGGTTGGCGAAGCGCGCGCCGATGGTCTGCACCTTGCCCGCATCTTCCCCCACGGTTGGCGGCAGCGTCGCCCCGCCCGGCACCAGAATGGTCGGCAGGTCGTGCATGGAAGCCAGGGCGATCATGGTGGCGGGCAGCCCTTTATCGCAGGTTGCCACGCCGATCACCGCCCGACGCGTCGGGAGAGAGCGGATCAGGCGGCGAAACACAATTGCCGCGTCGTTGCGGTACGGCAGGGAGTCGAACATGCCGTGCGTACCCTGCGAGCGACCGTCGCACGGATCGCTGACGAAGGCCGCAAACGGGATACCCCCGTTGCGGGTGATCTCCTTCGCCGCCGCCTGCATCTGCATGCCGATTTCCCAGTGTCCGGTGTGGTAGCCCAGCGCAACCGGGCGTCCGTCTCCGGCGCGGATGCCGCCTTGGGTGCCGATGATCAGCACCTCTTTCCCGGTCAGCTTGTTGGCGTCCCAGCCCATCCCGGCGTTCTGCGTCATGCCGAACAGGTTGCCGCTGGGGGATTCTATCAGCATCTGCGGGGTCAGCGGCAGCGCGCCCTGCGGCCCTGCCGCATGGGTGATCACCGCATAAAACGCGTCGTCCTGTGGGGTGAAAATTTTCTCAATGGTCATCGTTATCGTCCGGCTCAGCAGAGCTTGAGCTGTTGTAACAGGGTTTTCAGCTGCGCCTTGCGCGGCTCGTCCAGCGGTGATGCGGGCGGCAGCACATACGTGGAGACTGGGCGGCCGCAGAGCACAATCGCCTCTTTAATGACGTTCACAAACGGCGTATCCAGCTGATACATCTGCGGAATTTGCAGCAGGGTCTGATGATACTCAGCCGCTTTCGCTACGTCCCCGTCGCGCCAGGCTTTCAGAAGTTTTACCGACACCTGCGGAGCAAAGTTGCCGCTGGCCGAGATCGCCCCGTCGCCGCCGAGCAGCAGGGTATTAAACAGATGATCGTCGTAGCCGCAGAGCACGGTGAAGTGCGGATGGGCGCCTTTGACGGTGTGGATCATGCTGCGCAGGTGGGCAACAGAGTCGATGGTGTCTTTGATGCCGATAATGTTGCTGCGCGAGTCGGCGAGGGTTTTCACCAGCGCTGGCGTCAGATCCTGCCCGGTCAGCGCCGGGAAATTATAGAGCATCACCGGCAGCGTGACGCTGTCGGCCACCTGCTCGAAATAGCGGATCAGGTTCGCTTCCGACACTTTCCAGTAGTAGGGGTTGATCACCACGATGCCGTCCGCGCCCGTCTGCTGAGCGTGCTGGCTCAGTTCAATGGTTTCCCGGGCGTTGGTGCCGCCGGTGCCGATCAGGACCGGTACGCGACGATCGACATGATCGATAGCAAATTGGGCAATGGTTTTACGCTCTTCGGCGCTAAGCTGGGAAAACTCGCCGCCGCTGCCCAGAAAGAACAGGCCGTCAACGCCTGCCGCGATCAGATCGTCGATCAGCGCGGCGGTGCCCTGCTTATCGAGCTGGCCATCGGCGGTAAAAATAGTGGAGACAGGGGGAATGATTCCCGTAAACAACGCGGACTGCGGCATGAGATCTCCTTGCTGAATCATTTTGTTCTACATTATAGAACAGCGTTCGTTAATTTAACGATCATACTATGACGCAGAAAAAGGAGAGGTAAATGGGAAGGGAAGAAGGAGTGCGGGAAATTTAAGCTGGATCACATATTGTTCCCCCCTCACCCCGGCCCTCTCCCCAAAGGGGAGAGGGTGTTAAAGTCCCCTCTCCCCTCTGGGGAGAGGGTTAGGGTGAGGGGTGTGGGGTTACTCAACTAACATTTTCACGACCACTTTTCGCACCTTAGCAGGCGCCCCCACCGCGCACAGCGGCTTATGCACTTCGCCCGGGTAAAACACCACAAAATCCCCTTCGCTCAGCACCACGGTTTTCTCCTGCTCGCCTTCCGGCAGGAACGCGATGTCTTTGTCCGCCAGCCAGTCAGTGTCCGGCGTGCCGTGCGGCAGGGTGCTGAAGGTCATCCCTTCCTGACCTTTCAGCACAATCTGAATATCCAGATAGCGTGCATGATATTCAGCACGACGCTCGGCGAACGGCTGGGTCATGTCTTCAGAGACCAGATAAAGCAGGCTGTCGCCGTTGATGTCGTGCTTGCCGGTCGGCGTCGCGTCGGTGACGTGGGCCTTAACGTGCTCAATGGCCTGGCGCAGCTCTTCTGGCAGCCAGGACTGGAGATGATGAATATTGCCAATAATCATGATGCAACCCTCAAATTAAAACATTGTTTCATTTTTAGCTTTTATACGAGAATTGCTGCTTCCATACCAGTTCTTTTTTGGCAAGATTTGCGCCAGCGCATGTTTATCGGGAAATGTGTTAATCCCCTGTTAATAGCACGCAGGCATTTATGCAGTGGTTATGCATAACCTCATTTCATGCGCTTTACGTATCTGATCTAACTCGCTGAATTGAAACGGTAACTCACAAAACAGGTTGGTATATCACACTTTATCACTCCAGTTATTTCCTTTTAAAATCCATAATTATTTATTGATTTTTCTTAAGTCAAAAATAGTTAACTGTCGTTATTGCATAGCTATTCATGGCGCTAGGTTTTATTTTTTAAAATCAAGCACATAACTAAATATTTCAAAACGTGTAATTCTACAAAATAATAACAAATTCAAATATTGCCACCCGTTTCTGCTTAGCTATTCATCCGTCAATAATATGAAATTAATCATTATCTGATGCGAATCATGCAATTGAAAACAAGCGACTCACTATCGGTTTTCGCGTGAGCAATGTCACAATAACCATTATTTAAGCGCCTACTATGAATCACGAAATCAATTGAGCTTAGCCGCCATGAAATTAAATACATCACATGGCGCATGCCCTTTTTATTCTGAAAAAAAGTTAAAGGAATAATTATGGAAAAGCATTACGTCGGTTCTGAAATTGGTCAATTGCGTAGCGTTATGCTGCACCGTCCTAATTTAAGTCTGAAACGGTTAACCCCCTCAAACTGTCAGGAGCTGTTATTTGATGACGTGCTCTCGGTTGAACGGGCGGGTGAAGAGCATGACATCTTCGCAAACACGCTGCGCGAGCAGGGTGTGGAAGTCCTGCTGTTGACCGACCTTCTGACACAAGCCCTTGATATTGCTGAAGCGAAAGCCTGGCTTCTTGAAACACAAATCTCCGACTATCGCCTTGGCCCAACCTTTGCCGCCGACGTGCGCGGCTGGCTGGCGGATATGCCGCACCGCGAACTGGCGCGGCGTTTAAGCGGCGGATTAACCTACGGCGAAATTCCGGCAGTCATTAAAAATATGGTGGTGGATACCCACACGGCGAATGATTTTATTATGAAACCGCTGCCGAACCATTTATTTACCCGCGATACCTCCTGCTGGATATATAACGGTGTTTCCATTAATCCAATGGCGAAACCTGCCCGTCAGCGTGAAACCAATAACCTGCGGGCAATATATCGCTGGCATCCGGCATTTGCCGACGGCGATTTTATCAAGTATTTCGGCGACGAGAATATTAATTACGACCACGCCACATTAGAAGGCGGCGACGTATTAGTGATTGGTCGCGGGGCGGTCCTGATCGGCATGTCCGAGCGCACGACGCCGCAGGGCGTGGAGTTCCTCGCCAACAGCCTGTTCAAACACCGCCAGGCCGAGCGCGTGATTGCCGTTGAACTGCCAAAACACCGCTCCTGCATGCACCTCGACACCGTCATGACCCACATCGACGTGGACACCTTCTCCGTTTACCCGGAAGTGGTGCGCAAGGACGCCCAGTGCTGGACGCTCACCCCGGACGGACGCGGCGGCCTGCTGCGCACACAGGAAACCGACCTGCTGCACGCCATCGAGAAAGCCCTTGGCATTAACCAGGTGCGCCTGATCACCACTGGCGGCGACGCCTTCGAAGCCGAACGCGAGCAGTGGAACGACGCCAACAACGTTCTGACCATTCGCCCGGGCGTGGTGATCGGCTACGAGCGCAACGTCTGGACCAACGAGAAGTACGACAAAGCGGGCATCACCGTGCTGCCGATCCCCGGAGATGAACTCGGACGCGGACGCGGCGGCGCGCGCTGCATGAGTTGCCCGCTGGAACGTGACGGAATTTAAGGAGCCATCATGGAACGAAAACCCACTCTGGTTGTGGCCCTGGGCGGCAATGCGCTGCTCAAGCGCGGCGAGCCGCTGGAAGCGGAGATCCAGCGCCAGAACATCGAGCAGGCCGCCCGCACCATCGCCGGGTTAACGGCGCAGTGGCGCGTGGTACTGGTGCACGGCAACGGGCCGCAGGTCGGGCTGCTGGCGTTGCAAAACAGCGCCTACGACAAAGTCACCCCCTACCCGCTGGACGTTCTCGGTGCCGAAAGTCAGGGAATGATCGGCTACATGCTCCAGCAGGCGCTGAAAAACAACCTGCCCCAGCGCGAGGTGAGCGTCCTGCTCACGCAGGTGGAAGTGGACGCCGCTGACCCGGCCTTCAGCAACCCGACCAAGTATATCGGCCCGGTTTACAGCGAAGCCCAGGCGAAAGCGCTGGCCGCGGAAAAAGGCTGGGTGTTTAAGGCCGACGGGAGTTATTTCCGCCGTGTGGTGCCGTCGCCGCAGCCGAAGCGCATCGTCGAGAGTGATGCCATCACGGCGCTGATCCAGCGCGACCACCTGGTGATCTGCAACGGCGGCGGCGGCGTGCCGGTAGTGGAAAACGCCAACGGCTATCGCGGCATTGAGGCGGTGATCGACAAAGACCTCTCCGCCGCCCTGCTGGCGCGCCAGATCGAAGCCGATGCCCTGCTGATCCTGACCGATGCCGACGCGGTGTACCTCGACTGGGGCAAGCCGACCCAGCGCCCGCTGGCGCAGGTGACGCCGGAACTGCTCAGGGGCATGCAGTTTGACGCCGGATCGATGGGGCCGAAAGTGGCCGCCTGCCGCGAGTTTGTTGAAGCCTGCAACGGCATTGCCGGGATCGGCGCGCTGAATGACGGCGCGGAGATCCTGGCGGGCGAGAAAGGCACGTTGATTCGTAACTGAGAACACATACACACATACACACCCCTCACCCCGGCCCTCTCCCCAAAGGGGAGAGGGTGCAATCGTCCCCTCTCCCCTTTGGGGAGAGGGTTAGGGTGAGGGGAAGGTCTTAGACACTCATTTCAAAAGGATTTATCCATGACCATCAACCTGAAAAACCGCAACTTCCTGAAACTGCTGGACTACACCCCGGCGGAGATCCAGTACCTGATCGACCTCGCCATTGAACTGAAGGCCGCCAAAAAAGCCGGACGCGAAAAACAAACCCTGGTCGGGAAAAACATCGCCCTGATCTTTGAAAAAACCTCCACCCGCACCCGCTGCGCCTTTGAAGTGGGCGCGTTCGACCAGGGCGCGCAGGTCACCTATCTCGGCCCAAGCGGCTCACAGATCGGCCATAAAGAGTCGATGAAGGACACCGCCCGCGTGCTGGGCCGCATGTATGACGGCATCGAATACCGCGGCTACGGCCAGGCGATTGTCGAGGAGCTGGGCGAGTATGCGGGCGTGCCGGTGTGGAACGGCCTGACCGACGAGTTCCACCCGACCCAAATCCTTGCCGACCTGATGACCATGCTGGAGCACGCGCCGGGCAAAACCCTGCCGGAGCTGAGCTTTGCCTACCTGGGCGATGCGCGCAACAACATGGGCAACTCCCTGATGGTCGGCGCGGCGAAGATGGGGATGGATATCCGCCTGGTTGCACCGAAATCCTTCTGGCCGGAAGCGGGCCTGGTTGAGCAGTGCCGCGCCATCGCCAAAGAGACCGGCGCGCGCATCACCCTCACCGATGACGTGGAAGAAGGCGTCCACGGCACCGATTTCCTCTACACCGACGTGTGGGTCTCCATGGGCGAGCCGAAGGAGGCGTGGGCCGAGCGCGTCAGCCTGATGAAGCCGTATCAGATTAACGCGGACGTGATGAAGGCCACCGGCAACCCGAACGTCAAGTTCATGCACTGCCTGCCCGCGTTCCACAACGAGCACACCAAAGTGGGCCGCGAGATCGAGATGGCGTACGGCCTGAAGGGGCTGGAGGTGACGGAAGAGGTCTTTGAATCACCGAACTCCATCGTCTTTGACGAAGCAGAGAACCGCATGCACACCATCAAAGCGGTCATGGTGGCGACACTCGGCGACTAATCACCGCCCGGCGCGCCGCAGGTGCGCCGGGTTTAAGGAGCACATCATGGGCAAGTTCAAATTTCCCTCCGCTTACACCATTCTCTTTTTTCTGATTGCCGTGGTTGCCGTGCTGACGTGGATTGTCCCCGCTGGTCAGTACCATATGGCGATGAACGAGGCGCTCGGCAAAGAGGTGCCGGTCGCCGGGACCTATGCGCAAGTGGCATCACATCCGCAGGGGCTGGTTTCGGTGCTGATGGCGCCGATTGCCGGGCTGTACGATCCGGAATCCGGCCAGGCCGGGGCGATCGACGTGGCGCTGTTTATTCTGATCATCGGGGGTTTTCTCGGGATCGTCACCAAAACCGGGGCAATTGACGCCGGGATCGAGCGCGTCACCACCCGCCTGCGCGGCCGCGAGGAGTGGATGATCCCGATCCTGATGGCGCTGTTTGCCGCAGGCGGCACGATTTACGGCATGGCCGAAGAGTCGCTGCCCTTCTATACCTTACTGGTGCCGGTGATGCTGGCGGCGCGGTTCGATCCGGTGGTTGCAGCCTCCACCGTGCTGCTCGGCGCGGGGATCGGCACCCTCGGATCCACCATCAACCCGTTCGCCACGGTGATCGCCGCCAACGCCGCCGGGATCCCCTTCACTAACGGCATCGCCCTGCGCCTGGCGCTGCTGGTGATCGGCTGGGTCATCTGCGTGGCGTGGGTGATGCGCTACGCCCGCAAGGTGCGCAAGGATCCGTCGCTGTCGATCGTGGCGGATAAGCAGGAGGAGAACCTCGCCCACTTCCTCGGCAACAAGGGCGAGCAGTCGCTGGAGTTCACTCCGGTGCGCAAAATTATCCTGGTGATCTTCGCCCTCGCCTTCGCGGTGATGATCTACGGCGTGGCGGTGCTGGGCTGGTGGATGGCGGAGATCTCGGCGGTGTTCCTCGCCAGCGCCATTATCGTCGGCCTGATCGCCCGCATGAGCGAAGAGGAACTCACCTCAACCTTTATCAACGGCGCGCGAGATTTGCTGGGCGTCGCGCTGATTATCGGCATCGCGCGCGGTATCGTAGTGATCATGGATAAGGGCATGATTACCCACACCATTTTGCACAGCGCCGAGGGGATGGTTACCGGGTTGTCGACGGTGGCGTTCATCAACGTGATGTACTGGCTGGAAGTGGTGCTGTCGTTTCTTGTGCCTTCTTCGTCCGGCCTGGCCGTTCTGACGATGCCGATCATGGCACCCCTTGCCGATTTCGCTAACGTCAACCGCGACCTGGTGGTCACGGCTTACCAGTCGGCATCCGGCATCGTTAACCTGATCACTCCCACCTCTGCCGTCGTGATGGGCGGGCTGGCTATTGCCCGCGTGCCCTACGTGCGTTATCTGAAATGGGTGGCGCCACTGCTGGGGATTTTAACGGTGGTGATTATGGTGGCGTTAAGCCTGGGTGCCTTGTTGTGATTTGCCGGATGGCGCTGCGCTTATCCGGCCTACGGATCGGTGCAGTGCCACCGGTTATTTCGGGAACTGATATGGGAACTATGATGGATTACGAAGAGTACTCTCCCAAAGAGCAACTACAGCTAACGGTCTGCCAGCGTCTGATCGCGGAAAAGAGCTATCTCTCCCAGGAAGAGATCCGCCGCGATTTGCAGGAGCGGGGTTTTGAGACCATCAGCCAGTCCACCGTTTCACGTCTGCTCAAGTTGCTTGGTGTCATAAAAATTCGAAATGCCAAAGGGCTAAAGATTTATTCGTTGAATCCCCAGCTGCGCCCGGCCCCCGACGCGGCGCGTACCGTCTCTGAAATGGTGGTGAGCGTGGAGCACAACAGCGAATTTATCCTTATCCACACCGTCGCCGGATATGGCCGCGCGGTGGCGCGTATTCTGGATTATCACCAGTTACCGGAAATTTTAGGCGTGGTGGCCGGAAGCAGTATTGTCTGGGTCGCCCCCCGCGTGGTGAAGCGCACCGCACTGGTGCATAAGCAAATTAATTATTTACTCAGAACGCATTAATATTCATAAAGAACCGTTTGCATTGAGTAAAGCGTGCATTAAATCGCTTGATCCGCAAAGCGAGCTGCGTATAATGCCCGACAATTTGCCGGGAGGAAGCATGGTCAAGCGTGTACGACATAACGTCTTACCGCGTCTGAAATCAGACGCTGGCCTGCCGTTTTTCTTCCCGTTGCTAAACCTATTCCCAGAGCCCCTCATTTGAGGGGCTTTTTTTTGCCCGGCGTCAGGAGATAAACATGAATCCGCTTTATCAAAAACACATCATTTCCATAAACGACCTCAGCCGCGAAGAGCTGGAACTGGTTCTGGAAACCGCGGCAAAACTGAAGGCCAATCCGCAACCGGAGCTGCTGAAGCACAAGGTGATTGCGAGCTGCTTCTTCGAAGCCTCGACCCGCACCCGCCTCTCCTTTGAAACCTCCATGCACCGCCTGGGCGCGAGTGTGGTGGGCTTCTCGGACAGCAGCAACACGTCGCTGGGTAAAAAAGGCGAGACTCTGGCGGATACCATTTCAGTGATCAGCACCTACGTTGACGCGATTGTGATGCGTCACCCGCAGGAGGGCGCGGCGCGCCTGGCGACCGAGTTTTCCGGCGGCATTCCGGTGCTGAACGCCGGTGACGGCGCCAACCAGCATCCGACCCAGACCCTGCTGGATCTGTTCACCATTCAGGAGACGCAGGGCACGCTTGAGAACCTGAACATCGCTATGGTCGGCGACCTGAAATATGGCCGTACCGTCCACTCCCTGACCCAGGCGCTGGCGAAATTTAACGGCAACCGCTTCTTCTTCATCGCGCCGGACGCGCTGGCGATGCCGCAGTATATTCTCGACATGCTGGACGAAAAAGGCATCGCGTGGAGCCTGCACGCCAGCATCGAAGAGGTGATGGGCAACGTGGATATTCTCTACATGACTCGCGTGCAGAAAGAGCGTCTGGATCCGTCCGAATACGCCAACGTGAAGGCGCAGTTTGTGCTGCGCGCCAGCGACCTCGAAGGCGCGCGCGACAACATGAAGGTGCTGCACCCGCTGCCGCGCATCGATGAGATCACCACAGACGTGGATAAAACGCCGCACGCCTGGTACTTCCAGCAGGCCGGAAACGGCATCTTCGCCCGCCAGGCGTTACTGGCACTAGTTCTGAATCGCGAATTGGCACTGTAAGGGGAAACGACAATGACACACGATAACAAACTCCAGGTTGAAGCCATCAAACGTGGCACCGTGATTGACCACATCCCTGCGCAGGTCGGCTTTAAGCTGCTGACGCTGTTCAAACTGACCGAAACCGACCAGCGCATTACCATCGGCCTGAACCTGCCGTCCGGCGAAATGGGCCGCAAAGATCTGATTAAAATCGAGAACACCTTCCTGACCGACGAGCAGGTTAACCAGCTGTCGCTGTACGCACCGGACGCCACCGTTAACCGCATCGACGATTACGACGTGGTGGGGAAATCTCGCCCGAGCCTGCCGGATCGCATCGAAAGCGTGCTGGTCTGCCCGAACAGCAACTGCATCAGTCATGCTGAGCCGGTTTCCTCCAGTTTTGCAGTGAAAAAGCGCGCCAATGACATCGCACTCAAATGCAAATACTGCGAAAAAGAGTTTTCTCATTATGTGGTGCTGGCCAACTAATTGAGGTTGGTAAAGGATCCCGGCCTCCCTATAATGGCCGGGAACATTTAATCAGCTGTTATTCTGGAGAAATCATGACCAAAGTACTCGCGACGGAAAATGCACCAGCGGCTATCGGCCCCTACGTTCAGGGCGTTGATCTGGGCAGCATGATCATCACCTCTGGCCAGATCCCGGTGAACCCAAAAACCGGTGAAGTGCCAGCCGACGTAGCGGCACAGGCGCGTCAGTCGCTGGAAAACGTGCAGGCTATCGTTGAATCTGCCGGTCTGAAAGTGGGCGATATCGTCAAAACCACCGTGTTCGTGAAAGATCTGAATGACTTCGCGACCGTTAACGCTACTTACGAAGCGTTCTTCACCGAGCACAACGCCTCTTTCCCGGCGCGCTCTTGTGTGGAAGTAGCCCGTCTGCCAAAAGACGTGAAAATTGAAATTGAAGCGATTGCCGTACGTCGTTAATTCATTTCAATAAAGAGAAGGCAGCTGCGGCTGCCTTTTTTATTTCGACCATTTTTACTCACCGTAGCAAATGACGTTGCCCCCGCCCCATTAATAGACTGACGCTGCCTTTTTATATCTTATTAATGGACGACGAATGAAACTCTCGAAAATTGCGCTGGCCGTTGCCACATTAACGGTGGCGTCTTCTGCACTTGCACACGGATATATTGAATCCCCCGCCAGCCGCGCTTATATGTGTAAGCTCGGCCAGAATATTGACTGTGGCTCTGTACAGTATGAACCGCAGAGCGTAGAAAAATCCTCCGGCTTTCCAACGGGTGCGATGCCGCCGGACGGACAGCTTGCCAGCGCCGGTATTGCCAACTACTCCCAGCTTGATAAGCAGAGCCTGAACGCCTGGACCAAAAGCCCCATGACGGCAGGTCCGCATGCGTTCGTCTGGCGCCATACTGCACCGCATAAAACCACCAACTGGCGCTATTACATCACCAAACAAAACTGGAACCCCAATAAGCCGCTGACCCGCGACCAGTTTGAGTTAACGCCATTCTGTACCATTAACGGCAATGGTCAGGCACCGGCGATGACAAAATCCATGACCTGTAACGTGCCCGAGCGTACGGGCTACCAGGTGATTTATGGCGTGTGGGAAATCGCGGATACCGCAAACAGTTTTTATCAGGCCATTGACGTGGACTTCGGTAACGGCGGCAACGTCACGCCGGACGACACCCCGGCGGTCATATCCCAGTGGAGTAAAACCCTGAGCGGACAAATCGTCGGTAACAACCTGAACACGGGCGATAAAGTGATTGCGCGATTCTTCGATGCCAACGGGGAAGTTGCTGCCATGCGTACCGAGATGACGATTAGTTCTGCTGCCCAGGGGGATGCGAACCAGTGGTCATACGATCTGGCGCAGAAGATCAACGCCGCGCACAGCGATGTGCGTGTCGGGGTGAAGGATGAAGCGGGCGAAATTAGCCCGGTCCACGGCGCAAACAGCGTCTTCGTCAAAGACGGCAGCGCCCTGCGGTCCGTTGCGATCTCGTACGAAGAGCAGAAGGCAGAAGTGCATGAAACCATTGCCGTTTCTGGCCTGCACTACAGCAAAATCGAGAACGGCAGTGCGACCGTTACCTTCCACGTGAATACCACGGGCGACGTGAACCTTGAAGCGCACGTGATGAACCACAACGGGGCGGAAAAAGGCTACCTGAAGCAGGACATGAACAACGCCAGCCAGGACGTGACCATGACCCTGACTGACGTGACGGCGGGCCACCATATGCTGAAATACTTTGCCACCAACAAAGACGGTACGCTGTTCGCGCAGGACGTGCTGGATCTGATGCTGGAAAGCGACGCGGCGGACAGCAGCGGCCCGCATGACTTTATCTTCCCGGATAACGTCGCGTCCTACAAAGCGGGGACCGTAGTGCTACAGCCGAAAGACGGTAAGACCTACCAGTGTAAGCCTGTCCCGTTCAGCGGCTACTGCATACAGTACAGCCCAACCGCCAACCAGTTTGAGCCAGGCGTTGGCTCACACTGGAGAGAGGCGTGGGTTCTGAAGAACTAGTCCCCTCACCCCGGCCCTCTCCCCAAAGGGGAGAGGGTGTTAAAGTCCCCTCTCCCCTTTGGGGAGAGGGTTAGGGTGAGGGGCTACTGATTCCGCGTCGCGCGCAGCAGCGTTTCCAGCGGATACACCGCCGCAATCACCACCTCGTCCTGCACCTTCGCCGCGTTATCCAGCTCGCTCTGAATCGACGCTATCTCGTTATCATCCAGCGTGCCCTGACGCGCCACCAGATCCGTCAGCCTCAGGCCAGTCGAGGCCAGCTTATCCACCTCCTGAATCACCGGTTTGATGGCCTTAAGCTGATAGCTGTTTTCGCTTAGCGCCAGCGCGTCGCTGGTGTTGCTCTGCCAGCGGGTAAAGACGTGGCGCAGCGCCTCGGCGCTTTCCGTGTCTTCCGCGTCGCTCACCAGACGGTCCGCCCATTTATTCATCTGACGCACGGTGGTGCTTTCGGCGTTCAGCGCGTCAGCGAGCCGGTTGAGCGGCTCAAACTGATGGTAGTTCCCGGCCTGAAACTTAAGATGCTGGCGAGTGTAATATTGCGCCGGTTCGAGCGCCTGGGCGAGGATTTGCAGCGGTAAGGTATCCGCATTATTTGCCAGCCGCGTGAACTGTACCTGCTGCTGGGTATGCTGCTGTAGCCCAACCGACACCGTAGACCAGCTGTCCATCGCCTGAAGCCGGGTATACATGTTGTCGATGTCGTTCACGTCCTTCGCGGACCATAGCCGCTCCGCCACCGCAAAGGCGCGCGGCCACAGACGGATATCCAGCACCGGCGCGACCACGTTTTCCGCCCACAGCGCGGCTTCCCCGCCGAGCAGATTGGCCTCGTTCGCCGGGTCCGGCACCACCGGCGCCATGCCTTTTGGCACCTCATCCAGACGCGTGCCGCTAATCGGGTAGCGCGTGTTCCCCACCAGGAAATAGCCGGTGAGCGTGTCGTTATTAACGTTGACGACCGGGCGCGTTTCGCCCATCCAGGTGTCGACGGTAAAGGTCACCTGATTGTCATCACGCCACTGAATGTTATCCACTGCGCGGCGGGATTTTCCCGCGAAATCAATAAACCCGCGCCAGCCGGCATCCCCTTTCACCAGCGTAAAGCTGCCTTCCACCGGCTTGCCTTTCAGACGCGGCATGGAGAAAGCCCAGCTCTGGGCACTGTCGGTATCCGCAATCACGTCCACGCCGTTCAGCCCCTGCGGCACAATTTCGTTGCGGTAGTGGTAGGCGGTGGATTGCGGCTGGTCGAGGTAGAAGCCCGTTGAGAGAATGCCCTTATAGCCGTTCTGCGCCACCTGCCCCAGCGCATCCTGTCCCTGCCAGGACTGGATCAGAATGCTTTTCGGCAGGTCGGGATGGTAGATCTCATCCCAGCCGACCATCTGCCGGTGGTGCTTCTCAAGGATCGTCTCCAGCTTGCGGTTGAAATACGCCTGTAATGCGTGGCTGTCCGCCAGTTTGTTGTCGCGCATGAATCTCTGGATCGCCGCGTTTGCTTTCCACTGGCTGTCGTCCACCTCATCGCCGCCAATATGCAGATACGGATCGGGGAAGATCGCCGCCAGTTCGCTGACCATCGCGTCAGCAAAGGCGTAGGTTGCCTCTTTGGTTGGATCCAGCACCGGCTTCAGCACGCCCCAGTGGCGCTCCATGGCGTACGGCCCCGGCGCGCTCATCAGTTCCGGGTAGGCGACGGCAATCGCCGAAGCGTGGCCCGGCATGTCAATTTCCGGCACCACGCGTATGCCGCGCTCGGCAGCGTAACGCACAATCTCGCGCATCTGCTCAGGGGTGTAGAACAGCCCATCGCTGGCAAGCTCGGTTAATTTGGGATAACGCTTCGAGGTAAAGCGCCAGCCCTGATCGTCCGTCAAATGCCAGTGCAGGACGTTGAGTTTTGCCGCGGCCATGCCGTCAATTTGACGTTTGATATCGGGTATCGGGATGAAATGACGCGCCGAATCGAGCAGCAGCCCACGCCACGGGAAGCGTGGCGAATCTTCAATGGTGACCCACGGCAGCGAGGTGTTTTCCGCGCCGTTCTGCATCAGCTGGAGCAGGGTTTCCATGCCGCGCAATGCGCCAAAGCGGGTGTTGGCGGAGATGTTTACGCCGTTGGCGTCCACCGTGAGCTTGTAGCTTTCATCGCTGTCCGGCAGCGGCTGCGGCTTCACCTTTTTGGCAATGGCGATACGGATGGTCGGCTTGTCCGGTTTTTCGGCCTGCGGCTGGAGCGTCCAGCCAGTTTGCAGGGCGATGCGCTGGCGCAGGCGATTGACGGCGTCACCCAGATCGTCGCCGCTGACGCTGACAGAGAGTTGATTGTTAAGCACCAGTGTGCCCTGCGTGGTGGGGCGTTCAACCTTCGCAGGCCAGGGCATTAAGGGAAGGTCGCCTGCCGGGGCGGCAAAAGCAGAGGCGCCGAGCATCAGCCCGGCGGTTAAGAGACTGTACCGTAACATGAATGTTCCTTATCTGACGGGCCAAATACAGGCAAAACATTCTGTTAACATGCGTACAAATTGTCGTCAAGCGAATGCGCCGACGCAGATCACAGGTTGTTGAATTTGGGAGGAAAGCCAGTCCCCTCACCCCGGCCCTCTCCCCAAAGGGGAGAGGGTGTAATCATCCCCTCTCCCTGAGGGGGTGTTTTTACTGCCATCCATACCGACGGCTATAGAAGCCTTTCACCAACTGCGTCAGCACCATGTAGCCCGCGAGGATCGCCACCAGCCATGGGAAGTAGCTTAGCGGCAGCGCCTGAAGTTGCAGGTAGCTTGCCAGCGGCGAGAACGGCAGCGCGATCCCGAGCGCCATCACAATGCCCGTCATCACTATCAGCGGCCACGCGGCGCGGCTCTGGATAAACGGAATGCGGCGGGTGCGGATCATGTGCACAATCAGCGTCTGGGACAGTAACCCCACTACAAACCAGCCGGACTGGAACAGCGTCTGGTGTTCCGGCGTGTTAGCGTGGAACACAAACCACATCAGGCAGAAGGTCAGTATGTCGAAAATGGAGCTGATCGGCCCAAAGAACAGCATAAAGCGCCCCAGATCTGCGGGGTTCCAGCGCTGCGGCTTCTGGATCTGCTCGTCGTCGACGTTATCAAACGGGATCGCCACCTGAGAGACATCGTACATCAGGTTCTGGATCAGCAGATGCAGCGGCAGCATCGGCAGGAACGGCAGAAAGGCGCTCGCCACCAGCACGCTAAAAACGTTACCGAAGTTGGAACTGGCGGTCATTTTGATGTATTTGAGCATGTTAGCGAAGGTGCGACGCCCTTCGATCACCCCCTCCTCCAGCACCATCAGGCTCTTCTCCAGCAGGATGATATCCGCCGCTTCACGGGCGATATCCACCGCGCCGTCCACGGAAATGCCAATATCCGCCGCACGCAGGGCGGGCGCATCGTTGATGCCATCGCCCATAAAGCCCACCACGTGCCCTTCACGACGCAGCAGCGTGACGATGCGCTCTTTGTGCATCGGCGTCAGGCGGGCAAACAGCGTCGTGCGCCGGGCAAGCTGCGCCAGTTCGTCGTCGGACAGGTGCTCAATGTCGCTCCCCACCACCACGTCGCCCGCGTCCAGCCCCACTTCGTGGCACACTTTAGCCGCCACCAGCTCGCTGTCGCCAGTCAGGATTTTGACGGTGATGCCGCTCGCCTTGAGCGCTTTTAAAGCCGGCGCGGTGGTCTCTTTCGGCGGATCGAGGAACGCGATGTAACCTTCGAGGATCAAATCGGATTCGTCGATACGCTGATAATCCCCTTCCCGCGCGGGCAGGAACTTGCTGGCGACGGCCACCACGCGCAGTCCCTGACGGTTAAGGTTATCGGTGACGCGTTTGATGCGCCGCAGCATGGTCTCATCCAGCGGCACGATCTCCCCGTTATGGCGCACCTGCGTGGACACGTTGAGGATCTCCTGCAATGCTCCTTTGCAGATCAGCTGATGCACGTCCGCCTGCTCGCTGACCACCACCGACATGCGGCGGCGTTCGAAGTCGAACGGGATTTCGTCCACCTTCTGCCAGCGGCCAGAGAGCATGCGGGCTGACTCCTCGTCCACGCCTTCCAGCACCGCCACGTCGAGCAGGTTTTTCAGCCCGGTCTGGTAGTGGCTGTTGAGCCACGCGCTGTGGAGCACGCGCTCGCTGGTTTTACCGGCGATGTCGGTGTGGTTCTCCAGCACGATTTTGTCCTGGGTCAGGGTGCCGGTTTTATCGGTGCAAAGGATGTCCATCGCGCCAAAGTTCTGAATGGCGTCGAGATGCTTGACGATCACCTTTTGTTTAGAGAGCTTCACCGCCCCGCGCGCCAGCGTGGAGGTAACAATCATCGGCAGCATTTCCGGCGTCAGGCCAACGGCCACGGAGAGCGCGAACAGCGCCGCTTCCCACCAGTCGCCTTTGGTGTAGCCGTTTATCAGCAGGACGATTGGCGTCATGACCATCATAAAGCGGATCAGCAGCATGCTGACGCGACCAATGCCTTTCTGGAACGCATTCGGCTCGCTCTCTTGCTCGCTGACGCGTCCCGCAAGCTGTCCAAACCAGGTGTTGCCGCCGGTGGCAGTGACAATCGCCTGCGCCGTGCCGCTCACCACCGTGGTGCCCATAAAGCACAGGGTGTCGCACTCCAGCGGGTTCATCTGCTGCGGGTCGCGGGTCCGCGCCACCTTTTCCACTGGCAGGGATTCACCGGTGAGCGAGGCCTGTGCGACAAACAGATCCCGCGCCTGGATGATGCGTAAATCCGCCGGGATCATGTCCCCCGCCGCCAGCTTCACCAGATCGCCCGGCACCAGCTGGTCAATGGGCAGCTCAATCCAGGCGTTTTCGCCGAGGTCGTTAATCACGCGCGACACGGTGGCGGTGTTACTGACCATCGCTTTCAGCGCATCCGCCGCTTTGGTGGAGCGGGCTTCCTGAATGAAGTTCAGCAGCGTGGAGATCCCCACCATCAGGGCAATCACGCCTGCGGCAAACAGATCTTCCGTGGCGTAGGAGATGATCCCGAGCACGGTCAGCAGCAGGTTGAACGGATTGCGGTAGCAGAGCCACAGGTGGACCCACCATGGAGAGGGTTTTTGCGCCGGAATCTGGTTGTCGCCATATTTTGCGCGGCTTTTTGACACTTCTTGCGCGTTCAGCCCTTCTGGGTGGCCGCCAAAGGCGCGCCAGACTTCATTTTCATCCATCGCCGCCACGTTCAGGCAGCGCTCGGTCAGGGAAGCGGGGATTGCCGCTCCCGCCATCGTTTTAGCATTTGGCAGCGGATCGCGCGCAATCAGGCGACGTGGCAGGTGACGGCTCAGCTGCGTAAACAGCTGCCGGGTGATATTTTTCAGCATAGTCATTCCCCCGCATCCGCAAAGGCGGACGCAGTTTTCCCGCAGGCGTGGCAAAGCCGTACCTGTCAGGCACTTAATTTATCAAGCAGGAACGTATGAACGTTGCTGCCTCACGCCGGTGAGACAGCAAAAGGCTGGCTTACCGGAAAGAACGTTTGCTCCTGGTCAGGAGAGGTGTGGGATCGGGATCCATATGGCCTCCGGTAAGTAAAAAACAGGGTGTCGGCACGCAGTATAGCGATTTATCCATACCGCTTGTGTCTAATCGGGCGGTATTATAACGCCCTGCAAATAAACCGAACGTAAACCAGACTTTGCCCATAGCGAATTCGCAGGATAGCATTAGGCTCAATTGATTATTTTATCGTTGTTACAGGGAATACAGCATGCAGAACCGCCTAACGATTAAAGACATCGCGCGTTTAAGCGGCGTGGGGAAATCGACTGTCTCACGCGTGCTGAACAACGAAAGCGGTGTCAGCGAGCGCACACGCGAGCGCGTCGAGGCGGTGATGAATCAGCACGGTTTTTCCCCTTCCCGTTCCGCGCGCGCCATGCGCGGGCAGAGCGATAAAGTGGTCGCCATTATTGTCTCGCGTCTGGATTCCCTCTCTGAAAACCTCGCCGTGCAGACCATGCTGCCCGCGTTCTACGAGCAGGGCTATGATCCGATCATGATGGAGAGCAAGTTCTCCGCACAAATGGTGGAGGAGCATCTCGGTATGCTTCAGCGCCGCAACATTGATGGCGTGGTGCTATTCGGGTTTACCGGCCTGAAAGAGGACGTACTCAAACCCTGGCAGCCGTCACTGGTGCTGCTGGCGCGCGACGCCAGCGGGTTTGCCTCTGTCTGTTACGATGACGAAGGGGCGATCGTGATCCTGATGCAGCGCCTGTATGAACAGGGCCATCGGCATATCAGCTATCTCGGCGTACCGCATGCCGATATCACGACCGGCAAGCGTCGCCATGAAGCGTACCTGGCGTTTTGTAAACAACACAACCTCCCCGCCGTGGCCTCGCTGCCCGGTCTGGGTATGAAACAGGGATATGAGCAGGTCGCCAGTGTGCTGACGCCACACACCACCGCCCTGGTGTGCGCCACGGATACCCTTGCGTTAGGTGCGAGCAAATATTTACAGGAGCAGCGCATCGGGGAGCTGCAACTGGCGAGCGTGGGAAGCACGCCGCTGATGAAGTTCTTGCACCCGGAGATCATCAGCGTCGATCCGGGCTATGCCGAGTCTGGCCGACAGGCAGCCGCGCAGCTGATCGAGCAGATCAACGGTCGTACCGAACCCCGTCAGATCGTTATTCCAGCCCACCTCTCATAATTCGTTTGAATAGATTATTGTGATCTTCGCCCGATCTCGGGAACGTTCCCATTTTCGCCGTCACGCTGAAAGAGTAGGCTTGCGCTCAGGTCATTACCCTATCAATCGGTCATGAGGTTTCATGATGAGTAAAGTCAAACAAGCAGATATCGATCAGCTGATCGTCCTGGTCGGCGGACGCGATAACATCGCCACCGTCAGCCATTGCATTACCCGCCTGCGCTTCGTGCTGAACGATCCGGCCAAAGCCAATCCGAAGGCCATTGAAGAGTTGAAAATGGTTAAAGGCTGCTTCACCAACGCCGGGCAGTTCCAGGTGGTGATTGGTACTGAAGTGGGCGATTACTATCAGGCTCTGCTGGCGACTACCGGGCACTCTTCCGCCGATAAAGAGCAGGCGAAGAAGGCCGCGCGCCAGAATATGAAATGGCATGAGCAGCTCATTTCCCACTTCGCGGAGATCTTCTTCCCGCTGCTGCCAGCGCTGATCAGCGGGGGCTTGATCTTAGGCTTCCGTAACGTCATCGGCGATGTGCCGATGAACGACGGCAAAACCCTGGCGCAGATGTATCCGGCGCTGCAAAGCATCTACGACTTCCTTTGGCTGATTGGCGAAGCCATCTTCTTCTACCTGCCGGTGGGGATCTGCTGGTCGGCGGTGCGTAAAATGGGCGGTACGCCAATCCTCGGTATCGTGCTCGGCGTGACGCTGGTCTCTCCACAGTTAATGAACGCTTACTTACTTGGTCAGCAAACGCCAGAGGTGTGGAATTTCGGCCTGTTTACTATCGCCAAAGTGGGCTATCAGGCGCAGGTGATCCCGGCGTTGCTGGCGGGTCTGGCGCTGGGCTTTATTGAGACGCGCCTGAAGCGCATCGTGCCAGATTACCTCTATCTGGTGGTGGTCCCGGTCTGCTCGCTGATCCTGGCGGTGTTCCTGGCACACGCCTTTATCGGTCCGTTTGGCCGCATGATTGGCGACGGCGTAGCCTTCGCGGTGCGTCACCTGATGACCGGCAGCTTCGCGCCAGTCGGTGCCGCGCTGTTTGGCTTCCTGTACGCTCCGCTGGTGATCACCGGTGTGCACCAGACCACGCTGGCGATCGATATGCAGATGATCCAGAGCCTCGGCGGTACGCCTGTCTGGCCTATCATCGCCCTGTCTAACATCGCACAGGCCTCGGCGGTAACCGGCATAATCATTGTCAGCCGTAAGCACAATGAGCGTGAGATCTCCGTTCCGGCGGCCATCTCCGCTTACCTCGGCGTCACTGAACCGGCGATGTACGGTATCAACCTGAAATACCGCTTCCCGATGCTCTGCGCGATGATCGGCTCCGGTCTGGCGGGCCTGCTGTGTGGCCTGAACAGCGTGATGGCGAACGGGATTGGCGTCGGCGGCCTGCCGGGGATCCTCTCCATTCAGCCCGCTTTCTGGCAGGTATTTGCCCTGGCAATGGCGGTGGCGATTATCATCCCAATGGCGCTGACGACCGTAGTTTACCAGCGTAAGTTCCGTCAGGGCACGTTGCAGATTGTTTAATTCTCTCTTTCGGGGCGCAGTTGCGCCCCTTCGCATTTGCAGGAACGCACTATGAATACCCTTCCTCACTGGTGGCAGAACGGCGTCATCTATCAGATTTACCCAAAGAGTTTCCAGGACACCACCGGCAGCGGCACGGGCGATCTGCGCGGCGTGACGCAGCGCCTGGACTACCTGAAAACCCTTGGCATTGACGCCATCTGGCTGACGCCGTTTTATATCTCCCCGCAGGTGGATAACGGTTACGACGTGGCGAATTACACCGCCATCGACCCGTCCTTTGGCACGCTGGATGACTTTGACGAGCTGGTTACCGAAGCGCACGCGCGTGGCATCCGCATCGTACTGGATATGGTCTTTAACCACACCTCCACGCAGCATGCCTGGTTCCGCGAGTCGCTGGATAAAGCAAGTCCGTACCGCCAGTTCTATATCTGGCGTGACGGTACGCCGGATGCGCTTCCCAATAACTGGCGATCCAAGTTTGGCGGCAACGCCTGGCGCTGGCACGCCGAAAGCGAGCAGTATTATCTGCACCTGTTCGCGCCGGAGCAGGCGGATCTCAACTGGGAAAACCCGGCGGTGCGCGCCGAGCTGAAAAAGGTGTGTGAATTCTGGGCCGATCGCGGCGTGGACGGTTTACGTCTGGACGTCATCAACCTCATCTCTAAAGATCAGCATTTCCCGGACGACACTATCGGCGACGGTCGCCGCTTCTACACTGACGGGCCGCGCATTCATGAGTATCTTCAGGAGATGAGCCGCGACGTTTTTACCCCGCGTAACCTGATGACGGTGGGCGAGATGTCCTCCACTTCGCTGGAAAACTGCCAGCAGTATGCATCCCTCGACGGTCGTGAGCTGTCGATGACCTTTAACTTCCACCACCTGAAGGTGGACTACCCCGGCGGCGAAAAATGGACGAAGGCGAAGCCGGACTTCGTGGCGCTTAAAACCCTCTTCAGCTACTGGCAGCAGGGGATGCACAACAAAGCCTGGAACGCGCTGTTCTGGTGTAACCATGACCAGCCACGCATCGTGTCGCGCTTTGGCGATGAAGGCGAATACCGCGTGGCGGCGGCGAAAATGCTCGGCATGGTGCTGCACGGGATGCAGGGCACGCCGTATATCTATCAGGGTGAAGAGCTGGGGATGACCAACCCGCATTTCAGCCGCATCACCGACTATCGCGACGTGGAAAGCCTGAACATGTTCGCCGAACTGCGGGCTAACGGTCGCGATACGGATGAGTTACTGGCGATTCTGGCAAGTAAATCCCGCGACAACGGCCGCACGCCGATGCAGTGGGACGCGTCGCACAATGCGGGCTTTACCGAGGGCGAGCCGTGGATTGGCGTCTGCGATAACTACGAAACCGTGAACGCCCGCGCGGCGCTGGACGACCCGGACTCGGTGTTTTACACCTATCAGTCGCTGATTCGCCTGCGTAAAACCCTGTCGGTGCTGACGTGGGGCGACTATGAAGATTTGCTCCCGGAGCACCCTTCCCTGTGGTGCTACCGCCGCCAGTGGCAGGGGCAAACGCTGATGGTGGTGGCGAACCTGAGCCGCGAGCGCCAGCAGTGGCAGCCGGACCCTGTAGAGGGGGCATGGCGGGTGGCACTCAGCAACTATGAGGACGTTCCTTCCCGCCCCGATACGCTGCTATTGCGCCCGTTTGAAGCCATCTGGTGGGTGCAGGAATAAACAACAGGAGATACAGCATGCTGTATCTCTTTTTTTATGTTTAGCGATACGCTAAATGTACGACGATAACTTTTACAATATGGCGCACCCAAAATAAAAATAGCCTGCCAATTAAATAACCTCGGCAGGATATTATGAAAAAGACAATTATTAACGCAACGTGTATCAGCGCATTATTATTAAGCACACAGGGATGGTGCGGAAATACGTCCGTCGACCTTCGTTTTGGTCATAATACGCGCTCAGACGTAAATGATTCTCGTATTAAGGTCATGCATCAGGCGAATAACGGTTTTTACTTCTCCGTTGAAGCCGCACAAAACCACAACGACACCTTTTTTGGGGATACCGACCGCTATAATCCAGACGACAAAGGGTTAACAGAAGCGGCACAGGAGATCGAAACGCGCTGGCGCTTCGATCTGGGAAATGGTTTCGCCGTTGCGCCAGGGATGGTGACGGTGTTCACCACCAGCAATACCCATTACCGCCCCTTCATTCAGGGCTGGAAAGCGTTCGATAACGGTCTGAACCTCTCCGCCCGTTACCGCTATAACACCGTCAATGACGCGCACAGCGACAAAGAACTCGACGGCAGCGGCTACACCCGCCGCCAGTCACACCAGTTCGACATTTGGTTTGCGTATAACATTGGCAAATTCGGTATGTCCTACAACCCGCGCTTCCGCTGGCAGGATAATGTCGATCAGGGAACCGGGGATGACACCTACTGGGAGCATACCGTCGCCTTCAACTACAAGCTCGACGATGGCTGGACGCCTTACGTCGAACTGGTTTCGCTGGATAAAACCTATATCAACGATGACGGCAACCATGAAAATGATTATGCCGTACGTCTGGGGATCGTGAAGCAGCTCTGACGGCCTGACTACACCGTATCGTGCTGTAGCAGCCTACAGCCGATACGGTCCACAGCGCTTAACAGTTCAAGCTGCCCTTCCCGCTGATACAGCGACACCGCGTTCATGTCGATCGGTAACGGCCAGCAAAGCGTTGAGATCGACGCCAGTGTCGACCCCTGCCGGGTGATCGCAATAATCTTCAATCCTTTGCGCAGCGCGTTACGCGCCATTTCAATCAGCGACTGCGTCTCCCCGGATTTACTGATCAACACCAGCGTCCCCTTCGATACCCGCGTGAGCTGGTGCATGTCATTCAAAATAAGGTGCGGCAGGCTCGCCAGCGATAAAAAGCGCGACAGGTAGTTGAGGCTGGTGAGCGAGGCTCCCCGTGCGTACAGATAGATATGGCTGGAATGCGTAAGCAACCTGGCCACGTCTGTCACAATATCATCCGCCTGTGGCCCCGCGTCGGGGGCGGCAGGTGCAGGTGTAAAATGATCGCGTAAAAAACGATACCGAAGCTCGGTATAGCTTTTATAGCCCATTTTTTTACACACACGATTAACGGATGTTGTCGTGGTAAAGGTATCACGGGCAATCTCTTTTGCCGATATATTAGAAATATTACGCGCGTGATGCTGAATGTATTCAAATATCAAACGTTCACTTCCCTGGAATGAATTCATCTATTACGCCCCGTTTAATCCCGACACGATATTAACACAACAGGGAAATAGTCTCTGGAAGGCGCTTCACACATTGCATGTTGGCGTATCACGATACGTAATTAGTATTAGCAAACATTAAAAACTGTTTTAGGTTCTCTTTATACTCCCCCTGTTTTCACATTCAGGGAATTATGACAATGACGAGACAAAAAGTTGTCGCCGTAACGGCCTGCCCGACAGGTATCGCACACACCTTTATGGCGGCAAATAAAATTATTGCATGGGCTAAAGCGCACAATATCGAGGTAAAGGTCGAAACCCAGGGCAGCGATGGCGTTAAAAACCGCTTAACGAAACAGGATATCGCCTCCGCCACGGCCATTATTCTGGCAACCGACGTGCCCATTCAGGATGCCGAGCGTTTTGAAAACATTCCCCACCTTCAAACCCGCACGCAAGAGCTGATCAAACATACCGATCGCTATCTGCGTCAGGCGCTGGCCATGGAAAAAAACGTCACCTCTGTCGCCCACGAAGACGATCTCCCGCGTTCGGCTTACCAGATTTTTATTGGCCATATTATGGCGGCCATCAGCTATATGCTGCCGGTGGTGGTGATGGGCGGGCTGATGATGGCGACGGCCAAAATTACCGGGCAGTTTATTAACATCGAACATTCGCCGTTCAGCGTGCTGGATAAAGTGGGCTTTATGACCATCAAGTTCATGTATCCGGTTTTCGCCATGTATCTGGCGTTTTCCATTGCCGGTAAACCGGCGCTGATCCCCGGGCTTATCGGCGGCATGATGTCCGATGAAGTCTACAAGCGCTTCTTTGATATCGAAGGCTTTATGCCGTCCGGCTTTTTCGGCGCGATCGGCATTGGCTTTTTTGTGGGCTATCTGGTGCGCTGGCTCAATGATTCGATTCACGTCCGTCAGCAGCTCACCACCATCAAAACCATGCTGATCGTCCCGCTGATCACCGGCATTACGCTGGTGATGGTCATGGAATACCTGATTAACCCCATTTTTGGCTCGCTTAACCAGCTGATGGTGGTCTTTTTTACCTCGGCAGGTGACACCGGGCGCGGGTTCTATTCCGCGATGATCGCCGCGGGCACCGCGTTCGACCTGGGCGGCCCGGTCAACAAGGCGGCAGGCTCGGTCGCGCTCGGCCTGAATGGTATCAGCGAGACGTTTGATTTAACCGCCCGCGAACTCTCCATCGTGATCCCCTCCATTGGCGTCGGCTTTGCCGCGTTTCTCAATGGCCGCTTTGGATTGCCGGATGTCTTTAGCCAGGAAGAGAAAACCGTTGGCAGTACCTCGTTGTTGCTGGGCGTGATTGGCATCTCCGAAGGCGCTATCCCGTTCATTCTGAAAAACCCGCGCCTGATCCCGGTGTTCATGACCGGTGCCGTCGCTGGCGCACTGGTCGCCATTGCCCTTGGCGTGAAGCAGACGCTGCCTCTGCCAGCGATCTGGGGCTGGCCGCTGGCAACCAATGTGGCGGGCTACCTGGCGAGCGTCTTTATTGGCGCCCTGATTTGCGCCCTGGGCGTGCTTTACGTCAGCCCAAAGAACGCCAGATAAGGGGAGCGTCATGAATCAGATCCACGTCATTGCCCATACCCACTGGGATCAGGAGTGGTATTTCACCCGTCAGGACAGCATGGTGCTGGCGTCATACAACTTTGCGGATGTCATCAACACGCTGGAGCAGGACCCGGCTTATACCTGCTATCACCTTGACGGACAGATGGCGGTGGTGGAGGACTTTCTCGCCATCAATCCTGATTATCGCACCCGGCTGGAAACGCTGGTCAGAGAGAAAAGGATTTTCGTGGGGCCGTGGTATACCCAGACGGACACCTACAACGTGCATGGCGAATCGATTATCCGCAACCTGAAGTACGGCATTTTCGCTGCCCGAAAGCTGGGGCATGCCATGCAGGTCGGGTATCTTCCGGATACGTTCGGCCACAACGCGCAAATGCCCACGATTTTGCAGGGCTGCAATATCGACAATATCGTCTTCTGGCGCGGTATCGATCACGACAGGCACATCAAAAGCAGCCAGTTCCTCTGGCGCGCGCCGTCAGGGACGACCGTCATCGCCTGTGCGATGGCGCTCGGTTATGGCGCCGCGAAAAACATGCGTTCAGAAGCCTGCCATCTACAGGGAAAAATCTACCCGATGGTCACGCTTTTGCGTTCACGGGCCGGTATAAACGACCTGCTGCTGCCCTGTGGCGGCGATCAGGTCAGTATCGACCCGGCACTGCCAAAAATCCTCGAGATTGCCAGCGCACACTCCCCCGATGAGGACCGATACGTTATCAGTTCGCTGGAGCGTTACGTCGACATCCTTCGCGCGCAGCGTGAGCAGTTTGAACACTGGGAAGGGGAGCTGAAATCGCCGCGCTACACCCGCATCCATAAAACGATCGGCTCCGTGCGTTACGACATCAAACAGAAAAATGATGAGGTTGAACAGTTCATCCTGCGACAGCTGGAGCCGACAATCGCCATGGCGCGCCATCAGGGGATCCCGGTCAACCTCTCCGTGGTCGATACACTCTGGAAGAAGCTGTTGCGAAGCCATGCCCACGACTCCATTGGCGGCTGTAACAGCGATGCCACCAACCGCGACATTCTGCATCGTCTGGAGCAAACCGAACAGCTGTGCCATAGCCTGTGGAATCTGGTGGTGAAAACCCTCGCCGCCTGCGCTCAGGAAGGCGACCTGCTGATTTTCAACCCGCTGGCCACCCCAACGCAGCGCGTGGTGAAAACCACCCTGTATAGCCGCGCTGAAAATATCGCGCTGACGTATCAGGGGCAGCCTATCCCCTTCGACGTTTTGAAAAGAGACGTGCTGCCTGGCGGAACAGCGATCTCCCTTACCGCTGAAGGTGAATGTGAAACACCCCTTCCCCCTTATTTCCGCTGGCAGGTTGCTTTGCAAACGCCGATTTTGCCGTCAGTCGGCTACCTTACCGTCAATGTTGAAGATAGCCCTGCACCGTTCAGGCAGCCTGAACAGATTAAGGGCGAGGGGATAGAGAATACGTATTATCAACTGACGCTGGACACCGGAACGCTAACCCTGCATGACAAACGCAGCGGCAGACGCATCCCCTCTTTCTTTACCCTCGAAGACTGCGCGGACGCGGGCGACAGCTACGATTTCTCACCGCTTGCGGGCGATAAGCCGACGCGCTGTTCGCATTTTACGCTCGTCGACTGCCTGAAAACGCCGCTTGTTGAAAAGCTGATCGTCGAGGCCACGATGCTTCTTCCGCGGGATCTCACCGATCGTCAGGAAGATACCCGAACGCCGTTCTCCCTTCGTCTGGTGTGCGAATTACGCCACGGCGATCCGAACCTGTATGTCGAGGCTTCGCTGGAAAACAGCCACCGCGATCACCGGCTACGTTTACTGATCGGCAGCGATATTCACACCCGTCACGCTCTCGCCTCACAGCCCTTCGCAATCATCCAGCGCGAAACGGGATATGACGATGAAAACTGGCAGGAGCGCTATCGCGAGATGCCCGTGGATATCGAAACCAGCGAGGGAATTATCGCTGTCACGGAACCGGGTAAGGCGCTGGTGGTGACAAGCCGTGGCATGAAAGAATTTCAGATTATCGGCAGCGAACCCGCGGCGATTGCCCTGACGATGTTTAAATCGACGGGCGTGCTCGGGCGCAACGATCTCGACTGGCGGCCGGGCCGGGCCTCCGGCATCAATAATACCGTGGTTGAGACGCCTGATGCCCAGTTGCTGAAACCGCTGTGCTTTTCATTCACCGTCGCGCTGGCGGACAACGCCGACCACCTCACGCTGCGCCAGCTGGAGAATCAGGCGGCTGGACAGCCCTTCACCTATCAACGGCAAACGTTACACACGCTCGATCACCGGCTTGAGCGCTTTGCGTTGCGTCTGCCCGAATGCAGGCTTCCGGCAGAATTCTCGCTACTCACCCTGCCGGAGCCGCTCATCCTTTCTGCTCTGCCCCACGCGCAGCAGCTGCATGGCACCGTTGTGCGCCTGTTTAACGCCGGAACAGAGCCGGTTCCCGTCCCGGAAAGCCTGGCGGTGCTCCGGCAGATCAACTATCTGGAAGAGCCGATGCCGCCGGTAACGGCGATCCTCCCTTCTGCGACCTGCGATTTTTTGATTGAGGCTTAACATGAACTTGCTTGCATTGACGCATCCCGACCTGGTGTTTATTAACCCGCCCCAACGTACGCCTGACGCCTTGATCCGCTGGCTCGCCGGGCCGCTCGCCAGGCGGAATGTCATCAACGATCGAGTGGCATTTATCGACAGCGTTTTACAACGCGAAAGTGAAGGCCCGACCGCGCTGGGGGAAGCACTCGCCGTCCCGCACGGTAAAAGCGAGGCGGTGCAACAGGCGGCATTTTGTCTGGCGCTGTTTGACGAGCCGATATGCTGGCCGGGGCTGCAAGGTGACGAAGAGGTGAGAATGGTTTTCCTGCTCGCCATTCCACCAGCGGAAGCAGGCAGTACGCATATGCAGTTGCTGACGACGCTGACCAGCAAACTCACGGAAGATCGGGTGCGCGAGCAGCTGCTGGCGGCGCGTACCCGGGAAGAGGCGATGTCTGCCCTGGGTGAGGAAGTATGTCAAAAACAGGACGATGCCCCCGAACGCTCTCTTCTCATCCCGTTGTTACTGGGTAGCATCGCTGCCGCAGCCTTTTTGCAGGCAGGATTGAGCTGGCTCTGCGGGGTGAATTAATCGAGTAGCGCTCAGTACAGGCTCTGCTGAGCGCTTGTTTTTGTTGAAAAATTAAACAGATTTTTCCTTCGCGTCTTTACAAAGTCTCCAGTGCCCGCCGTTTGTACTCTCGTCTTTTTACTTTGTCCTGCATCAAAAAAACCGCAAACTTGTTTGATGCAAATCACTATATGTAGCACTTAAAATGCACGCCGACCCAACATCTTGTATTTATCGTCTACTATTCCAACAACAAGACGGCGCTTACGCTGGCCGGAATTGTGGATAACACGAGCTGGGAACGCGGGAAGTCTTTGGCGCGGCGAAGAATACGCCCGGTGAATACTTCTCCACCTCTGTGGATAACCTGTTTTTAAAATGGAGTGATCATGACACCGCATGTGATGAAACGTGATGGCTGTAAAGTGCCGTTTAAATCAGAGCGCATCAAAGAAGCCATTCTGCGTGCAGCTAAAGCAGCGGGAGTCGATGACGCAGATTACTGCGCCACCGTCGCAGAAGTCGTTAGCAGCCAGATGCATGAACGCAGCCAGGTGGATATCAACGAGATCCAGACCGCGGTTGAAAACCAGCTGATGTCTGGTCCGTACAAGCAGCTGGCGCGCGCCTACATTGAGTATCGTCACGACCGTGACGTGCAGCGTGAGAAACGCGGTCGCCTGAACCAGGAGATCCGCGGCCTGGTAGAGCAAACCAACTCTTCGCTGCTCAATGAAAATGCCAATAAAGACAGTAAAGTGATCCCGACCCAGCGCGACCTGCTGGCCGGTATCGTCGCCAAGCACTATGCCCGCCAGCACCTGCTGCCGCGCGATGTGGTATCGGCGCACGAGCGCGGTGAGATCCACTATCACGATCTCGACTACTCGCCGTTCTTCCCGATGTTTAACTGCATGCTGATCGACCTGAAAGGCATGCTGACCCAGGGTTTCAAAATGGGTAACGCGGAGATTGAGCCGCCGAAATCCATCTCCACCGCGACGGCGGTCACGGCGCAGATCATCGCCCAGGTGGCGAGCCATATCTATGGCGGCACCACCATTAACCGCATCGATGAAGTGCTGGCCCCGTTCGTGACCGAGAGCTTCAACAAGCACCGTAAAACGGCGGAAGAGTGGCAGATCCCGGACGCCGACGGTTATGCCCGTTCCCGCACCGAGAAAGAGTGTTACGACGCGTTCCAGTCGCTGGAATATGAGGTAAACACGCTGCACACCGCCAACGGCCAGACGCCGTTTGTGACCTTTGGATTTGGTCTCGGCACCAGCTGGGAATCGCGCCTGATCCAGCAGTCTATTCTGCGCAACCGTATCTCCGGCCTCGGCAAGAATCGCAAAACCGCGGTGTTCCCGAAGCTGGTGTTCGCGATCCGCGACGGCCTGAACCACAAATTTGGCGACCCGAACTACGACATCAAGCAGCTGGCGCTGGAGTGCGCGAGCAAGCGCATGTACCCGGACATCCTGAACTACGACCAGGTAGTGAAAGTAACCGGTTCGTTTAAGACACCAATGGGCTGCCGCAGCTTCCTCGGCGTGTATGAAGATGAAAACGGCGAGCAGATCCACGACGGGCGCAACAACCTGGGCGTGATCAGCCTTAACCTGCCGCGCATCGCCCTGGAAGCCAAAGGTGATGAAGCGGCCTTCTGGACGCTGCTGGATGAGCGCCTTCAACTGGCACGTAAGGCGTTGATGACCCGCATCGCCCGCCTTGAAGGGGTCAAAGCCCGCGTCGCGCCAATTCTCTATATGGAAGGGGCCTGCGGCGTGCGCCTGAAAGCGGATGATGACGTGTCGGAGATCTTCAAAAACGGTCGCGCGTCGATCTCTCTCGGCTATATCGGCATTCACGAAACGATTAACGCACTGTTTGGCAACAAGCACATCTATGACAACGACGCCCTGCGTGAAAAAGGCATCGCGATTGTGCAGCGCCTGCGCGATGCGGTAGATCAGTGGAAAGACGAGACCGGCTACGGTTTCAGCCTGTACAGCACGCCGAGCGAAAACCTCTGCGATCGCTTCTGCCGTCTGGATACCGCCGAGTTCGGCATCGTGGAAGGGGTGACCGACAAAGGTTACTACACCAACAGCTTCCACCTCGACGTGGAGAAGAAGGTGAACCCGTACGACAAGATCGACTTCGAGGCGGCCTATCCGCCTGTCGCCAGCGGCGGTTTTATCTGCTACGGCGAGTACCCGAACATTCAGCACAACCTGAAGGCGCTGGAGGACGTGTGGGATTACAGCTATCAGCACGTGCCGTATTACGGGACCAACACGCCAATCGACGAGTGCTACGAGTGCGGCTTTACCGGTGAGTTTGAGTGCACCAGCAAAGGCTTCACCTGCCCGAAATGCGGTAATCACGATGCCGCCCGCGTCTCCGTGACCCGCCGCGTGTGCGGCTATCTCGGCAGCCCGGATGCCCGCCCGTTTAACGCCGGTAAGCAGGAAGAGGTGAAGCGCCGCGTGAAGCATCTGGGGAATGGGCAGATCGGGTAATCCGCTGCCACGTTAATGCCCGGTGGCGCTGCGCTTACCGGGCCTACGGACCGCTCTCTTTTGTAGGCCGGGTAAGCGCAGCGACACCCGGCGTGGTTATTCGCGATGAACTATCACCAGTACTACCCCGTCGACATCGTTAACGGTCCCGGCACCCGCTGCACCCTGTTTGTATCAGGCTGCGTTCACGAGTGCCCCGGCTGCTACAACAAAAGCACCTGGCGCCTGAACTCGGGTATGCCGTTCACCGCGGAGATGGAAGATCGCATCATCAACGACCTGAACGACACCCGCATCAAACGCCAGGGGATCTCCCTCTCCGGCGGCGACCCGCTCCATCCGCAAAACGTGCCGGCGATCCTGAAGCTGGTAAAACGCATCCGCCGCGAGTGCGCGGGAAAAGACATCTGGGTCTGGACGGGCTATAAGCTGGATGAACTGAATGCGCAGCAGAGGGAAGTGGTGGATCTGATTAACGTCCTGGTCGACGGCAAGTTCGTGCAGGATCTAAAAGATCCTATGCTTATCTGGCGCGGCAGCAGCAACCAGGTTGTGCATCATCTGCGTTGAATGAAGGCGGATATCCTCAGTCCGCCTGAACGTCAAAACCGACTCAAACTCTCCATCGCCACCGCCTTGAACGCCGCGAAATCCTCGCACTGGCACAGGCGCGCCATCGCCCGTTCACGCAGGAAGGTGACAAAGATGTCGTAAATCGCCATTGCCTCTTCGTACTCGCTTTTGCTGATGGCGAGCAGGAAGATGACATGGGCGGTTTCATCTCCCCACTGAATGCCCTGCGGCGCCAGCACGGTGTAGACCACCGTTTTCTGCGCCAGGAGGCCGAGGGAGTGCGGCAGCGCAATGCCGTCGCCAAGCATGGTGCTGACGATGGCTTCACGCTCGATGACCGAATCCAGAAACTCCGCGCCGACAAAACCTTCGCCTTCAAGCTGCCCGCACAGTTCGCGGAACAGCGTTTGCTGGTCGACAGGCTTGTCGAGAATGCGGAAATGGGCCGCGTCGAAGTATTTCTCCAGCATCCACGGGCGGGTGCGGTCCACCAGCACCAGCTTGCCGATCTGCTCTAACTGATAATCGGTCGGGAACGGGGCGATCATCACCACCGGTTTGGATTTTTCGCTCACGCGGGCGGTGGAGATCACAAAGTCTTCACCGATGGCATCGGCAAGCTCGTACTCGCGCAGGGTGAGCGTGCGCGTCACCTCAATCTGCGGGTACTTGCGCTGAAGCACCGCCTCGATCATGCGCACCATCGCGTTACCGGCGTCGCACACCAGCAGCACGCGCGGCTGGCGCTGGTAGCCGATGTTGTAATGGCGCTCCAGCCCGACGCCGATATGCAACACCAGAAAACCAATTTCGTTTTCGCTGATCACATACGGGGTGTATTTGCCCCAGCTCGACACCGCCGCCAGCGTCATATCCCACGCCATCGGGTAGTGCTGCTTGATGTTATCCAGCAGCGGATTGGGGATCATGATTTGATACCGCACGCGGGTGATCATGGTTTTGATGTGCGTGAGCAGATCCGCATGCAGTTGCTCATCGCTGAGCAGGTTGTAGTTATAGTGGGTATTGATGTAGCGCAGAATGTAGTTGACCAGGGCTTCGTCGTCGTCGGCATTAATCGCGCTGGGGGCGATCTCCTGGATCTGCCGCGCCGCAATGTGCACGCACAGCCAGCTCTCTTCGGAAGGCGACAGCGCTTTGCCCGCCAGCTCCTGGATAGCCACCGCGATATCTTTCGCCGCCTCGCGCACGTTCTCTTCCACGTCTTCCGCGTGAAACTCCGGCAGCGGATAGCCCTCGCTGATACGGCGCACCGACACCGCACAGTACAGCCGCAGGAACAGTTCGCCTTCGTCGGTCAGGCGAATATGATGGCGCGTCAGCGCGTCGTGCAGCACGGGCACCATCTTTTCCGCCACGCCTGCGTTGAGCGCCACGTCGGTCACCAGCGGGTTCAGGCTATCCTGCTGCGCCAGCTCCCACAGGAGGTCGGTCAGGCAGGCGCGGATCGCCATCTCGCTGCCAAACAGCTTCATGCCGTGGCGCGGGCGGGTTTCCAGCGTCAGGTTGTAACGATGAAACCACTCACGCACTTCCACCATGTCGCTCTGCAAGGTGGCCCGGCTGACGAACCACTCATCGGCCAGATCCTCCAGCTTGAGAGAAAAGGCTGACGTCAGAAAACGCACCACCAGATAGTGCACGCGCTCCGGTCCGGTTCGCGGAATGCGCAGCGCGCGCGGATGGGATGCCTGCAATTGTTGATAGCGCGCCACATCATTAATTTTGAGCTGATAGCCGTTGCCCCGGCTCAAAATGAACTGCGCGCCGTGGCTGGCCAGCAGCGCGTTCAGGGCGGTGATATCCGCCCGGACGGTTCGCGTGGAGACCGACAGCCGCTGCGCCAGCTCGTCCTGCGGCAGCGTCTCGTTTTGCAACAGATCGAAAAGTTGCGCTAAACGTTGGTTCGGAAATCGCACGTCGTTGTCCTCTTACTGCTCAGGGTGAAATGACCATCTGGGATGGGCTGCCGACCGGGGTATAGTCTGGCCCGGCGCTCAGCTTGCCGTCCGGCGCCACGCGGAAACGGGTAATGTTGTCGCTGCGCTGGTTCATGACGTACAGCCAGCGCCCCTGCTTATCGAGGGTCAGGGTGCGCGGATAGTCGCCCCGCGTCCAGACATCGTCCTGATGCGTCAGCGTCCCCTCCGCCGTTACGGTAAAGTGCCCGATGCTGTTATGCAAACGGTTAGCGACATACAGCTGTTTCCCGTCGGCGCTTAGCGCCAGCCCGGCAGCAAAACTGGTGCCTTTATAACCGTCCGGCAGGGCTGAAACCGTTTTGCCCTCTTTCAGCCTGCCATTGCTGTCCAGCACATAATGGGTGAGCGTAGACGCCTCTTCGTTAATCAGCCACAGGGCATCGCCCTTCGGTGTAAAGACGAAGTGGCGCGGACCGGCCCCTTTCGACGAGGCGCTGATAAACGGCGGATCGTTCGGGGTCAGCTTTCCTGTTTGATCGTCAAAACGGTACTGATAGATGCGATCCAGCCCAAGATCGGTGGAAAACACGTATTTACCGCTCGGATCGGCGGCGATCATGTGCGCATGCGGGCCGTTATGATCGCTGATGGCGAAACTGCCCTCGACGGCCGCTTCCGGCTTCGCCGCGCCCGGTTCGCCCCGATCCTGATGGGTGTCCGTAGCCTCACCCAGGCTGCCGTCTGCGTTAACGGGCAGCACCGCGACAGTTCCGCTGATGTAGTTTGCCACCAGCAGGTGTTTGCCGTTTGGCGTCAGCGAAAGATAGACCGGACCGGCACCGCCGGAGGCCACCTGATTCAGCTCGCTCAGATCACCGTTATCCCCCACCCGCAGCGCCTGCACCACGCCCTGCTCCACTTCGCTTGCCAGATACAGCGTCTTGCCGTCGTGCGAGACGGTCAGCTGCGCGGCGTTCGGCAATTTGCTCACCAGCGTTTTATTCGCCTGAGCGCCGGTTTGCGGATCGACGGTAAAGCGGTACAGCCCTTCGCCGTTGGGATTATAGGTGCCGACCCAGGCGTACTGGGTCTGGGCGATTGCAGAGGTAGCAAGCAAAGAGAGTGAAGCGACAAGCAGGTTACGGGTGTGCATGATGGCTCCTTGGATTTGTGCGGTATTTCTCCCCTCACCCCAATCCTCTCCCCAAAGGGGAGAGGGGACGATTACACCCTCTCCCCTTTGAGGAGAGGGCCGGGGTGAGGGGTGTAGTTTTTTTTGTTACTTCACCAGCTTCTTCGTCATTTCCAGCAGGGTACGCACGTCTTCCGGACGCGTGTCGCCGCTGGCCTTGTCGATAATTGAACTGTAGATGTGCGGGATGATTTTGCTCACGCCCGCGTCAAGGGCGATCTGCAAGATCTCCTCATAGTTTTCCAGATCGATACCACCCGTCGGCTCCAGCCAGAAGTCGTGACGGGCGCAGGCTTCCGCCACCGCCTGATATTCGTCACGGCACTTCAGGCCGCCCATCGGGAAGTATTTGATGGAGCTGCCTCCGAAATCTTTCAGCAGGGCAATGGCGGTTTCAACCGGCACAATGCCGTCCGGTGCCGTGCTGCTCAGCGGGCCGGTGGAGATTTTCACCATGCCGACGGTGCCGGTCGGGGAGACCAGGCCGTTGACCACCGACTCATTCTGCCCCAGCTGCGCGCGGCTGGTGGCCACGCCGGTAAAGACCTGGTTAACGTGCTGCGGCTGTACCTGGCGGGAGATTTCACTCACCATCGCCGACTGGTTCGGATCCCCCGCGCCCAGCCCTACGGAGAGCGCGTTATCAATCAGGGCTGCGTATTCGCGCATATCCGCGACCGCGCTCGCCACGTCCGGGTAATTTTTGGAGAGCACGCCCACCAGCACATGACCTTCCGCCGCCTCGTAAATGGCGCTGGCATTGGCTTTCGATCCTGCCAGCACGTTCAGGCAGACGCGGTCACGGTAAAAGTTGGGGGTCAGTTTCATGCGTTTTTCTCCTGTCCTAATACTTCGCTAATGCGGCGGTAGACGATGTTCAGCTGGTCAGCATTTACGCTGCGCACATCCGCTTCGATAATCCCTTCGTTGGCTTTATAGCCACGGAAGTAAATGGCATATTCGCCCTGCTTCAGCGCTTTCACCAGCTCACCGGTGCCGACGCCGGTGGTGGCTTCGTCAAACTTAATCTCGGTGCGGGCGATGTCACGCCCGGCGCTGTCCCAGACCACGCGCGCGGTGACGCCGTTCAGGGTGTTGAGCGCGTCGATAAACGGCGTCATCTTCGCCACCATCTCGGCCCCGCTCTCTTTGGTGGCCGTCAGGTAGTGTTCGATGGCGCAGGTCAGGCCAAGAATGCCCTCTTTGCCCACCTTCATCGCGCGGCCAATGCCCGCCGTCTGGCGCTTCACCCACTCAACGTACCGGGTTTTGCCGATCACCAGCCCGCTGGTTGGGCCTTCAATCGCCTTCGCGCCGCTGTAGATCACCAGATCCGCGCCGGATCGGTAATAGGTATGCAGATCTTCTTCCGCTGCCGCATCAACGATCAGCGGCAGATCGTGCTTGCGCGCCACCACCGCTGCCTGCTCAACGCTGAGCATGCTTTTCTGCACGCAGTGGTGGGATTTAATGTAGAGGATCGCCGCCGTCCGCGGGGTGATCGCCGCCGCGAGCTGATCGGCGGAACATTCGTTGGCGTAGCCCGCCTCCACCAGCTTGCCGCCGCCCAGCGCCACCATGGTGCCTACCGGCGCGCCAAAGTTGACGTTGTGGCCTTTCGGCAGGACGATTTCGTTGTTCTCAATCGGAGTGACGTGCAGGTTTTCCAGCAGCCAGTCGCTGTCTTTTACCAGCACCGCCGCCACGGACTGGGCAATGCCCGCCGACGCGCAGGAGACCACCGTCGCCCCTTCCACCTCCAGCAGCTTCGCAATATATTCCCCGGTTTTGTTGACCAGATCCTTCATCTCGAAATAGTGATTCATGCCGTCCATCGCCGCCTGCACCACGTCCGGGCGCGGCGTTGAGACGCCCAGCGCCGTCATGCGGCCAGAGGTGTTGATAACCTGCTTTAAGTTGTACTTCTCATAAATTGAAGGCATGTTCCGTGCTCCCTTGTTCGGTCATGTAGCCCTTGCCCGCGCGGATCGCGGCAAGCGGCACCAGAATGTGTTCAGTTTGCAGACTGTCGTTTTCAGCATCCGTCAGCACCGTCGGCTGGCGCTTGAGGGTAAACAGCGTCAGGTCGGCGTCGAGGCCAGGCTGAATGCGGCCTTTGTGGGTCAGGCGCAGGCCGTCTGCGGCGTTGGCGGTGACGCAGTCAATCACCTGCGGCAACGACATGCCGATGGCGAGGAATTTCGACATTACGCTTGCCAGCGAGCCAACCGGGCCATTAATGCGGTTGCGGCAGTAGATATCCGAGCTGATGGTGTGCGGCAGAATGCCCATCCCGATGGCGCGTTTCGCCACCTTAAAGCTGAAGCTCGCCGTGCCGTGGCCGACGTCCAGGCGCACGCCGCGCTTCAGGGCGGACGTAATGGACGCACGCAGCTCGCCGGAGGGCGTCAGAATGCGGTTGGGCTTGCCGTTGTAGCAGTGGGTGATGATGTCGCCTGAACTGAGCAATTCAGCAATTTCGTCGAGGTTCGGCGGGTTGTTGCCGATGTGCACCATCAGCGGCAGATCGCCGTTCTCTTTCTGGATCGCTTTCGCCCGCTCCAGCGGCGTGATGCCGTTCTCACCGACCACGCTGCTGCTCATGCGCGCCTTCAGGCCGACGATAAAATCCGGGTGGCGCGTCACCGCCTGCTTCACCGCCTCGGCGTCAATATTCGCCATATTGGCCAGCTCGTTCTGGGCGATCAGCCCCACGCGGGAGATGTTCAGCAGGGCAAACACCTCGGTGGAGGCTTTGCGGGTGATGGCGTAAAAATCGTCCACGTCGTCGGCCCCGGTACTGCCCGCGTCCACCACCGTGGTCACGCCGGTGGCAATGCCCACGCTGTCCGGCTCGTCGTGGTAAATCGGGGAGTTCGGGTAGCAGTGTACGTGGGAGTCAATCCAGCCTGCGCTGACGAACACGTCACCGTTAAGCTCAACCGTCTTGCGGGCGGGAGCGTCAATGTCGCCCGTCGCGGCGATCTTCCCGTCCTGAATGGCGATATCGGTCAGGGTATCGTCGGCGAGGCGCGCACGGCGCAGGAGTAAATCAAACATGAGGATCTCCTGAGAAGGCGGGCGCCGGAGCGCCCGCGGGTATTAAAGGGCGACCGGGAACAGCCAGCCCAAAATCATTGCGCCGAGGATGGCGCCACCGGTAATCGGCTTCTGCCAGATGTAGAACAGCAGCGCACCGACCAGAGAGCCAACGCCGATGGGAATGGAGGCGGTCATGGCGCTGAGGATAATCAACGGCCCGAGGAAGCGGCCGGAGGCGTTACCCGCCCCCATCATCACGTCTGCGCCGTAGGTGGAGTTGCTCTGATTGATGGTGAACTTACGCGCCAGAATGATGACGTAGCCAATCGCCAGGCCAATCACCAGGCCGGTAATCAGCGAGGCAATGAAGTTGGTCACCGGGAACATGATCCCCGCGCCCAGCAGCAGCGCCGGAACGCCGAGGCCCACGCCGGTCTGGATGGCGCCGCCGATATCAAGAATACCCACCAGCGACCCTTCGATAATACGGGCGAACAGGAAGCTCGCGCCGAACGCCGCCACCGCGCCGTAGACGCCGGTATCGATTCCCGCTTTCAGCATCGCCACGAAGGCCACTTCGTTAAACGCGCCGATGCCGTAGAGGTAGTACATGTGCGTCCCGGCAAACACGCCGGAGGAGAGCAGGCCAACGAAGATCGGGAACGACCAGTCGGCATACCAAAAACCTTTATTCTGTTCCATGTAGAGGCTCCTGTTATTTACCGCTGAGCGAGTTGTGGATCATGTCGAGCCAGTTCGGCACGGTCAGATGGAAGGATTCGATCATCTTCATGTCGAAGCCGCGGAAGAAGCCGCTCAGCACGAACAGCAGGACGATGGCCGCCATCATCACTTTGGTGACGTGGTTCCAGCCGCTCTCTTCCACGCCTTTGCCGATCAGGATCCCCAGCACCAGGCCCGGTACGGCGTTACCCATAATCAGCTGTGCCGCGCCGCCAAAGATGGTGGCCCAGAAGCCTGATTTTTTACCCGCGTCGATAGCGGCCAGCCAGAAGATCACCGGCATCACGGTGTTGACCAGCAGGTTCGCGGCAGGCACCAGCACCTTCACGGCGGTGACCTGTAGCGCTGCCGGAACGGAGGAGGCGGTCAGGTTAAGGAAGGTCACGACAATCATGCCGATGATGCCGCAGGCAATCGCCATTTTGCGCGGGTCATGCAGCGTTTCGCCGACGTTACGGTTTTTGATCATCAGTGCAGCTGCACCCCAGTTCGGGATGATGCGGTGGTCAACGTCCTGTGTGAAGGCACCTGCGGCCACGGAAGAGGCCCAGGCGTTAAAGAAGAAACCTAACCCAAAGGAGAAGTGGGACGCCGGATCCCCTTCACAGGAGTTCAGTTCCCCCAACGTACGAAACGCGCCCATACCCTGAGTGGTAGGCGCATGAAACATGCGTGCAGCCCCGGCGCCAACACCGACGCCAACCAGGCCGCCAATGATGAGCGATTTTATTAATATAATTAAGAACATCAGTCTGCCCTTTTATGAATAATCAGCGTTGCGTGACGAAATCCACCTGGTCAAGATTGATGGCGGTCACGTTGACGGTCACATCCAGCTCCACGCTGTAGGTGCGTCTTTCCCGGCGCAGAAAGAAGAACAGAAACGCTTCTTTTCGCACCGCTTCTTGCGCCTGAACAACCTGCACATCCTGTGGCTCAATACGCAGTAAGATATGCGGTGAGGCTTTCATCACCGCGGCCTGAACGTGGTTGAGGGCGTCGGCAAAGGCGCGCGCTTTGGCGTCGCCCTTCCCCTTCACTCTCACCGTGGTTGTGAACTGTTCTTTCATGCTTATGCGCCGTACTTCTTCTGCCACGCCTGTACCAGACGCTCGCCCAACTCTTCTTTATCCATAAAGCCGAAGCCCAGCACGTTGCAGCCTTCATTGATGGCGGTCACGCCCTCATCCACGGAGCGCATGCCGTATTTGGCCTTGTAGCCATATTTGGTTTGGGCGGTGATGGCACCCGCGCCGCCGCTGCCGCAGAAGGAGATGCCGAAGGTGGCGTTTTCTGCTTTCATCACGTCACCGAGCTTCATATCCGCTGCCATACCCGGTACGACAACCGCACGTCCGCCAGCCTTTTCCACACCGGCAGCCACTTTCTGACCTTTGCCCAGGCGATCGCCAATTACGACTGTAATCTGTTCCATGTATTGCTCCTTAAAGGTTGTCTTTCGCGACTTCGAAGTGAACGGAGAGCAGCCAGGCTTCTTCATCAGGAAGGTTGCCAAACTGCACTACCACTTCACGGGCAAGCTGCATTGAATCTGGTGAAATTTCGTCGAACAGTTCTGCTTCAACCTCCGGCAGCGGCTCGCCGGTCACGGACCGGTGCGCCATTGCGCGAACGTGGGAGGTCAGCATCTGCTCCTGTACCGCGTTGGGGATGATGTTGTGCCGGGCCAGCAGGGCGTAGACCTGCTGAAGCATGGTGTTCGCGAGCTGTTCTGTTTGCACCGCCTGTTCCCCAACGTCGTTCATTACCGCTCCGTTAATCACTCGTCTTACCCCGTTAATGGCTCTGGAATAAAACTAACGGCGGGGGGGAAATGTTTGTAGCGAGTTGTTTTCCACTTCAAAGTGGAAAGGCGAGCAGCGGCAGTGATCTGTGCCACATAAATGCGGTGAATCTGGATTAATTGCGACATTTGCGTGATGAATATCACGCTATTACGCGGCACTAAACAGGAAAGCAGAGTGGAAAAGATTACGAGCAGGCTCGTAGAAATGTGACGTGGATAAGGTTTTCTTATGGGGATCCGTTAGAGTGGCGGCGGGTGCTTGAGACTGACCGTCTCAGGCATGGGACGGAAAGTGGAAAGCCCCGCCTGATAAAAAATCAGGGCGGGGGCTCGAAACGACACGTCGGACCGTGGAGTTCGCTACCTCGCCCGCTTAAAAGCAAGGAGGCATCCATGAAACGCCAATCCCCAATTATCCGGGTTTTGATGATTGTTGCTTTGACAATAATCATTTTAACGCTGGTGACGAGGAAAACACTGTGCGAGATCCGTTTTCGTAACGGCTCGCTTGAAGTGACAGCGCGGATGGATTGTCGCTCCGGCCAGTAGGGAGCAACGATGCGGGGGCGCATAATGCGCCTCCGCATACGGGGAGAGGACGTACAGCTCAGGCACCCAATTAACGATACTTTTTGTGATACGTGTTGCGGGTCGTCACAAACTGATCGGCTGCCGCCTGGGCTTCCTTCACTTTGCCTTCGTTGGCCAGCTTCAGCGCACCGTCGATCTGGCCGACCAGCACGTCAAAACCGTGACGGTAGTCTTTCATTTCGGCGCTGTCCGCCGCTTTGCTTTCCAGCTTCGGTGGGGTCGCTTTTTGCGCGTCCAGCGCGGCTTCACGCATCTTCGTGAGTGCGTCTTTCATCTCCGCCGCATTGTCGGTTTTCTGCACCACCTTCAGGTTTTGACTGAGGATGTCCATGTTGTCTTCGAGATCGGCAGCAAACGCAGATGAACCAAGAACCAGCGTTGAAGCCACGACGATCGCTAACAGGTGTTTACGCATTGCTCACTTCCTTTTTTATTATTAATCACGCTTTTACGGGTATTATTGCCCGGCGATTTTCATCTCCGGCAGTAATACAGAACCACACTGAATATTGCTGCGTGTTTCAATATCGTTACCGACCGTAACAATATTGCGCCACATGTCCTTGAGGTTGCCGGCGATGGTGATTTCGCTCACCGGATACTGAATTTCGCCGTTTTCGACCCAGAAGCCCGCCGCACCGCGAGAGTAATCGCCGGTGATACCGCTCACGCCCTGCCCCATCAGCTCGGTGACCACCAGGCCGGTGCCCATCTCTTTCAGCATCTGCTCAAAGTTGAGACCCTGTCCGGCAATGCGCCAGTTGTGGATCCCGCCCGCGTGCCCGGTGCTTTTCAGCCCCAGCTTGCGCGCAGAGTAGTTGGTCAGCAGCCACTGGGTCAGCACGCCATCTTTCACGATATCACGGCGTTTCGTGCGCACGCCTTCGCTGTCGAACGGCGTCGAGGCCAGCCCTTTCAGCAGGTGCGGATGTTCTTCGATGGTCAGCCATTCCGGCAGGATCTGCTTGCCCAGCGAGTCGAGCAGGAAGGTCGATTTACGGTACACCGAACCGCCCGCAATCGCCCCCACCAGATGACCAAACAGGCCCGTCGCCACTTCATTGGCAAAAATGACCGGGGCTTTCATCGTGGAGAGTTTACGCGGCGAAAGGCGTGACAGCGTGCGTTCGGCGCACTCCTTACCCACCCACTCCGGAGACTGCAAATCCCCCAGCGCGCGGCCAATGGTATACGCGTAATCACGCTCCATGTCGCCGTTCTCTTCGGCGATGACGCAGCTGGAAAGCGAGTGACGGGTTGAGCAGTACCCCTGCAACATGCCGTGGGAATTACCGAACACTTTGATGCCGTAGTGGCTGTTAAAGCTGCCGCCTTCGGTATTGGTGATGCGTTTGTCAGCCTGTAAAGAGGCCTGCTCGGCACGCGCGGCCAGCTCAATGGCTTCATCCGGCGTCACTTCCGCCGGGTGGAACAGATCGAGATCCGGCGCGTCAAACGCCAGCAGCTCTTTATCGGCCACGCCAGCGTAAGGATCCGGGGAGGTGTAACGGGCGATATCCAGCGCCGCCTGCACCGTACGGGCGATGGCATCCGGGCTGAGATCGGTAGACGACGCGCTGCCTTTGCGATTCTGGTGATACACCGTGATCCCCAGCGCGCCATCGCTGTTAAATTCTACATTCTCCACTTCGCCATAGCGGGTACTCACGCTAATGCCGGTGGTTTTGCTGACCGCCACTTCGGCGCCATCTGATTTACCTGAAGCGAGCGTCAGCGCGGTGGAGACGGCTTCTTCCAGGATCTTACGCTGCGCTTCAACTTGTGAGGTTACTTTCATCGCAAATGCCATACTGTAAGAGAGAGTTAAGTGAAGTCTAACAGAGAACCGTTTTTCAGTGCGCGTCTTAACTGGTAACATTAGCCTCTTTTTTTAAGGAGCCTGACATGACTAAGCAGCCCGAAGACTGGCTCGACGACGTTCCCGGTGATGACATCGAAGACGAAGATGATGAGATCATCTGGGTCAGTAAAAGTGAAATTAAACGTGACGCCGAAGAGTTAAAACAGCTTGGCGCAGAAATGGTAGAACTGGGTAAAAACGCGCTGGATAAGATCCCGCTTGACCAGGATCTGCGTGATGCCATTGAACTGGCACAGAAAATCAAGAAAGAAGGGCGTCGCCGCCAGCTTCAGCTTATCGGGAAACTGCTGCGTCAGCGCGACGTTGAGCCGATCCGTCAGGCACTGGATAAGCTGAAAAACCGCCACAACCAGCAGGTTGCGTTGTTCCATAAGCTGGAGCAGATCCGCGATCGTTTGATCGAGCAAGGTGATGACGCGGTACCTGAAGTGCTGAACCTGTGGCCGAATGCCGACCGCCAGCAGCTGCGATCGCTTATCCGTAACGCGAAGAAAGAGAAAGAAGGGAATAAGCCGCCGAAGTCTGCGCGTCTGATTTTCCAGTATCTGCGCGAGCTGTCTGAGAACGAAGAGTAATATCTTCCCCTCACCCCGCCCTCTCCCCGGAGGGGCGAGGGAGAAAAAATGTAGGCCCGGTAAGCGCTAGCGCCACCGGGCTTTTTTTACTCTGCGGTCGCGGCTTTCTTCGCCAGACCGTCCAGCAGCTTCTGATGGATCCCACCAAACCCGCCGTTGCTCATCACCAGAATGTGATCGCCTGGCTGTGCGGCTTTCACCACCATATCCGCTAAGACATCTACGTCCGCACTCCAGTGCGCTGGCTGAATGCAGGCATCGGCCACTTCCGCCACCTGCCACGGAATGTGCTGCGGTTGCAGGAGGAAGACTTCGTCGGCACGGCCTAAGGATGGCGCAAGATCGTCTTTGCAGATGCCCATTTTCATGGTGTTCGAACGCGGTTCCAGCACGGCCAGAATACGCGCGGTGCCGCCAACTTTGCCACGCAATGCGGCGAGCGTCGCCAGAATGGCGGTTGGGTGGTGCGCGAAATCATCGTACACCGTCACGCCATTCGCTTCACCGCGCAGCTCCAGACGGCGACGGGCGTTGATAAACGTGCCCAGCGCATTGGCCGCATCCGCAGGCAGTACGCCCACGTGACGCGCCGCGGCGATCGCCATCAGGCCGTTGTGCATGTTGTGCTCGCCCACCAGGCCCCACTTCACCTCGCCCACTTTCTCACCGTCGAGCAGCACTTCCCATTCGGACGCATCCGCGTTGCGCTTTTTCGCCTGCCAGTGCCCCTGCTCGCCCACCAGCTCCTGCTCGCTCCAGCACCCCATCGCCAGAGTCTGTTTCAGGTTGATGTCGTTCTCCGGCAGGATAATGCGCCCCTGACCCGGAACAATGCGCACCAGATGGTGGAACTGTTTCTGAATCGCTTTGAGGTCGTCAAAGATATCCGCGTGATCGAACTCAAGGTTGTTGAGGATCAGCGTGCGTGGGCAGTAATGCACGAACTTGGAGCGCTTGTCGAAGAATGCGCAGTCGTATTCATCCGCTTCAATCACAAAGAACGGGCTGTCGCCCAGACGCGCGGAGACGTCGAAATTCCCCGGCACACCGCCGATCACGAAGCCCGGCTTGTAGCCGCAGGCTTCAAGGATCCAGGTCGCCATACCGGCAGTGGTGGTTTTGCCGTGCGTCCCGGCAACGGCGACAACCCAGCGGTCGCGCAGGACAAAATCATGCAGCCACTGCGGGCCAGACATGTACGGGATATTGCGTTCCAGCACCGCTTCAACGCATGGATTCCCACGGGTCATGGCATTACCAATGATCACCAGATCCGGCTGCGGCTCCAGCTGACTGGCGTCATATCCCTGAATCAGAGAAATTCCCTGCTTCTCCAGCAGCGTGCTCATCGGCGGATACACATTGGCGTCCGAACCTGTCACTTCATGGCCCAGCGAGCGCGCCAGCATTGCCAGTCCGCCCATGAAAGTGCCACAAATCCCCAATATATGAATGCGCATACGTCACTATCCTTCTTCAATGTGGCGCACATTTTACTCACATGTCAGCGGCTGTGAAACGCATTTCAGGTAAATCCGTATTTTGCTGGCGCGATTCACCTCTGCGCTAATATTTGAATGTTTGTTAAGATTGTTGGACATCAACCGCTTTACTCAACATAAGATGCAGGGAAAGTGTTATGAAAACGTTAGGTGAATTTATTGTCGAAAAGCAGCACGAGTTTTCTCATGCTACGGGTGAGCTCACTGCTTTGCTGTCGGCAATAAAGCTGGGCGCTAAGATCATCCACCGCGATATCAACAAGGCCGGTCTGGTCGATATCCTGGGTGCCAGCGGTGCCGAGAACGTTCAGGGTGAGGTTCAGCAGAAACTCGACCTGTTCGCCAATGAAAAACTGAAAGCAGCACTGCGCGCGCGCGACATCGTTGCGGGTATCGCCTCTGAAGAAGAAGATGAGATCGTCGTATTCGAAGGGTGTGAACACGCGAAATACGTTGTTCTGATGGATCCGCTGGACGGCTCCTCCAACATCGACGTTAACGTTTCTGTCGGTACCATTTTCTCCATCTACCGCCGCGTCACGCCGGTCGGCACACCGGTGACGGAAGAGGACTTCCTGCAACCGGGCAGTAAACAGGTTGCCGCCGGTTACGTGGTGTATGGCTCGTCCACCATGCTGGTGTACACCACCGGCTGCGGCGTACACGCCTTTACCTACGATCCGTCCCTGGGCGTATTCTGCCTGTGTCAGGAGCGTATGCGCTTCCCGGAGAAGGGCAACACCTACTCCATCAACGAAGGCAACTACATCAAATTCCCGAACGGCGTGAAGAAGTACATCAAGTTCTGCCAGGAAGAGGATAAAGCCACGCAGCGCCCGTACACCTCGCGCTATATCGGCTCGCTGGTGGCGGATTTCCACCGCAACCTGCTGAAAGGCGGTATTTACCTCTACCCAAGCACCGCCAGCCACCCGGACGGGAAGCTGCGTCTGCTGTATGAGTGCAACCCAATGGCGTTCCTGGCCGAACAGGCTGGCGGCAAGGCGAGCGACGGTAAAGAGCGCATTCTGGATATCGTGCCGGAAAGCCTGCACCAGCGCCGTTCGTTCTTCGTTGGCAACCGCCATATGGTGGATGACGTTGAGCGCATGATCCGCGAATTCCCGGACGCGTAACGGACAAACAGGGGAGCCATCAGGCTCCCCTTTTTTTGGTCATGCCGTTTGCGCCGTCAGTTTGAAGGAGGCCATGGCTTCCATCAGCTCGCGCGACTGCTCCTCCAGGGAACGTGTTGCCGCAGAGGATTGCTGCACCAGCGCCGCGTTTTGCTGCGCGGTTTCATCCATCTGATTGACGGCGATATTCACCTGCTCAATACCGCGGCTCTGCTCCTGAGACGCCGTCGCAATTTCACGCATCAGTTTGGTCATCCGCAGCACTTCGGTGGCGATCTCGTCCATCGTCTCACCGGCCTGCTGTGCCAGCTCGCTACCCTCGTTGACGTGAGTTTGTGAATCGCTGATAAGCGAGCGGATCTCTTTCGCCGCGTCGGCACTGCGGCTGGCGAGATTACGCACCTCACCCGCCACGACCGCAAAACCCCGCCCCTGCTCACCCGCCCGCGCCGCTTCAACGGAGGCGTTCAGCGCCAGAATATTGGTCTGGAACGCAATGCCGTCGATGACGCTCAGGATGTCGGCGATGCGCGCCGAACTGCCGGAAATGTCGCGCATCTTCTCGATGACGTAGCAGACCATTTCGCTGCCGTGATCGGCGGTATCAGAGACCGACTTCGCCAGCTGGTGCGCCTGCTCGGCGTTATCGGCGTTAAGTTTCACCGTGGCGGTGATCTCTTCCATGCTGGCGGCCGTCTGCTCAAGCGACGTGGCGGTGGATTCCGTGCGCTGGGCCAGGTTCATATTCCCGGCTGTCAGTTCGCGGCTGCCGGTATCAATCTGCGAGCTGGCGTCACGCACCCGCAGAACCGAGTCCATCAGCGACTGGCGCATCCCTTCGATGGCCGCGTTCAGGCGATTAAATTCCTGGCTCGCTGGCGCGTTCAGGGTGTGGGTTAAATCGCCAGCCGCCACGTGCTCCAGCTGGGCGATCGAGGCTGAAAGCGGCTTGAGCAGCATATGGCGCAGCACCAGCCAGGCCAGCACGATAATGCCAGCCGTCAGCAGCGCCGCGACGATAATCAGGATCAGCACGCGGATTTTACTCGCCTGCACGGCGCTCACCTCCGCTTTGCCGCGCGCCTCGCTCCATGCCTGGAACGCCTGCATCGCGTTATCAAACTGCTTCGCCACCGGGACCAGCTTGTTTTCCAGCAAATCGTAATAGCTGTCCGCGCTTTGCTCGTTCAGGGCTTTCAGCATCGGGCTGATACCCTGCTGGTTGTACACCGCCAGGCTCGCGGCGACGTTATCCAGCAGCTTTTGTCCCTGCTCATCCGCCACGCCACTGCCGATCACGCCCTTCAGCGTTTTCTGTGCCAGCGCCATTTCCTGATTAATGGTTTTGACCGCCCTGGCCGCATCGTCCAGAAGGCCGACCTCCATCATGCGGACGGCCTGACCCGCTTCGTTACGCGCGCGCAGGATCAGCGTATAGCCGGAATTCAGCTGCACCATCTGTTCACCCTGAAGGTGATTGATGCGCTGGAGAGAAGCGGAACTTTGTGTAAGGGCATAAATGCCGATGCCGCTGACAATCAGCAGCAGAAGGGTCATAACGGCCAGTAAAGAGAGCAAGCAGGTACGAATCGATAGCGTTTTCAGCATGATGTTATTTCCGGTAGCGAGATATTTCTGGGCATAAAAAAAGAGTATCGGCCGCTACCGGAAAATGTTTAGAGTTTAAGCAATTTCAGCATGTTATCGCTCTGTTACAGATGTATTCACACGGGTAACAGGCGAGCTTTGACGGTTCTCCCAGAGCACCGTCAGGCCGCGCTGGAGGGCGATAAAAATAAACAGCAGAATGCCGATGGCGATTTTGGTCCACCAGGAGCTGAGCGTGCCGTCGAAGTTGATATAGGTCTGAATCAGCCCCTGGATCGCCACGCCAAACAGCGTGCCGAGCACCGTCCCCACCCCGCCGCTGAGCAACGTACCGCCAATCACCACCGAGGCAATGGCGTCCAGCTCAACGCCCACTCCCGCCAGGGCATAGCCTGCCTGGGTGTAAACCGAGAACACAATCCCCGCGAGCGTGGCCAGCCCGGTCGAAAGCATATAGATGCGGATGGTCGTGCTGCGCGTGGAAATTCCCATCAGGTTCGCGGACGTGGCGCTGCCGCCAATGGCATAAACCTGATTACCAAACCGGGTACGGTGGGCGAGGAAGATCCCAATCACCACCACGCCCAGCATCAGCAGCCCCATTGCGCTCAGGCGTCCCCCGCCGGGGATTTTCCACGCCAGGCTGGAGAGCGTGTCGTAGATCGGATGGTTAATCGGAATCGACTCCTCCGACACCAGATAGCTCACGCCGCGCAGGAAAAACATTCCCGCGAGGGTAATGATAAACGCCGGTATTTTCAGCGCGTCGATCAAAAGCCCCATAAAGGCGCCGAACGCACAGCCCATCGCCAGCACCAGCGGGAACGCCAGCAGCGGCGAAATACCCCAGTAGCCAATCGCTTTGGCAAGGAACACGCCGGTAAAGGCGATCACCGAGCCAACGGAGAGATCGATCCCGCCGGAGAGGATCACAAACGTCATACCGACGGCGATAATCCCGAGAAACGCGTTGTCGGTCAGAATATTGCAAATCACTCGCGTGGAGGCGAAGCCCGGGAACTGGGTCAGACAGTAGAGGTAACCCAGCACGAACACGCCCAGCGTGATCATTAACGGCAAATTACGTTTTATCATGACCGCGGAACCCCTTAATGAGAGTGATAAAGCGCGGCGACTGCACGATAAGTACGATAAGCACCACGACCGCTTTGACGACCTGATTAAGCTCCGGCTGGAACCCGGAGAGCAAAATACCGGTATTCATACCCTGAATAATCAACGCCCCCACCACCGAGAGCAGCAGATTAAAACGTCCGCCCATCAGCGACCCACCGCCGATAACCACCGCGAGGATCGCATCCAGCTCCAGCCAGAGTCCGGCATTGTTGGCATCCGCCCCGCGAATATCGGCGGCCACGATCACCCCGGCAATTGCGGCACAGACGCCGCTCAGCACGTAAGTCAGCATCACCATCAGCCGCGTATTCACCCCGGCGTTTTTCGCGGCCCGAATGTTAATCCCCACCGCTTCGATGAACATCCCGAGCGCCGTTTTGCGGGTGAAAAGCCAGAACATCACCAGCGTCACCAGCGCGACGATCACCGGCGTCGGGAAGAACAGAAAATTACCGCTGCCGATCCACGCCAGGCTCGGGGAGGTAAAGGTGACGATTTGACCGGAGGTAATAAGCTGCGCCACACCGCGCCCGGCCACCATCAAAATCAACGTCGCAACAAACGGCTGGATCTTGAGCACCGCGACCAGAATGCCGTTCCACAGTCCGGCTAATACGCCGGATCCCAGCGCGGCGAGCAGGACCACCGGCAGGCTGTGTCCGGCAACGGTCATTGAGGCGGCGGTGGCCCCCGCAATCGCCATGACCGCACCGACGGAGAGGTCGATCCCGCCGGTGGCAATCACCAGCGTCATACCAATCGCCAGCAGCGCCACGGGCGCGGCACGGTTTAAGATGTCGATCGGGCTGCCAAACAGGCGGCCATCCTGAACGATGATCTGGAAGAAATGCGGAGCCACCAGGCTATCCACCAGCAGCACCAGCAGCAGCGCCACGATTTGCGGCGTGCCGGTCGGCCAGCTGAAGCGGCGCTTCGCTTCGCCAGTTTGCGAAAGAGAACGGGACATCACATTTGACTCCTTACGCCGCGATGGCATTCATGATCGCCGGAACCGACAGTTTATCCAGCGGGATCTCTGCCACCTGTTTGCGATCGCGCATGATGATGACGCGATCGGCATAGCCAACCAGCTCCTCCAGCTCAGACGAGATCACCAGCAGCGCCAGCCCGTCCGCACAGAGCGTTTCGATAAGCCGGATGATTTCGGCGTGCGCGCCCACGTCGATGCCGCGCGTCGGCTCGTCGAGGATCAGGAACTGCGGTTTGGTGAGCAGCCATCGAGAGAGCAACACCTTCTGCTGGTTACCGCCCGAGAGGAACTCAATGGGCTGTTCCGCGCTCGGGGTACGGATACCGAGCTGGCGGATGAAGCGCTCGGCAATCGCGTTCTGCTCTTTACGCGGGATCGGACGCAGCCAGCCGCGCTGGGCCTGTAGCGCCAGGATGATGTTTTCCCGCACCGAGGCGGCGGCAATAATACCGTCCGTTTTCCTGTCCTCCGGGCAGAAGCCCACGCCGAGGCACGACGCCTGATGCGGTGAACGTAGCGTTTGTGGTTTGCCTTTGATCAGCGCCGTTCCGCTGTCGGCAGGTTTGATCCCGAAGATCACTTCGGCGGTTTCGGTGCGCCCCGAGCCTAACAGCCCCGCCAGACCCACAATTTCACCGGGGCGTACCTCCAGGTTAAACGGCGCGATGATCCCTTTTTTGCCGTAATCGTGAAACGCAGCGATCGGTTTTTCGCTCAGCAGCGTGCGGCCCGCGCGCTGGAGCGCGTTGGTCTCCAGCTCGCGGCCCAGCATCATTTTCACCAGCTCGATCTGCGGCAGCTCGCGGGTTTCCCGGCAGCCGACAAAGCTGCCATTGCGCAGCACCGTAATGCGATCGCTCACCTCGTAAACCTGATCGAGGAAATGCGTCACGAAAATCAGGCTGACGCCCTGATTACGCAGCTGGCGCATCAGGGTAAAAAGCATTTCCACTTCCTGGGTATCGAGGCTGGCGGTGGGTTCATCGAGGATCAACACTTTCGCAGAGAGATCGATAGCCCGGCAGATGGCAACAATCTGCTGCATCGCCACGGAAAAGCGGTTCAGCGGTTCGCGCACGTCAAGAGAGAAGCCATACGATTCCATCAGCTTTGTGGCGCGCGCTTCCATCTCTTTGCGGCGCAACAGGCCAAAGCGTCGTGGCTCGCGGCCAATAAACAGGTTATCCGCTACCGACATGTTTGGCAGCAGGTTCACTTCCTGGTAGACCGTCCCGATCCCCAGTTGCTGGGCATGCGCGGTGTTCTTAGGCGAAATGGCGTGACCTTCCAGCCAGATAGCGCCGCGATCGGCGTGATAGACCCCGGTCAGGGTTTTAATCAGCGTCGACTTCCCCGCCCCGTTTTCGCCGAGCAACGCCATGATCTCCCCCCGCCGCAGGCTGAAATCAACGTTATCCAGCGCCTTAACGCCAGGGAAAAATTTACTCAGGCCCTCTGTGCGGAGGATTTCCTGGTGTTGTTCGGTAGTCATGGTTTCCCCCTGCATCAAGCCGGATGACGCTACGCTTACCCGGCCTACAAAAGAGCGTATCGTAGGCCGGGTAAGCGCAGCGCCACCCGGCAATTTCACTTGATCAGTAACCCATATTTTTCTTCTTCTCTAACTCTTCTTTCGCCGTGTCCGGCAGGTAGAGCGTGGATTTGGTAACGGTCACTTTCTCAGGCATCGTGCCGTCTTTCTTGAATTTCTCCAGCGCATCGAATGCCGGACCAGCCATGTTCGGCGTCAGCTCCACGCTGGCGTTCGCTTCACCGTCAATCATCGCTTTGTAGATGTCCGGTACGCCGTCGATCGAGCCGGTGAGGATATCTTTGCCCGGCTTCAGGCCCGCTTCTTTGATGGCCTGGATGGCGCCGATTACCATGTCGTCGTTGTGGGCGTAAACCATGCAGATGTTTTTGCCGTTATTTTCAGCCTTGATGAAGCTTTCCATGACCTCTTTACCCTTGCTGCGGGTGAAGTCGCCGGACTGAGAACGAATGATCTTAATGTTTGGTGCTTTGGCGATGGCCTCCGCGAAACCTTTCTTACGGTCGATAGCCACGCTTGCGCCGACGGTGCCCTGCAACTCCACGACGTTACACGGCTTGCCATCCACCTGTTTCACCAGCCAGTCACCAATCAGTTTGCCTTCCAGGACGTTATCGGCGGTGACGGTGGTCATATAGAGAGATTTGTCTTTAACATCGATGGAACGGTCGAGCAGGAAGACAGGAATTTCAGCATCTTTGGCTTCCTTCAGCACCGGCTCCCAGCCCGTGGCGACAACCGGGGCAATAAAGATGGCATCCACGCCCTGAGCGATAAACGAGCGCACCGCTTTAATCTGGTTCTCTTGCTTTTGCTGACCATCGGCGATTTTCAGCGTAATACCGCGCTTTTCAGCCTCACTTTTCGCCACATTCGTTTCAGCGGCGCGCCAGCCGGATTCAGATCCGACCTGCGAAAATCCAACGGTTAAGGGGGCGGCCATCGCCATAGACGACATGGCTGCCGAAACTGCTGTAACAAGAAGTAAGCGCTTCCACATATGAACGTCCTCGTAGGGTAGGTTATTGTTGGTTAAAAGATGTTCCGCGGATGAACTATAGCCGATGGAATATGTTACGGATTGCGTTACATCACACTTCAGAAAAGTGAATAAAACGTTAATCACAAGTTTGTAATCGCTTTCATTTCAACATTTAAAATGCGGCTAGGTTTATGGATTATCCTGTCATGGAAACGGTCTGAAAAGTGAAGGTGCGAGGGAGAGAAGACGAAAACAGGCGGAGACTTTCAGCGCCAGTTGGCTATAATACCTGCCACTTGTTTACCATCCATTTTAAAGGACACCGACATGAGCTTACTCAACGTCCCTGCGGGTAAAGAACTGCCAGAAGACATCTACGTTGTGATCGAAATCCCGGCCAACGCAGATCCAATCAAATACGAAATCGACAAAGACACCGGTGCGCTGTTCGTTGACCGTTTCATGTCTACTGCCATGTTCTATCCGTGCAACTACGGCTACATCAACCACACTCTGTCTCTGGACGGTGACCCGGTTGACGTACTGGTCCCAACGCCATACCCATTGCAGCCAGGCTCCGTTATTCGCTGCCGTCCTGTTGGCGTGCTGAAAATGACTGACGAAGCGGGTGAAGATGCGAAACTGGTTGCCGTACCGCACACCAAGCTGAGCAAAGAATACGATCACATTAAAGATGTGAACGACCTGCCAGAGCTGCTGAAAGCGCAGATCGCCCACTTCTTCGAGCACTACAAAGACCTCGAAAAAGGCAAATGGGTTAAAGTTGAAGGCTGGGATAACGCAGAAGCTGCGAAAGCAGAAATCATCGCGTCTTTCGAGCGTGCTGCTAAGAAGTAATTCTTACTGCTGATACCAGGCACAATAAACAACGCCACCTTACGGTGGCGTTGTCGTTTTTCAGAACTGGTCTCTGTCTAACCAGTTACCGCTTTCAATCAGCGTTAACCCGTCAACCGAACGTTGGTACACGTACATCCATGCACTACCGTAAGGCGTCTGGATCAACTGGCGAGCGTATTCACCGCCCCTGGTGCGCAGGGCATCAAGTTCGGCCAGCGTAGCATTATCAATACGATAAACCTCACCCTGTACCGTTCCGTTCCCCGGAACCGCGCCTGGATAGTGGCCCAGACTGTACAACTGGTAGTTTTCGATTGTGTAATTTCCCAGCAACTGGGCGTTGGTCATCCAGTGGCTGTTGCCTTGCTTGGTTCGTAAACTGCCGTAAACAAATATTCGCATTGCTAAAACTCAAACTGATAGAGCAGATCAAGTGCCTGGTCTACGCCGGACACTGCTTCCAGATATAGCTTAGGCATCAGGCGGTAACGTAACGTGAGTGTAGCCAGTGAGTCAAAGATCCCCACGCCATATTTTACCTGTAGACCCGGCAGTACATAGCCGCTGACCACTACCTGCGAAGAGTCACCCACGCCCTGAGTGTCCAGCGCCAGATTGCTTACGCCAAACGTCTCGCCGATTTTACCCACAACCTGACCACTTTGTGCAACCCCCAGACCGACTAACATCGATGTCATTGCCGCACCATCGCCCTGTTGACTATCCAGACCCTGCCCGCGCAGCAGGTAAGAGAGCGCTTCCTGTTGCGACATGGCCGGGTCAGAGAAGATCTCTGCCTTAGGTTCGTCGGCGGAGCCCGTCACGCGCACGCCTGCAATCACATCATCTTCGGTGGCTTCTGGGTTGCGGATCGCTTCGATATTGAGCACCGGCTGATCCGGTGGACCGGAGAACAGCAGTTCGCCTTTACGCACAATCAAATCCTGACCGTAGGCATGGAAGCGCCCTTCAGGAATATTGATTTGTCCATTCAGACCAAGCCCCTGTTGATCCTGCGCCACTTTCAGGTCACCCGTCAGTCTCGCCTTCAGCCCAAACGCGTCCAAACGCACGTTATTCCCCACGTGCACGATAAGATTACTATTGATCGGTATGCCAGCGCTCTTCTGTTCAACAGGTTTCAGATTTTCATTGAGCATAACTTCGTCACTGGAGACGCCCACCGCGCTTTCCGGCACCTCGTGAACCACGATGCGCGCCCACGGTACGTCGACGCGACCGTCCAGGGTGAAGAGACTCGGCGTTGCTTCAAAGACCACGTCCGGCGACACGTCCAGCCGCACCATCGGCGGTACCGTGATACGCACCCGGCTGCCCTTGGCCGCAATGCGGGCGCGCCAGTTGTCGAGCTGGCTCCAGTCCGCATCACCGCTCAGGTTGATTTGTCCCTGCTGCGTCAATACTGAGCCACTGAGGGTTGAGCTTTGACCGTTAAAGTTCATCGCCAGCTGGCTGGGCTGCATATCGAACGGCATAAAGTTGCCGTCGATGTCCACGCCGTTTAACCGCATCTGGCCAAACAGCTGCGGGCTTTGCGCATCCCCCGCCAGACGCAGGTTGGCGCTGAGCATCCCCGCCGCCTTTTCTCCCCGCGAGAAGATCGGATTCACCATCGCCAGGTTGAAGTTGCGGATATTGACGTTACCGCCGAGATTGCGTCGGCCTTGCGGATCGGTAATTTGCACCTGTCCGTCAAACTGACCGTTGTTGGTCAGGCGGATCAGCCACCCGAGTTCTGCGCGATTGTTACGCAGGTCAGCGTTCAGATTCAGGGTATCGAACGCCACCGGCAGCGGCGCGTCATTGACCTCCTGCGTCACCTTCACGTTACGCCCGGAGAGGGTAACGCTGCCCTGCGGCAGACCCTCTTTGGTGGTGTCCCACGCAACGTCCGCTTTACCGCTAAAGACGCCGCTGGCCTGGGTGGTTTCCGGCATAAACGGTTTCAGCATCGCCAGGTCGAAACGGTTGAGGTTGATCTGCGCACGTCCTTCCGCACCCGCATCAATGGTCTGCGGCACGCACAGCTCAGCATTCGGGTTAGTCCAGCAGTGTGGCCCAATGCTGATCTTTTGCTCTGCGTTGCGGTAGTCCAGCGCGACAGACCGCGACAGCACCAGCGGCCCGACCGGCGTGCTAAAGCGAGTGTTATCCAGAACGCCTTTCCAGCGCGTCGCCTGGCGGTCAAAACTGCCCGTCAGGTGAAGCTGACCGGAGACCGGCTCACCCTGTACCCGTAGCTGGAGATCGTGCTGCTTTTCGTTCCCTTTTGCCGCCAGCGTGACCAGACTGATGTTCACGTCCGGCTGAGAGATACGCTCCACTCGCAGATCCAGGTTTCCGCCGATCTGATCGGTGGATTTCACGTCTCCCTCGACACGCACGCGGGCAATGGAAAGTTCCTGCCAGCGCAGATTATTGGCGGTGATGTCCGCCAGCAACTGCGGCGCCTCCACCGTACCGCGAACCTTCACTAACCCTTTCGCCGTACCGCCCAGACCCGGCAGGGCGTTATCGAGATTCGGCGCGTCGATGGTGGCATCCAGATTGAGGTCTTTCACGCCCAGCTCGCCTTTGATATCCGCCGTGTTGCGACCCAGCGCCACGTGCAGGCCCGGGATCACCCACTGGAGATAGCTGTTGCCCTTAAGCGAGCCTTCTACGTTGACTTTGTTCTGCTTCACGTTGCCGGTGAGCTTGAGTTCCGGCACGTCCATCTGCCAGGTGCCCCCGTACAGGCTACCGCGGGTTTTGATCAGGCCATCCAGTTTTGACGGCCACTCCGGCACCTCTTTAGCGGTGTTGATCCCGGTCAGCTTCAGCTCGCCGCGCCAGCTGATCGCCTGCTGCCAGTCGAGCAGCGCGGTCAGCTCGGTTTTCCCTTCCAGCGCCGCCACGGTCAGCTTGTCGAGGTTAACCTGCAACTCGTTACCCTTCGCATCCAGGGTAATATCGGCAGGCGGTACATCCTGCCCCTTCACTGCCGTGCGGAACGACAGCGTGTAGTCGGTCATTTTGCCACTCAGCTTCAGCTTCAGATCGTCAGCCTGGAACTGCTTTTCGCCGGTGAACGGCCAGTAAAGCTGCTTGCTGACAACCTCAAGGTTGAGCGGTAGACCAGCCTCTGCCAGCTGGGTTTGCCCGCGCAGTACCATATCCACCGGGCCGGAAAGGTTCACGCCGAACTCAAGTTTCTCGCGTAGCGCGCCGCCGACTTTCACCTTGACCTTTTCGCCCTTCAGCGGATCGATGTTCAGGGCGCTGTTCAGCGTAATATCCACCGGCCAGTTGTCGCGCAGCAGCGCATTGCCGGAGGCATTCACCGACCCCTGATTGGTGTCGATATCCAGCGCGTCGAGCTTCATGTTGCCGTCGATACTGCTGACTTTAAGCAGCATGTTGAAGACCGTCAGATCGGTATCGCCGGTCAGACGCAGCTGTTCACCCTTAAACTCTTCAATATTGAGGTTCAGCGGCAGATGCACGTCGGTCATCTCCGGCAGAACCGGTTTCGAGAAGAGATCTTTCAGCGTTTCGCCCAGCGGTTTTTCTTCCGGCTGCGGGTTCTGGATCTTCGGCTCGACGATCTCCTCCTGCGCCACGTCGGCCACCTTCGGCAGCGCAATCAGCAGCCCTTGCAGGGAGGTAGGGGTCAGGGTGAGGTTTTTCTCCTGCCAGCGCAGGCCGGAGGTGAAATCCATCACGGATACCGTCGTGTCGTCGATTTTGATATTGACGTTATCCAGCGCTACCCGGTAGAGCGCAATCGGGTACGGCGTCGAAAGATTCAGCGGACCGCTATCCTCTTCTTCGACAGGCTCAGACTTCGGCATTTTTTTGGAATCTATCGCCACGTTAACGTCTTTTAACGACAGATCGTTTACGCACAGCTTGCTGTCCCGCAGGCAGCCGAGCTTCACCGCCAGATGAAACTCACCCGCGTTTACCGCCACGCCGGGCTGTTCATAACGGATATTTTTCAGGCGCAGATCGCGCCAGCCGCCCGTCACCTGGCCGATTTCCAGCCCCGGCACCCAGCGGTTCGCGGCGTTAAACAGCAGATGCAGGCCCGTGGTGGTGCCCACCAGAAACGCCACCGTACCGAGCAGCAGTACGATAAAAATCAGTACTCCGAGGCTTATCTTCTTCCATAAACTCATAATTCAGGCCCCAGACCGATGTAAAACTGTAAACCGTGTTCGTCTTTGTCGCCCACCGGAACGGCGAAATCGAGCTTGATTGGCCCGACCGGTGACTGCCAGCGCACGCCCACACCCGCGCCGGTTTTGAAATCGCTGCGGCGGATATCGTTCACAGCCTCACCCCCGTCAACGAACATGGCGCCCCACCATTTGCCGCTGACGTTGTACTGGTACTCCAGCGAGCCGGTCGCCAGTTTGGAGGCCCCGGTCAACTGGCCTTTGTCGTTTTCAGGTGAGATCGATTTGTACTTATACCCGCGAATGCTGCGGTCGCCCCCGGCGAAGAAGCGCAGATCCGGCGGGACGCGTTCGAAGTCACCGGTTTCGATCCAGCCGAGGTTGCCGCGAACCACAAAGCGGTGTTTGTCATAGAGGGTGCGGATCCAGACGTTTTGCGCCTGCACCACAGAGAAATCCACGTCTGAGCCCCAGGCGGAGTTGGAATAATCGATGGAGTAGCGCTGGGAATCGCCCCAGGTCGGCATCAGGCCACCGCGCGAGCGGGTACGGCTGATCATCACGCCCGGATAAAGCAGCATGGTGGTGTTGGTGACGTTTGCCTGGGTAAAGTGATCGAGACTCCAGCGCAGGTTGATCGCGCGCTGCCAGCCGCTGGAGAGATCCCAGTAACGTGACACGGCAAGCGTGGTGGAGTCTGACTCGGTATCGTTCAGGTCGGTGCGCTTGAAGCCGCCCTGAACCAGGTAATACTGCTCAAGCGGATTTTTCAGCAGCGGCATTTTATAGCTGAAGTCGAGCTGCTGTTCCGGAGCCGAGATGCTGGCGCTGGTGGTCAGGCTGTGGCCGTAGGAGTTCATCCATGGTTTTTTCCACGAGGCTTTCACGCGCGGGCCAACGTCCGTCGAGTAGCCCACACCGGTCTCAATCGTATTCTCGGTGCGCGGAGAGACCACGCCATGCAGCGGCAATACTTTGGTTTTACGGGATTTTTCAAATTCAGGGGCAACAATCACCGAGTTAAACCAGCCGGTGGCCGATAAACGACGGTTGAGTTCGCCCAGGTCGCTGGACTGGTAGTAGTCGCCTTTCTTAAACGGCACCAGGTTTTGCAGATACTCGTCACGGATTTGCGATCCTTCGAAGGTTACATCGCCAAACCGGTAGCGCTCGCCGCTGTCGTAATCGATATCCCAGAATGCCTGACGTCGCTCAAGCGCAACGCCCAGCTGGCTTTTGTTGAACTGGCTGTCGAAGTAGCCTTTGCGCAGCGAAACGCTGGTTAATGATTTTTTAAAGCGATCGTAATCCCCGTGATTGAGCACGGTGCCTACTTTCGGGCGAGTGCTGAGCAGATCCAGGTAATCACGATCCGTGCGCGCACCGCCGCGCAGTACCACGTTCGTACCACCAATCAGGACGGGTTCGCCCGGCGAGACGCGGGCAATCAACACCTGACGTCCTTTCGCCGGGGGCGGGCGTAAATCGAAATCAATGGTGGGTTCGTAGTACCCCAACGCCTTTAAGCCTTCGCGGATGGCGTCATCCACGCGCGCGCGAAAACGCCGATCCGGCGTGACCTCATCGCTCTGGATGGTGGAAAGCTGCGCTCGCACGTTTTTTTCCAGCGCCCCGGATAACCCCTCAACCTGCAAACGGACATTCGCCGCGCTGGCAATCCCGCTGGTCAGCATTAAACTGACTAAACATAACTGGCGGATCTTTGTCACGTTTTCTCCTGAATATCCCTGTTTCCACCCTGGAAGCAAATGCAGTGCCGCTCCGCGGCAAAATACGGCCTGAAAGCCAAAAACCCAAATTACGGGTTGAAAAAGGGTGCAACACCCAAATATTTCTTATGATTAAATCTAGACTCATTCATCGCATTTATTGTGTTCAATTAAACGCTTCGTGACAACCTTAACCGAAACAACGCTACCCGGGAGGCCCCACCGTGAGTTTATTCGATAAAAAGCATCTGGTATCACAAGCCGATGCATTACCGGGACGCAACACCCCTATGCCAGTGGCAACCTTACACGCCGTAAACAACCATTCCATGACAAACGTTCCTGATGGCATGGAGATCGCCCTGTTTGCCATGGGCTGCTTCTGGGGCGTAGAACGCCTGTTCTGGCAACTGCCGGGCGTGTACAGCACCGCTGCGGGCTACACCGGAGGATATACGCCTAACCCAACCTACCGCGAAGTCTGTTCCGGCGAGACCGGTCACGCCGAAGCGGTGCGTGTGGTGTATGACCCGAGCGTCATCAGCTATGAACAGCTGCTCCAGGTATTCTGGGAAAACCATGACCCGGCGCAGGGCATGCGTCAGGGTAACGATCACGGCACCCAATACCGCTCGGCCATCTATCCGCTCACCCCGGAGCAGGAGGCCGCGGCCCACGCCAGCCTGACGCGTTTCCAGGAAGCGATGCAGGCCGCCGGTGATAAACGTCAGGTCACGACGGAGATCGCGACCGCGAAACCGTTCTACTATGCTGAAGACGACCACCAGCAGTACCTGCATAAAAATCCGTACGGTTACTGCGGGATTGGCGGCATCGGCGTTTGCCTGCCTCCTCAGCAGGCCTGATTACTCCAGCAGCGCCACGCGAGCCGCGTGGCGCGTGGCATTACTCACCGAACCGTAATCAATGACCTTCCCCTGCAACAGCAGGTTAAAAACCGGCGCCTGAGGCCGGTTGAGCCGTGTTTGCAGCAAATGCACCGCTTCTATGCCCAACTCCCGGCACGGCACCGTGATCCCCGTGATGGGCTTTTCAAGCCGGTTTGCTAAATTCCACGCAAAATCAGTGGTGATGATGGAGATATCCTCCGGCACGCGCAGCCCATGCCGCTGTAACGCCTTCAGCACACCCTCGGTCATGCTGGTGCTGTTGGGAAAAATGACCTCTGGCCATTGCGCTCTGTCGTGACGTAACAGCCACTCATCCAGTTCGCGCTCAGCCTCTTCAGCGGTAAACCACTCCGTGACCAGTAAATCCCGCTGTGGCTCAAACGCCACGTGAAAATGCCGGTACGCCTCTTTAATGCCGTCCAGCCGGGCATAGAGCGTGTCCCGGCGCAGGCAGGTAATGGTCAGCACCCGGCGATGGCCCTGTTCGAAGAGATACTGCATTGTGGTAAAGCCAATCGCGCGGTGATCGGGTGAAACCGAATCCAGCACCCGGTCCCGGTCCACGGAATTAATTAATACACAGGGTTTATTCAGGGTGCTGGCCAGCTTAAATATGGTTGAATCATCCGTACCAATGATAATTATTGCGTTTATATTTTTATGGCTGGCCTTTTCCATAAATAATTTTACATCCGCATTCTGTTCCTCCAGTCCGCAATAACTGATCCAGACATTATGGCGCGCGCTGGCTTCAGCGATGCCTTTGGTCACTTCCAGATAAAAAATATCCCCACGTCCCTGAAACGTTCTCTCAGGCGCAAATACAGCGATTCCGTTAATTAACAGCCGCCCGCTTGCCATCGATTCCAGCACGCCAAGCTCGCGTGCGGTGCGGACAATGGCCTCCCGGGCCTTGTCGCTGGTATAAGACTTGCCGCTCAACACCCTGGACACCGTGCTCACGGAATAGCCCGTCAGGGACGCGATCTCCTCCATTTTTAACTTGCCCGGCATAGTGTGACCTCGCTCTCAATCAGTTTTTGCAAATATTTGCAGAAACAGCGCATTGATTTTAAAACCAAATTTCAAAATGGTTGGAGTTTACTTATTGACCTTGCGAGTATTCTCACAAAAACACATTGTCGCTACGGCTCGCCTTTCCTATTTTTCGCTCATCACGCTTTCTGACTGAAATTAAGGTGAGACATGGAGAAGGTACGTTTTGGCATTATTGGTATAGGTAATATCGGTACGGTCCACGCGCGCTATTTACTGGCCGGGACCGTCAGCGATGCCTGCCTTACGGCAGTGTGCGATAACGCGACGGAAAAGCATCCGGCGATTCGTCAGCTGGTGGGCGGCATTCCGCTGTTCAGCGATGCGCAGGAGATGCTCCAGAGCGGGCTTATCGATGCGGTGATTGTCGCCACGCCGCATTACGACCACCCTCGCCTGTCGATGCTGGCAATGCGCAACGGCATCCATACCCTGTGTGAGAAGCCAGCTGGCGTCTATACCGCGCAGGTGCAGGAGATGAACGCCTGCGCCCGGGAATGCGACGTGGTGTTCGGCATCATGTATAACCAACGGCCCAATCCGCTGTATCAGAAAGTGAAAGATCTGATCGACAGCGGCGAGCTGGGCGAGATCCGCCGCTCAAGCTGGATCATCACCAACTGGTATCGCTCGCAGAGTTACTACAATTCCGGCGGCTGGCGCGCGACCTGGAAAGGGGAAGGCGGCGGCGTGCTGCTCAATCAGGATCCGCATCAGCTCGATCTCTGGCAGTGGCTGGTGGGCATGCCGGTTCGGCTGCGCGCGTTTTGCCAGTTCGGGAAGCATCGCGACATTGAAGTGGAAGACGAGGTCACCGCCTATGCGGAGTACGCCAACGGCGCAACCGGTGTGTTTATCACCACCGTCGCCGAAACGCCGGGCACCAACCGTCTGGAGATCGTGGGCGATCGCGGCAAAGTCGTCGTTGAAGAAGGGAAGCTGCGCTACTGGCGGCTGCGCGAATCGGAAACCGAGTTTAACGCCCGCTGGCAGAATGGCTTCGGTGAGCCGGAATGCTGGGAGGTGTCTGTCCCTGTTGCCCCGGAATACAGCGAGCACCACGTCATCACCGCCAACTTCTGCGCCGCCGTGCTGCGCGGCGAGCCGCTGATTGCGCCGGGTCTGGAAGGCATTCGCGGTTTAACCCTCTCTAACGCCATGCACCTCTCCACCTGGACTGACGACTGGGTTGAGCTACCGCTGAACGAAAAGCAGTACCTGCGCCTGCTTCAGCAGCGCATCAGCACCTCTGTAGATAAAGGGGCCACCAGCATCACGCTGGATGCCGCGGGCACCTGGTAACACCGGAGAAGATCGATGTTAAATGTCGCTATTGTGGGAACGGGAAATATCTCCCATAACCATATTCAGGGTTATTTGCAGTTTGGACAGCGCTGCCGGATCGTTGCGCTGGTTGATATCTACCCGGAGAAAGCGGAAGAGAAAAAAGCGCGTTATGGCCTGACGGACGCCCGCGTGTACGCCAGCCACCAGCAGATGCTGGCGGACGCGCTTTCCATCGATATCGTTGACGTCTGCACCCCACCCTATGTTCATGCGGAGATCAGCATTGACGCGCTTCATGCTGGCTGTCATGTGCTGTGCGAAAAACCGATGGCCGCCTCGCTGGAGGAGTGTGATGCGATGATCGCCGCCCAGCAGGCCAGCGGAAAAACGCTCTCCATTATTGCCCAGAACCGTTTTACCGATGCCTTCTGGCGCTTAAAAGCGGCGCTGGATTCCGGCCTCGCCGGAAAAATTTGTCATGCGCAGGTGGATTCCTTCTGGTGGCGCGGACACTGCTACTACGACCTGTGGTGGCGCGGCACGTGGGAAAAGGAAGGGGGCGGCTGCACGCTGAACCACGCGGTGCACCATATCGACGCCATTCAGTGGATGCTCGGCTTTCCGTCTGAGGTGGTGGCGATGATGACCAACGTGGCGCATGACAATGCCGAAGTGGAAGATCTGAGCGCGGCAATCTTCAGATACCCCAGCGGCGCGCTTACGCAGCTTACCGCCTCGGTGGTGCACCACGGGGAAGATCAGAAAATCATTATCCAGGGTGATAAAGCCCGAATCTCCGCCCCGTGGCAGGCTTATGCCAGCGTGAGTGCTGACAACGGCTTCCCGCAGGAGACCCACGATCTTGAGCGAGAAGCTCAGCTTAATGCCGTTTTCCAGGCGACACCCAGGCTCGAATGGACCCTGCACACCGGGCAGATTAACGACCTGCTCCAGAGCATAGAGCGCGGCGCGGCCCCGCTGGTGGACGGCGTGCAGGGCAAGCGCTCGCTGGAGCTGATTACCGCGATGTATAAATCCGCCATTACCCGTAGCGTCGTCTCCCTGCCCATTGGCCGCGACGATCCGTTTTACCGTACCGGCGGGACGAACGCCCTCGCCCCCCGTTTTTATGAAAAATCCGCAAGCGTCGCCAACTTCAGCGAAGTCGGCGCTATCCCTCTGGGTAAAGATCTGGATCGAGGACTGTAACCATGAACAAAAATGACGGAATGAACTACGCGCCGGTGGGCAAACCGCAGCCGGTGGTGCAGGCGGGTGAATTTGTATTTGCCGCCGCCGCGCTCGACCACGGCCATATCTATGGAATGTGTAATGGCCTGATTGAAGCAGGCGCCACGCTGAAGTGGGTTTACGATCCCGACCCGGCGAAAGTGGAGACGTTTGTTCAGCAGTACCCGCAGGTGAAGGTGGCTGATTCTCTGGACGTTATTCTCGCCGATGACGAGGTGCGCCTGGTGGCGGGGGCGGCTATCCCCTCCAGACGCTGCGCCCTGGGGCTGAAGGCGATGGCGGCAGGCAAAGACTACTTCACGGACAAAGCGCCACTCACCACCCTTGAACAGCTAGCCGACGCCAAAGCGATGGTAGAGAAAACCGGGAAAAAGTACGCGGTCTACTACAGCGAGCGTCTGCACGTGGAAAGTGCGGTCTTTGCCGGGCAACTGGTGCAGCAGGGTGCCATTGGTCGCGTGGTGCAGACCCTGGGTATGGGGCCGCACCGGGAAGGGACGGGACGTCCGGAGTGGTTTTACGATCGTCGCGACTTCGGCGGCATCCTGTGCGATATCGGCAGCCACCAGATCGAGCAGTTCCTGTTTTATACCAGCAACCGCGACGCCACCGTGGTCGCCAGCCAGGTGCGCAACGTTAACCACCCGCAGTATCCCGCATTCGAAGATTTTGGCGACGCGATGCTCAAAGGAGAAAACGGCGCCAGCGGCTATTTCCGCTGCGACTGGTTCACTCCTGACGGGCTTTCCACCTGGGGCGATGGTCGTCTGACGCTACTTGGTACGGACGGGTATATCGAGATCCGTAAATACGTCGATCTCACCCGGGGGGAGCAGGATGTCGTCTACCTCGTCAATAACGAGGGCGAGTTCCGCTATCCGGTGGCCGGGCAGGTTGGGTTCCCCTACTTTGGCGAACTGATCCTCGACTGCCTGCACCGCACCGAAAATGCTATGACGCAGGCGCATGCTTTCAAAGCGGCCGAACTGTGCGTGAAGGCACAAATGCTCGCAAACGCAGCGGACTAAGGGGGCGTCATGAACATCCTGAACACGGCGATTATCGGCGCCGGGGCTATTCACGGTTGCCATGTGAACGCCCTGAGGCAAATCCCGAATGTGGCGCTGCGCGCGCTGGTCGATATCGATAGCGTCAACGGACTTAAGCTGGCGATGAACTATCAGTGCCGCTTTTATCAGGATTACCGGGAAATGCTGCTGGATGACAGCATCGACGTGGTGCATATCTGCACGCCCCACTTCGAGCATAAAAACATGATTCTGGCGGCGCTGGCCGCCGGGAAGCATGTGTTTTGCGAGAAACCGGTGAGTATGAACAGCAGCGAGCTTGCCGATATCACCACTGCCGCGGCGCAGGCGTCCGGCAGGCTCGGCGTTTGCTACCAGAACCGGTACAACCCCAGCAGCCTGCGCATTCATAAAGAGCTGGCGCAGGGCAGTCTGGGCAAGATGCTGAGTATCAAAGCGGTCCTGACCTGGTCCCGCGCGGGGGCGTACTACACGGAAAGCCCGTGGCGGGGACAGCTGGCTACGGAAGGCGGAAGTTTGCTGATCAACCAGGCGATCCATACCCTCGATCTGATGCAGTGGTTCGCGGGTGGCGTCACGCGGCTGAAGGGGGTGGTCGACAGCGGTGAACTGGCCGACGTGACGGAAGGGGAAGACAGCGCGATGGCGACGCTGCACTTCACCAACGGCGCCCGCGGCCTGTTTTATGCCAGCAACTGCAACACCATGGATTCCCCCCTCTGGCTGGAGATCCACTGCGAGCGCGGCTCGCTGCTGCTCAACGACAACACGCTCTGGCGCATAACGCCAGGCGAACGGTTTCGCCTTGAAAGCGATGCCTCTCCCGATGGCACGGCAAAAAGTTACTGGGGATTAGGACACCAGCAGGCGATCCGCCGTTTTTATCACGCTATTCATCACCCGGAGAGTACGGATTTTACCGATATTCGTACCGCTGGAAAATCACTCAAGCTTGTGGAGGCTTTTTATCGGTCATCTCAGTTAAGACAATGGATAGATATTAATAATTAGAACATCACGTGTAGTCCAGCAGTGCAATAAAAATACAACCTCTACATCTACCCTACACTGGATATTATTATGGTTAAACCAACTGAACGCAGAGTGGGTTATGGCGTGGCGCTTGGCTACGGCATAACCGACCTCTTTGGCGGAGGCGCTTTCGCCATTATCGGCACCTGGCTGTTATTTTTTTACACCACCTATTGCGGATTATCCGTCGTGGAAGCCGGCTCTATATTTGCCATTGCCCGCGTTATTGACGCGGTATTAAGCCCGATAATGGGCTATGTCACCGATAATTTTGGTGATACCTGGCTTGGGCGTAAATTTGGCCGTCGTCGCTTCTTCTTATTACTTAGCTCTCCCTTAATGTTCCTGTATGCCCTGCTGTGGCTGACGGATATGGGTTACTGGTATTACCTGGGCACCTATCTCTCCATCGAACTGCTTTCAGCGATGGTGCTGGTGCCGTGGGAAACCCTCGCCGCTGAGATGACCAACCGGTATGAAGAACGCAGCCGCCTGTCCGGGGTGCGAATGATCTGCTCGCAGCTGGGCGGTTTTCTGGCGGTGTCGGTGCCGGGCGTGATTATGCAATTTACCGGCAAAGATAATTCATTTACCTACACGCTGACCGGGCTGATATTTTCCTGCGTCTTTTGCATAGCGGTGTTTATTACCTGGTACACCACCTGGGAAGCGAAAGATGTGCATCAGGAGTATGACTTCAAAGTTGATAATCAGCGTGGCAGCGGGCTGGGTAATCACCTGAAATATCTGGTGCTGGATCTCTTCTCCTCGTTCCGCATTCGCGCGTTCCGCCTGCATATCATTATTTATATCTTTTCGTTCACCGCGATGGACGTATTTGGTTCAGTATTTACCTATTACGTTGTTTATTGCCTGAGTCAGGATGCGGCGGCGGTCTCTGGCTGGTTGAGTATTGCGGCGTTTGCCTCCGTGCCGGGTACGTACGGATTTATGCTGCTACTCAACAGGCTGAACATGACCCCTTCCGCCGCGTTGCGCTTTTCCTATAGCTGTATTTTCCTGGTGCTGGCCTTCCTGTTTACGGTTTATCTCACCAAAACCGAGGTGCCGACGCTGCTCTTTTCCGCCGTCTTTATTCTGTTGGGTGCGGCCCGCTCTGGCCTTTATTACATTCCGTGGAATATTTATAGCTTTATTCCGGATATTGACGAGATCGTCACGCAGCAGCGCCGTGAAGGTATTTTTGCTGGCGTAATGGTGCTGACCCGCAAAAGCACCGTTGCCATTGCGATCATGATTATCGGCCTGGTGTTGCAGGAGTCCGGTTTTGTGAAAGGCAGTGGTGCACAGCCGGAAAGCGCGCTGGGAGCGATAATTGGCCTGATGATTTTCGCCACCGCCGCGCTGCTGGCCGTGAGCTTCTTCGCAACCTACAGATTTAAGCTGACCCGAGAAACGCACAAGGTTCTGCTTAAGGAGATCGCGCGTCGGAAGCTCGGTGGCGATTATCGCGACTGCGATGCCGACACCCGCGTGGTCATCAAACAGCTAACAGGCTATGAGTACGATCAGGTCTGGGGCGGCGATGCCACACGCCTGGCCGTGGGCGCAAACTTATCCACCGTGAAATAGCCCTTCTCGCCGGATCCGCCCTGTGCTGGTCCGGCTTTTTTTGTTGAAAACGTGACCTCTGGCAGATTTACACGCCTTTACGCTATACTACCGCTGAAATCATCGGCTCAACGCTACGAGCCGACGTTCAATGTGTCTTCACACGAATGGTATCAACTCCCCTTCTGAGGATCTGGCGAGAAGCCGGATAAACTATGTTAAACAGTATTTTAGTAATACTTTGTCTCATTGCCGTCAGTGCATTTTTCTCGATATCGGAGATCTCGCTGGCTGCCTCCCGTAAAATCAAACTGAAGCTGCTTGCCGACGAGGGCAACATCAACGCATCACGTATCCTGAAAATGCAGGAAAACCCCGGCATGTTCTTTACCGTGGTGCAGATTGGCCTGAACGCGGTCGCCATTCTTGGCGGTATCGTGGGCGATGCAGCGTTTTCTCCGGCGTTTTATAGCCTCTTTGTTAAGTACATGTCCGTGGAGCTGGCCGAGCAGTTGAGCTTTATTCTCTCCTTCTCCCTGGTGACCGGCTTGTTCATTTTATTCGCGGACCTGACCCCGAAACGCATCGGTATGATTGCGCCAGAAGCTGTGGCTTTGCGTATCATCAACCCGATGCGCTTCTGTCTGTACGTCTTCCGTCCGCTGGTGTGGTTCTTTAACGGCCTGGCGAACGTGATTTTCCGCATCTTCAAGCTGCCCATGGTGCGTAAAGACGACATCACCTCCGACGATATTTATGCGGTGGTGGAAGCCGGGGCGCTGGCAGGGGTGCTGCGCAAGCAGGAGCACGAGCTGATTGAGAACGTTTTCGAACTGGAATCCCGTACCGTGCCGTCTTCCATGACCGGCCGTGAAAACATCATCTGGTTCGATCTGCATGAAGACGAGCAGAGCCTGAAGACCAAAGTGGCGCAGCATCCGCACTCCAAGTTCCTGGTTTGTAACGAAGATATCGACCATATCATCGGCTATGTGGACTCCAAAGACCTGCTGAACCGCGTACTGGCAAACCAGAGCCTGGCGCTGAACAGCGGCGTGCAGATCCGCAACACCCTGATTGTGCCGGACACCCTGACGCTCTCCGAAGCGCTGGAAAGTTTCAAAACCGCCGGGGAAGACTTCGCGGTGATCATGAACGAATATGCGCTGGTGGTGGGCATTATCACCCTTAACGACGTTATGACGACGCTGATGGGCGACCTGGTCGGCCAGGGGCTGGAAGAGCAAATTGTGCAGCGTGATGAGAACTCATGGCTGATCGATGGCGGTACGCCGATTGAAGACGTCATGCGCGTACTCGACATCGACGAGTTCCCGCAGTCCGGCAACTACGAGACCATCGGCGGCTTTATGATGTTTATGCTGCGTAAAATCCCGAAACGTACCGACTCGGTGAAGTTCTCCGGCTTCAAGTTTGAAGTGGTGGATATTGATAACTACCGCATCGACCAGCTGCTGGTCACGCGTATTGATAGCAAACCGACCGTGCTGGTGCCGAAACTGCCGGATGCGGAAGAGAAGGTGTCGGCGTAATCTTTTATATGTCCCACAAACATCAACGGCTCCCATCGGGAGCCGTCTTTTTAACTACTACTGCATAGCACGTTGGTTAAGCCATCTCAGTTTGCAGACGCATAACCTGACGGTTGACTTCGGACATCACAGACAAGTGCTGTTTGTCCTTCACTTTCGGGATAAGGATTTTGCCCTTATCGAACTCAAAAGCGCCAACATCCTTGATGTACAACCGTCCACGGAACAGGATCTTCACGTACTTCGCCACCTGAAGCGGGTTGTAGCGTTGGAAAATTTTCATTCTTGTATCTCCTGCGAATCATACGCTCTTGCGGTGCCACAATCGGCCCGACTGTCCTGAGCGCAAATTTTGATGCCCAATGACTATAGACCAGAACCTCGTACTTACCCAGTGTGCATAAGTTTATTTACCGTATGATTACAATTATTCAGAATAATCTTTGCAAAGCGTGATACAGCGCAGTATATGCCGTCGTTTTTGCATGGATATGTGCGTTCGCCCGCAAACTGGCATCGGGATTGCGGGAAAAGCCTATTGATCGCACTTATGATTAAAAGCGTATGACCAAGTGGTCGGATCACCTGCTAACAATAAGGAAACACCATGACCCTACGTAACCTCCTGGTAGCAGCTTGCCTGTTGCTGCCGATGATGGCTTCCGCACACAACATTGAAAAAGGACAGCGTGTCCCGCCGGTCGGGATTGCTGACCGGGGAGAATTGATTCTCGACAATGATAAGTTTAGCTACAAAGCCTGGAATAGCGCGCAGCTTGCGGGCAAAGTGAGAGTTGTACAACATATTGCCGGACGTACATCCGCGAAAGAGAAAAACGCCACCCTCGTGGAAGCGATCAAAGCCGCAAAATTCCCGCACGATCGCTACCAGACCACCACCATCGTGAACACCGACGACGCGATTCCCGGCTCCGGGATGTTTGTGCGCTCAAGCCTTGAGAGCAATAAGAAGCTCTATCCGTGGTCGCAGTTTATTGTCGACAGCGACGGCGTGACGCGTAAGGCATGGCAGCTGGAAGAAGAGAGTTCTGCGATTGTCGTGCTGGACAAAAACGGTCGCGTGCAGTGGGTTAAAGATGGCGCGCTGACGCAGGATGAGGTGCAGCAGGTAGTTGCCCTGCTGCATAAGCTGCTGAATCAGTAAAGTGACACCCGGAAACCCGGATTCAGGAAAGACTCGCGCGGGGTATAGTCCAGTGGCTTACCCTGCCAGTCATGCACATGCGCGCCTGCCGCTGCGGCGACAGCGTGACCTGCGGCGGTATCCCAGACGTTAGTCGGCCCGAAACGGGGGTACAGCTGCGCCTGCCCTTCCGCCACCAGGCAGAACTTCAGCGACGACCCAATCGACGTCGTCTGGTGTTCGCCCAGCTGTTGCAGGTACTCCTCCAGCTCGCTGTCGCTGTGCGAGCGGCTGATCACCACCAGCGGAGGACGGGCATCGCGCACCTGGATCTGCTTACGCACGCCGCACTCTTCCTTCCAGGCTTTACCTTCCGCCGCGCTGTACATCACCTTCATCACCGGGGCGTAAACCACGCCCAGCACCGCTTTTCCTTTTTCAATCAGGGCGATGTTGACGGTGAATTCACCGTTACGCTTGATAAACTCTTTCGTGCCGTCCAGCGGGTCGACCAGCCAGTAACGCTGCCAGTGCTGACGCTCGTCCCAGCTCTGGGGCGCTTCTTCAGAAAGGACCGGAATATCCGGCGTCAGGGCCTGCAAACCTTTCAGGATCACCGTATGCGCCGCGATATCCGCCGCCGTCACCGGGGAGTCGTCCGCTTTGCTGACAACGTCCATCGGTGTGGCGCCATCGTACACTTGCATAATGGCATCACCCGCATCCCGTGCGAGCTGACAAATTTTATCTAACATTCTCCACCTCTTCGTTAACGCAGTGGGCATAACTTATTGTTTTAGTTATATCGTAATGTGAACAATTCCGCTATCTGTGAAGCAATTCTGGTTTCAGCGCCTTTTTTTCTGGCAGCATTCACACTTCTGTAAGCAACAAATACTACATACATACTCTTTGGTGGCTTGGATCGAAAAAAGGACTCCTCAGATGATTAAGTTTAGCGCAACGCTCCTGGCAACGCTGATTGCGGCAAGCGTTCAGGCGGCGACGGTGGATCTCCGTATTCTGGAAACCACCGATCTGCACAGCAACATAATGGACTTCGATTACTACAAAGATACTCCTACGGAAAAATTCGGACTGGTACGCACGGCAAGTTTGATCAACGCCGCCCGCGGTGAAGTGAAAAACAGCGTGCTGGTCGATAACGGGGACTTAATTCAGGGCAGCCCGCTTGGCGACTACATGGCGGCGAAGGGGCTGAAAAAAGGCGAGATCCACCCTGTCTATAAAGCGATGAACACCCTTGATTATGCGGTTGGCAACCTGGGCAATCACGAGTTTAACTACGGCCTGAAATACCTGCACGACGCGCTGGCAGGGGCAAAATTCCCGTACGTTAACGCCAACATCATCGACGTTAAGACGCAAAAGCCGCTCTTTACCCCTTACCTGATTAAAGAGACCGAAGTTGTCGACCAGGACGGTAAAAAACAGACACTGAAAATCGGTTACATCGGCTTTGTGCCACCGCAGATCATGACGTGGGATAAAGCCAACCTCGACGGCAAAGTCACCGTCAACGACATTACCGAAACCGCGCGCAAATACGTGCCGGAGATGCGGGCGAAAGGCGCGGATGTGGTGGTCGTCGTGGCGCACTCTGGCCTCTCGGCCGACCCGTATCAGGTGATGGCGGAGAACTCCGTGTACTATCTCAGCCAGGTGCCGGGCGTGGATGCGATCCTGTTTGGTCACGCTCATGCCGTCTTCCCGGGCAAAGATTTCGCCAGTATCAAAGGCGCGGACATCGAAAAAGGAACGCTCAACGGTGTGCCATCGGTGATGCCGGGCATGTGGGGCGACCACCTTGGCGTGGTGGATCTGGTGCTGAATAACGACAGCGGAAGCTGGAAAGTCACGCAGTCGAAAGCGGAAGCGCGTCCGATTTACGACGCAGCGGCTAAAAAATCGCTGGCCGCAGAAGATAAAAAGCTGGTCGACGTCCTGAAGCATGACCACGACGCGACGCGTGAATTTGTCAGCAAGCCGATCGGTAAATCCGCTGATAACATGTACAGCTTCCTCGCGCTGGTACAGGATGACCCGACCGTGCAGGTGGTCAACATGGCGCAGAAAGCCTATGCCGAACACTTTGTGCAGGGCGATCCGGATCTGGCAAAACTGCCGGTCCTGTCTGCCGCGGCACCATTCAAAGTGGGCGGACGTAAGAACGACCCGGCAAGCTATGTTGAAGTCGAAAAGGGCCAGCTGACCTTCCGTAATGCCGCCGATCTCTATCTCTATCCCAACACCCTCGTGGTGGTGAAAGCCACCGGGAAAGAGGTGAAGGAGTGGCTGGAGTGCTCCGCCGGGCAGTTTAACCAGATCGATCCGCACAGCAGTAAACCGCAGTCCCTGATTAACTGGGACGGTTTCCGCACCTACAACTTCGACGTGATCGACGGCGTGGAATATCAGATTGATGTGACGCAGCCTGCAAAATATGACGGCGAATGTCAGGCCATTAATCCGCAGGCGGAGCGCATCAAAAACCTGACCTTCAACGGCAAGGCAATTGACCCGAATGCCACCTTCCTGGTCGTGACCAACAACTACCGCGCCTACGGCGGTAAGTTCGCCGGTACGGGTGACAGCCACATCGCCTTTGCCTCGCCGGACGAGAACCGCTCGGTGCTGGCGGCGTGGATCAGCGCAGAGTCGAAAAAGGCTGGCGAAATTCATCCGGCGGTGGATAACAACTGGCGTCTTGCGCCGATCCACAGCGACACGACGCTGGATCTTCGTTTCGAAACCTCACCTTCCGATAAAGCAGCCGCGTTTATCAAAGATAAGGCGCAGTATCCGATGAAGAAGGTTGCGACGGATGATATCGGGTTCGCGATTTATCAGGTCGATTTGAGCAAGTAGCGGTGATTGTGCCGGGTGGCCTTCGCTTACCCGGCTTTTACGCCGCGCGCTCATCCCGAATCGCCATCACCTTCGGCGTATTCACCTCAATCCAGTCGGCCAGCGCGGCCACCTTTTCGCTCACCTCCAGCCCCATCGGCGTCAGGCTATACTCCACATGCGGCGGCACGACCGGATACGAGACGCGATCGACAAAGCCGTCCTGCTCGAGGGCCTGAAGCGACTGAGACAGCATCTTTTCGCTCACCCCGCCCATTTTATGACGCAACGCGCTAAAACGGTGCGTTCCTTCACGCAGAGCCAGCAGGATCAGCACGCCCCAGCGGCTGGTAACGTGTTTCAGCACCTCCCGTGACGGGCACTGTTCCGCAAAGAGGTTGCCATCGCGCATTTGCTCGCTGAGCGTCGGTATCGTTGTTTTCATACTTACCTTTTTGTATGTACTTACCAAAAGTTAGTGATGGTGATAGTGTGCCATAACACCAGACAAACACGAAGGAGATTCATCATGATCGCGATTACCGGCGCTACTGGCCAGCTTGGCCAACACGTTATTGAAGAGCTGCTGAAAACCGTTCCGGCCAGCCAGATCGTGGCTATTGCGCGCAACCCGGCGAAAGCCGAAGCGTTGAGTCAACAGGGGGTCGCAGTGCGTCAGGCCGATTACACCGATGAAGCTGCATTTACCACCGCGCTGAACGGCGTGGATAAACTGCTGCTCATCTCCTCCAGCGAAGTAGGCCAGCGCGCCGCACAGCACCAGAACGTGATTAACGCCGCCAAAGCCGCCGGGGTGAAATTCATCGCCTACACCAGCCTGCTGCATGCGGACAGATCCCCGCTGGGTCTGCACGTTGAGCATGTCGAAACCGAAAATGCCCTGGCAGAATCCGGCCTGCCTTACGCCCTGCTGCGCAACGGCTGGTACACCGAAAATTACCTGGCAAGCGCGCCGCCTGCGCTCGAACATGGCGTATTTATGGGTGCCGCAGGCGAAGGCAAAATTGCCTCTGCGACCCGGGCGGATTACGCGGCGGCGGCAGCGAAAGTGATTTCTGAAGAGGGTCATGCCGGCAAGGTGTATGAACTGGCGGGTGACAATGCCTGGACGCTGAGCGAACTGGCGGCGGAGCTGAGCAAGCAGAGCGGTAAGCCGGTAACGTATCAGAACCTCAGCGAAGCCGATTTCGCCGCTGCGCTGAAGGGCGTTGGTCTGCCTGCCGGGCTGGCGGAGATGCTGGCGGACTCCGACACCGGCGCGTCCAAAGGCGGCCTGTTCGACGACAGCCGTACCCTGAGCAAACTGATCGGCCGCCCAACCACATCACTGGCGGAAAGCGTCAAAGCCATCCTGTAGTTGTTAAAAATTGGTTATTTTTTGTGGCATCCCCTCGGGTCATCTCTGATAATGAAGCGATGACCCACAAGGAGGCTCACCGTGCAAGGCGTACCGGAACAGTTCACTGATGAGAGAGACAGCGCGCGCTTTCGCCATCTGGCGCAGCTGCCGGGCCTGGAGCTTTATCACGCCCATATCTCTGACTACGCCTTTGAGCCTCACACTCACGAAGCCTTCGGTATCGGCACCATCGAAACCGGTGCCGAACGCTTCCGCTATCGCGGTACCCAGCATCTTGCCGCGGAAAAATCCGTCGTGACCATGAACCCGGACGAGATCCACACCGGGGAATCCGCCACCGAAGGCGGCTGGCGCTACCGGATGGTCTACATCGAACCCGACCTGCTGGAAGAGGTCACCGGTCTGCGTCACTGGTGGTTTAATGACGTTACGCGCCACGACCCACTGCGCTCACAGCAGATTGGACAGCTTATTTACGGCCTGTGGCACACGAACGATCCGCTGGCGCAGAAGGGGTTGTTACTGGATTTGATTCAGACTTTTCAGCCGCTGGCCCACCACGCACCGGTGATGCAGGAGGCCGCAAACCGCTTCGAACGCGTTCGCGACTATCTGCACGACAACTACATGCGCGCCCTGACGCTGGACGAGCTGGCTAACGTCGTCTCGCTCAGCCCGTACCATTTCCAGCGCCAGTTCAAAGCCCATTTTCACGTTACGCCGCACCAGATGCTGATGGCCATCCGCCTGTGGCGCGCCAAAGCGTTCCTCACCCACGGCATGCCCGCCGCCGAGGTAGCCGCCGCGACCGGGCTGACCGATCAGTCGCATTTGACCCGCGCCTTTACTCGCCGCTACGGCATTACACCCGTGCGTTACCAGAAGCAGGTTATGCCGCGTTAATGCGCAACCTCATACAATACGCGCGCATTTTGTCCTCCTACACTGAGCGCAAAGTGAATCAGGATGGATGGAAAAATGATTAGCGGCGTGTTGTATGCCCTGCTTGCGGGTTTGATGTGGGGGCTGATTTTCGTTGGCCCACTGATTGTGCCGGAGTATCCGGCAATATTGCAGTCGACCGGGCGTTATCTGGCGCTGGGGCTGATCGCCGTGCCGCTGGCCTGGCTGGGGCGCGCGCGTCTGCGTCAGCTGGGTCGACAGGACTGGCTCACCGCGCTGCCGCTGACCATGATGGGTAATCTCATCTATTACGTTTGTCTGGCAAGCGCCATTCAGCGCACCGGTGCGCCGGTGTCGACCATGATTATTGGCACGCTGCCGGTGGTCATTCCGGTTTTCGCGAACCTGCTTTACAGCCAGCGTGACGGCAAACTGGCGTGGTCAAAAATGGTGCCCGCGCTGGCCTGCATCGCCGTGGGACTGGTGTGCGTGAATATTGCCGAGCTTCGCCACGGCCTGGAAGATTTCAGCTTATGGCGTTACGGTTCGGGGATCGTTTTAGCCTTCATCTCGGTGGTATGCTGGGCCTGGTATGCCCTGCGCAACGCACGCTGGCTGCGGGAAAACCCGGATAAACATCCGATGATGTGGGCGACGGCGCAGGCGCTGGTCACACTCCCTGTCTCGTTGCTGGGCTATGTGGGCGCGTGTGTCTGGCTGGGTAACCAGCAACCGGACTTTGCCCTGCCCTTTGGACCGCGCCCGTGGCTGTTCGTCGGGTTAATGGTCGCCATTGCCGTGCTCTGTTCGTGGGTTGGCGCGCTGTGCTGGAACATTGCCAGCCAGAAGCTGCCAACGGTGATCTTAGGGCCGCTGATTGTCTTTGAAACGCTGGCCGGGCTGCTCTATACCTTCCTGATGCGTCAGAGCATGCCGCCGCTGTTAACGGCCTGCGGGATCGCATTGCTGGTCGTTGGGGTGGTGATTGCGGTGAGAGGGAAGCCGGAAAAACCGAGGGTCATTCCGGCGTCGGAGATGTGAGCATTGCCCAGCGGCGCTGCGCTTGCAGGGCCTACAAAACCGTAGGCCCGGTAAGGCGTAGCCGCCACCGGGCAAGTCCTTAAAACGTTTCCCAGTTCGCTTCAGACGCCGCCGCTACGGGCTGCGCTTTAGGTACACAGGTCTTTACCGGCGCGGCTTTCACCGCCTGATTACGGGTAATTTTAAACACCGCTACCGCTTCGTTCAGGCGTGCAGCCTGATCTTCCAGCGCCGCCGCTGCCGCCGCAGACTCTTCTACCAGCGAGGCGTTCTGCTGGGTGACGCGATCCATCTCCGCCACCGCCTGACCCACCTGGTCGATACCGCGACTCTGCTCGTCGGACGCAGACGCAATTTCACCCATGATATCGGTCACTCGCGTAACCGCATTGACGATCTCCGCCATCGTCGCACCCGCTTCATTTACCAGCTGAGAACCCGCGTTAACGCGCTCGCCGGAATCATCGATCAGCGCTTTGATCTCTTTCGCCGCCTGCGCGCTGCGCTGGGCAAGGGTACGCACCTCGCCCGCCACAACCGCGAAGCCACGGCCCTGTTCGCCCGCACGCGCCGCTTCCACCGCCGCGTTCAGCGCCAGAATGTTGGTCTGGAAGGCAATGCCGTCGTCACGTTGGTAATTTGTGCGATTTTGCTGGAACTGGTGGCAATCTCGTCCATGGTGCGCACCACGCCCTCGACTACGTTTCCACCCTTCTTCGCGGTAGAGGAAGCGTCCAGTGCCAGACGGGAAGCCTGACGCGCGTTATCGGCGTTTTGCTTCACGGTGGCGGTTAGCTGTTCCATGCTGGCTGCCGTCTCTTCCAGCGACGCGGCCTGCTGCTCGGTGCGGGAAGAGAGATCGTTGCTACCCGCCGAGATTTCACCCGCGCCGGTGTAGATGGTGTCTGCGCCTTCACGCACCACGCCCACCGTGTTAGCCAGCGCGGTCTGCATCTCCTGAACGTTGCGCGCCAGGATTGCCATTTCATTTTTGCCCTCAGCCTGAATCGGCTGGGTTAAATCCCCTGCGGCAATGGCGCGGATATGGTTGATCACCTCTTCCAGCGGCAGCAGCAGCACGCGACGCATCGCAATCCAGCTGGAAATAATTACCGCGATCACCAGCAGCATCACCGTAGAGAGGATCCACAGAATGCGTTTGTAGTCGCTTTCATTGTCCTGGATCCCTTTCGCGGTCAGCGCGGCCTGCGCCTCACGCCACTCGCGATAGACCTTCTGCATCGCAGTCTGTTTCTGTTCGGCATTTTGTTTGAACATCTCTTCCAGATTGCCCTGACCCAGCAGAACGTTCATTTGCGTCAGCGTGGCGGAGTAGATGCGGTATTGCTCTTCCAGACGATCGGCCAGGTGCTCGTCCATACCCGGCGTTTCCGGCAGCGCGTAGTATTTATCGTAATGGGTCTGGGCATCGGCCAGCAGGTTTTTCGCGGTATTGACCAGCTCGTTCAACTACCCGCCGTTAATCTGCGACGCCATGCTGCTTTGCAGGCGCAGCATGCCGCGGTTGAGGGTGACGCGCGCCTGATTCAGGCTGATCCAGGCGTCGGTGAACTCCGCCACGTTCTGGCTGGAAAGCTGCGAAACGGTGAAGTTCTCTTTATCGTTATTGAGCGCATTAATGAAAATGCCGGCGGAGATCAGTTGCATGATGCCGAGCACAAGCAGCACCGAAATCATAAGAGTAATGACTTTTATACGTTTAAACATGCGTTGCCTTTTTTATATACAGGTATTGTCTGACCTGTATCTATCGGCACGCCCGGCAGGTTGTTTACTGTTTCTCCACCTTTAAAAACTTTCGAAAGCCCTTTTCTGTATTCAATCAGCAAGTTAAAAGTAGACTTTTTTTGTGATCGCCTTCTCATTTTTACCCTTGCCTCTAAAGGGTTATAGTATCCGCTTAAAGATGCATTTAAAATGCATCTTATATTCCTGATGATGAGGTAACTGCTATGGCCTTCCGCGACCAACCCTTAGGCGAGCTGGCGCTCTCCATCCCTCGCGCTTCTGCGCTGTTCCGTAAATACGATATGGATTACTGCTGCGGCGGTAAGCAAACGCTGGCGCGCGCTGCGTCGCGAAAAGAGTTGAATGTAGAGGTTATCGAAGCAGAACTGGCTCAGCTGGCTGAACAGCCTGTCGATAAAGACTGGCGCACCGCGCCGCTGGCTGAAATCATCGACCACATCATTGTGCGTTACCACGACCGTCACCGCGAACAGCTACCGGAGCTGATTTTGCAGGCGACCAAAGTGGAACGCGTTCACGCCGATAAACCTTCCGTACCGCGCGGGCTGGCGAAATACCTGACCATGCTGCACGAAGAACTTTCCAGCCACATGATGAAAGAGGAGCAGATCCTCTTCCCGATGATCAAACAGGGTATGGGCAGCCAGGCCATGGGGCCTATCAGCGTGATGGAAAGCGAACATGATGACGCTGGCGAACTGCTGGAAGTGATCAAACACACCACCAACAACGTCACACCGCCGCCAGAGGCGTGCACCACCTGGAAAGCGATGTACAACGGCATTAATGAGATGATTGACGACCTGATGGAACACATCAGCCTTGAGAATAACGTTCTGTTCCCGCGTGCATTGGCTGATAAATAAAAAAGCCCGGTGGCGCTAGCGCTTACCGGGCCTACAAGGTCCACGAACGTAGGCCGGGTAAGCGTCAGCGCCACCCGGCAACATGCTTAACGCATGCCTGCCATACGTTTCTTACCGATAAACATCCAGCCCAGCCCCAGCGCGATAAACCACAGCGGGGTGACAATCAGCGCCTGTCGGGTATCGTCTTCCAGCGTCAGGAGCACCAGCACGAAGACGAAGAACGCCATGCACACCCAGCACATCAGCTTGCCCAGCGGCATCTTGTAGATCGACTTCTCATGCAGGTGTGGACGCTGTTTGCGGTACACCAGGTATGAGCAGAGGATGATGGTCCAGACGAACATAAACAGGATCGCCGACACCGTGGTGATCATGGTGAATGCGCCGATGACGCTCGGGTTGACGTAAAGCATCACTACGCCGCCCAGCAGGCAGATGCAGGAGAAGGTCAGCCCTTTCGCTGGTACAGCGCGTTTAGACAGTTTGGCAAACGCGCTCGGGGCAACGCCCTCCTGTGCCAGACCGAACAGCATACGGCTGGTTGAGAACACGCCGCTGTTCGCGGAAGAGGCCGCAGAGGTCAGCACCACGAAGTTAATCAGGCTCGCCGCCGCAGGCAGCCCCACCAGTACGAACAGCTCAACGAACGGACTCTTAGTTGGCACAACCGAACTCCACGGCGTCACGGACATGATGATTATCAGCGCAAAGACGTAGAACATGATGATACGCAGCGGAATGGAGTTGATGGCGCGCGGCAGGGATTTCTCCGGATCTTTGGTTTCCGCCGCCGTGGTGCCCACCAGCTCAATCCCCACAAATGCAAACACCGCAATCTGGAAACCGGCAAAGAAACCGCTGATACCTTTCGGGAACCAGCCGCCGTCATTCCACAGATGGGCAAACGAAGCCTGAACGCCGGTCGGCGACTGGAAGTGCGTCAGCACCATCACCAGCCCGACGACAATCAGTGCGACGATGGCGACGATTTTGATCATGGCGAACCAGAACTCCATCTCACCGAACATTTTAACGGTGGCGAGGTTAAGGCTCAGCAGCAGAACAATCACCGCCAGCGAGGCCACCCAGTCCGACAGACCGGGGAACCAGAATTGAGCGTAGGCCGTAATAGCGACAACATCCGCCATGCCGGTAACCACCCAGCAGAACCAGTAGGTCCAGCCGGTAAAATAGCCCGCCCACGGACCGAGCAGGTCTGACGCGAAGTCACTGAAGGATTTGTATTCGAGATTCGAGAGCAGCAATTCACCCATTGCTCGCATCACGAAAAAGAGCATAAAACCGATGATCATGTAAACGAAGATGATCGACGGGCCGGCAAGACTGATGGTTTTGCCCGATCCCATAAATAGCCCGGTGCCGATGGCTCCCCCAATGGCAATAAGCTGTATATGACGGTTTGTGAGATTACGCCGTAGCGACTGTTCAGACGTCGCCTCTTCCGCGGCGGCGACTTTGACCTGATCTACCATGTTATATTTTCCTGTTTATGCCTGTCTGTGTTGTTAAGGCTCTTCTGGCCTTTAAATACGCCAAATAAATGACGGACCCTGTGTAAGGGCATATCGATAGTAGGTAAGAATCGGCGGGATGAATACTATGATTTGAATATTATGTTAATAATATGTTGAAAGTGAGTGTCATATCACTCATACAGCGCGAAACAGCTCACAAAAATACACGTAACAGTTTCGTTTGCAATACAAAATGTTGATTCCGTCGTAACTCTAGGTTTTATCACTCTTTTCCTCTCCCCGGACCGGAGAGAGGAAAATAAGAAAATCCGATTACAGAATTTCCAGCAGCTCGACTTCAAACACCAGGGTGCTGAATGGCGGAATGGACGCACCAGCGCCACGCTCGCCGTAGGCCAGGTTATGCGGGATAGTCAGTTCCCATTTGGAACCTACTGGCATCAGAGTCAGGGCTTCGATCCAACCCGCGATTACGCCGTTGACCGGGAATTCAGCCGGTTCGCCACGCGCAACGGAGCTGTCGAACACGGTACCGTCGATCAGCTTACCGGTGTAGTGCACGCGAACGTGGTCGGTACGCGCCGGAATTGCGCCATCACCCTGATTGATTACGCGGAACTGCAAGCCGGACTCGGTGCTGTTCACGCCTTCACGCTCACGGTTCTCTTCCAGATATTTCACGCCTTCTGCCGCCATCTCTTCGAAACGCGCGCGACGTACTGCGTCAGCACGTTCATGGATTTCACGCAGCGCACGGTGCACAACGTCAACCGGCACAGCAGGCTGCTTGCCTTCCAGCGCATCAGCGATACCCGCCACCAGCGCTTCCGGTAACAGACCCTCCAGGCCGGATTCGCTCAGTTGCTGTCCTACCTGCAAGCCGATGCCGTAGCTTGCCTGCGCTTCGATAGTGTCAAAAGTCGGGGTGGTCATGGGGTTTCCTTCCATCACATTTAAAGTAGCGGGCAGCATATCAGCCATGCCCTTATGGGTAAAACTTTGTCTGAAGTAAAGGTGACAAACTGCGACGAAACGGAAACAATAGTAGCCGTCAGGATTTTCCCAAATATATGTCACGAAAGCTGGCTTTGTTACGCCCATCAGGCAGTTAGCAAACTACACTTCTCAGGACAGGATAAAAAGACGCGGAGCAGGAGGAGAGCCATGCCCGGGCGATTTGAACTGAAACCTACCCTGGCGAAAATCTGGCATGCGCCGGATAACTTTCGCATCATGGACCCGCTGCCGCCTTTGCACCGCAGAGGCATTATCATCGGCGCGCTGCTGATCGTCATCGGCTTCCTGCTTCCTTCCGGCAGTGACAACGTTGATACCGCGCCGGTCAGCCGGAATGCTGAGCTGGATATCCAGTCGCAAAGCCAGCCGCAGCCTGATTCACAGCCGATGCAGACGCAGCTGGTCACGCCATCTAACGATCCGGGCCAGGTTGCGCCGGTTGAACCTGAACCCGTTCAGGAAGATCAGGAGCAGGCCGCCGCCCCTTCAGCGCCACAGGCGCAACAGCCCACCGGCATTGAGCAGCAGTGGCGTTCGTATCGCGTAGAGCCGGGGAAAACCCTTGCCCAACTGTTCCGCGATCACAATCTGCCCGCCACGGATGTGTATGCCATGGCGCAGGTCGAAGGGGCAGGCAAACCGCTGAGCAATCTGCAAAATGGTCAGATGGTGCAAATCCGCCAGAATGCGAGCGGCGTGGTAACCGGGCTGACGATTGACACGGGGAATGGCCAGCAGGTGCTGTTTACCCGTCAGCCGGACGGCAGTTTTATCAGAGCACGTTAATGGCCCAGGCCGGGTCAGGCGAAGCCGCCACCCGGCACTGTTGTTCTCAGGCACGCCGTTTATTCACCCACCAGATCCCCGAGCAGACCAGCACCAGCGCAATCGCGTATTTGATGTCCAGAATGTTTTCGCCGAGGAAGATGGCGGAGAGCACCGTCCCTGCTACAGGTATGACAAAGTTGAACGGGGCAATCATACTCACGCGGTTTACTTTCAGCAGCGCGCTCCACAGGGCGAACGCCACGGATGAGAGCAGCGTCAGATACCCCAGCACGGCGACGGCCTTCATGCTGTGCACTTCCAGCGTCCCGCCCGTGGCATAGCCGCCCGCCACCAGTACCGCCCCGCCTATCCCCAGTTGCCAGCCCGTCATCACCGTCGGGTCCACGGTCTGGGAAATGCGTTTCCCGTAAAGCGTGGCGGCAGAGAGTACAAAGGCCGCCAGCACCACAAATCCGTCTCCTTGCCAGACAAACTGGAAATCACTTAATCCGCTGTGGAAGTTCACCAGCATCACCCCGGCAAAGCCGAGAACACAGCCCAGCGTTTTGTTATAGCTGAGCTTGTCATTATGGTAGATAAAGTGCGCCAGCAGCACGCTGAAGAAGGTGCCGGTGGCATTCATGATGGAGCCGTTCACCCCGGTCGTGTAGGCCAGGCCGATATAAAAGAAGGTGTACTGGATGGTGGTCTGGGTCAGCCCGAGGATCGTGAGCTGGCCATACTGCGTTGGCGTGAGCCTGCCAATCGATTTTCGTTGGGCAAGGGCAAAAAGCAGCAGCAACGCACCGGCAAACAGAAAACGGTATCCGGCAAAAACGACTTTGGAGGGGATATCGTCGGTCGCGATCTGAAAGAGTTCGTAGCCACTTTTAATGGCCGGGTATGAGCTTCCCCAAAGCAGACAGCAGAGCGTGGCGCAGGCATAGGCCACATGTCGACGGGCAAAGACGGGCGTGGGCAGAGCGGTATCCATGACGACTCTCATAAATAAAATTGCGTTTCAATTTATTATCAGAGAATGCGTGAGGAATAGCGACCTTACAAGCACAAAAGATGATGCAGGGTCACGCTAAAAAGCAAAACGCCGGCACAAGGCCGGCGCTTCGACGTGAGCAGAGTAAAAAATTACTCAGCTACTACGTTAACAACCAGTTTAGCGAACACTTCGCTGTGAACCTGGAAGTCAACTTCGTGCTCACCAGTGGTACGCAGAACGCCGTTCGGCATGCGAACTTCGCTCTTAGCCACTTTAACGCCTGCCGCAGTAACTGCATCAGCGATATCGCGGGTACCGATGGAACCGAACAGTTTACCTTCGTCGCCAGCTTTAGACGCGATAGTAACGGTGCCCAGTGCGTTGATTGCTTCAGCGCGAGCGTTAGCAGCCGCCAGAACGTCAGCCAGTTTGGCTTCCAGTTCAGCACGACGTGCTTCGAAAAACTCTACGTTTTTCTTAGTAGCTGGAACAGCTTTACCCTGTGGAACCAGGAAGTTACGAGCGTAACCCGCTTTAACGTTTACCTGATCACCCAGGCTGCCCAGGTTTGCTACTTTATCAAGCAGAATAACTTGCATTACCTTATCCTCTTAAAGTCGTATTAATGGACCGTGCCCGATTACTGATGACGATCAGTGTACGGCAGCAGAGACAGGTAGCGAGCGCGTTTGATAGCGCGAGCCAGCTGACGCTGATATTTTGCACGAGTACCGGTGATACGGCTTGGGACAATCTTACCGCTTTCGGTGATGTAGTTTTTCAGCGTTGCGATATCTTTATAGTCGATCTCTTGAACGCCTTCCGCGGTGAAACGGCAGAACTTGCGACGACGGAAATAACGTGCCATATGGCTAGTCTCCAGAATCTATCAAATCAATCTGCTCGGCATGCAGAACCATTTTGCTCAGGCCGTTCTTTGCCTTGTGGCAAGAGATGAACCCCTGAACGATTACTGCGCTACCGACCGTTAAACTGTGAGTAATGGCCTGGTTTTCGTGTCCGCTAATAATAACGGGCATTTGGCACCACGCCTGCCGGTGAAACCCGGCTTCCTCTTGCACAGAACGATGCTCAAGCACGAACTGGCAATGCGGAATTCCTGATGGGCTGACCTTTCGAAGGGGGGTCCTGCACACGGTGCCGGACAACACCAGACGGTTGGTCATCAGAAATTACTCTTCAGAATCCCCAGCATCAGAATCATCTGCGGTTTCGTTTGCGAAATCATCGCGACGCTCACGGCGCTCGTCTTTCGCTTTAACCATCGGAGATGCTTCGGTCACTGCGTGTTTGGTACGCATAACCATGCTGCGGATAACGGCATCGTTGAAGCGGAAGGTAGTTTCCAGCTCATCGATCACTTCCTGCGGAGCTTCAACGTTCATCAGAACGTAGTGAGCTTTGTGCAGTTTGTTGATCGGGTAAGCCAGCTGACGGCGGCCCCAGTCTTCCAGACGGTGGATCGTGCCTTCTGCACCAGTGATGGCAGCAGAGTAACGCTCGATCATACCCGGAACCTGTTCGCTCTGGTCAGGGTGGACCATAAAAACGATTTCGTAATGACGCATCGAATTGCTCCTTACGGATTATTCAGCCTCCTGTCTGGGTCAGCCGAGGCCCGGGGAGGCAAGGAACGTGTTAAAGGTCGGCTGAAAAATTGACGCGTCATAATACTTGCGCGCCCCTGGAAACTCAAGCCGATCGCACAAATAATTCGCACAAAGGGTAAAGCTGTTCTAAGTGGGTGATTTAAAATCGCTCGTATCTGAAGCGCTGTTTTTTTGAACAACACCATCAGAAATGGTCACCCATCGCAATCAGAGTAGCGATTACACTTTAATCAGAACCCCGAGAAACAGAGAAGGAGAGCATTACCCCGTATCACAGCACGCAGTCGTGGAGCGCAAATCATGAAAAGAATCGCAACCGCCATTTTGGCTGCGCTTTTGCTCAGTGCAAACGCGATGGCAGCCATCAAGATAGACAGCCGACAGGCCAGAAACATGGATGATGTGCAGAGCTTAGGCGTTATTTACATCAATCATAACTTCGCCACTGAAAGTGAAGCAGATCAGGCGCTTAATGAAGAAACCGATGCACAGGGCGCGAAATATTATCACGTCATACTGACACGCGAGCCCGGGAGCAATGGCAATATGCACGTCAGTGCAGATATTTACCAGTAACGCTTATCGCCAGCACCAGGAAAGCCAAATAAAATCAAATTAATATATAAATAGCCCCCCTGCCCGGGGGCTTTTTTATGAATGGCTCCGGAATACCACCGGTTACAACTGTTTCGGTATTCCAGAGCACTTATTCACTTCTGCCCGTAATAAGCATTCGGGCCGTGCTTACGCATGAAATGCTTGTTCATCAGGTAATCATCGATGCCCTGAAGCTGTGGGTTAATGCCGCGCGCAATCCACGCCATTCGAGCCACCTCTTCCATGACCACCGCGTTATGCACGGCGTCATGCGCATCTTTACCCCAGGAGAACGGCCCGTGCTGATACACCACAATACCCGGTGTATGCAGTGGTTCCGTCTCACCCAGCGTTTCGATAATGACTCTGCCGGTGTTAAGTTCGTACTCGCCTTCGACCTCAGCCTGCGTTAACGCTCGCGTGCAGGGAATATCGCCAAAGAAGTAATCCGCATGCGTCGTGCCCAGCGCCGGGATTGCCAGCCCTGCCTGTGCCCAGGCGGTGGCGTGCGTGGAGTGGGTATGCACGACCCCGCCCAGGGACGGGTAACGCTGGTACAGCGCCAGATGGGTTGCCGTATCTGAAGAAGGACGCCATTTGCCTTCAACAACGTGTCCTTCAAGATCAACCACCACCATATCGTCCACGTTCATGGAGTCATAGGCCACGCCGCTCGGCTTAATCACCACCAGCCCCTGCTCGCGATCGATGGCGCTTACGTTGCCCCAGGTAAACGTCACCAGACCATAGCGCGGGAGATCCATATTGGCCTCAAAGACCTGCTGTTTCAGCTTAAGCATGTTCCGCCTCCATCAGGCCTGCCCGTGCCATGCGCTCGCGCACCCAGTCTCGTGCTTTCGCCACTTCTGCCGCCGGGTCGTCCGCGGTTTCACTCCACATCTCAATCAGGTAAGGCCCGCAATAACCTGTCTGTTTGAGCGTCTGGAAACACCGTTCGAAATCCACCACCCCGGTGCCGAACGGAACGTTTTTAAACACGCCGGGACGGGTATCTTTGACGTGTACCGCCACGATATGCCCGATGCCCGCCTGTAGCTCCATCTGTACGTCGTTATCCCATGCCGACAGGTTGCCGATATCCGGATAAAGCTGGAACCACGGGTTGTTCAGATAGTGCGCGTAGCCCAGCGCCTTGCTGATGGAGTTCATCAACGGATAATCCATGATCTCCATCGCCAGCGTCACCTGCGCACGGCTTGCCATCTCAACGCTCTCTTTCAGGCCGTCACGAAAACGACGACGCGTTTCATCGTTGGCTTCCTGGTAGTAAACATCATACCCGGCGAGCTGGATCACGCGGATGCCGACATCCTGTGCAAAGCGAATGGCTTTACGCATGATCTCCAGCCCTTCGGCGCGTACGGCGTCATCTTCGCTGCCAAGCGGAAAACGACGGTGAGCGCTCAGGCACATGGATGGCACGCGCACGCCGGTTTCGGCAATGGCGCTCACCAGCGCCAGACGCTGTTCGCGACTCCAGTCCAGGCGAGAAAGCCGCTCGTCCGTCTCATCCACCGACATTTCGACAAAATCGAAACCCAGCTGCTTCGCCAGCTGTAACCGCTCCAGCCAGCACTCCCCCGCAGGGAGTGCCTTTTCATAGATGCCAAGCGGGACCTGTTTTGACAACATACCCGCTCCTTAGCCCCAAAGCTGAGCGATTGAGCGTTTGAACTGACGCGCCGCTTCCACCGGAGATTCCGCGTCGCGAATGCTGCGGCCAGCAATAAAGACGTGGATTGGAATACCCTTGAACAGCGGCAGATCTTCCAGCGCCAGGCCACCGGTGACGGTCACTTTGAAGCCCATATCCGCCAGGCGTTTAATCGCGCTGATATCGGCTTCGCCCCACGCCACGCCTGCGGCCTGCGCATCACGGCTGCGGTGATACACCACCTGCTGGATACCCGCGTCGCGCCACTCCTGCGCCTGCTCCCAGGTCCAGAAACCGGTCAGTTCAATCTGCACGTCGCCGTTGAACTCTTTCGCCACGTCCAGCGCGCCTTTGGCGGTGTTGATATCCGCACAGCAGATCACGGTGACCCAGTCGGCGTTGGCTTCAAAGCACATGCGGGAAAGGATTTTGCCCGCGTCGGCGATTTTGGCATCCGCCAGCACGATTTTATGCGGATAGAGCGCCTTCAGGTCACGAACCGCACGAACGCCTTCGCCCACGCACAGAATGGTACCGACTTCGATGATGTCCACCTCTTCCGCAATCAGACGTGTGGTTTCGTAAGCGTGAGACAGAGTCTGGTTATCCAGCGCGACCTGCAACATTGGTAATGACATTTTCAATTCCTCTTAAACGGCCGCCGCAGTGGCGTTATCAATTAAATCCAGCACGTCCTGCGCGGTACGGCAGGCGCGTAAACGGTCAAAGTTGGCTTCGTCCTCAAACAGATTGACGATCTGCATGATCCCCACTTCCTGGTGGGTGTTGGCATCAACTGCCGCCATGGTGATCAGAATGTCGACCGGGTCGTTATCTTCGTGGTTGAACACCAGTGGAGTTTTCAGCGTCACCAGCGCAAAACCGGTTTTCTTGACGCCCTCTTCCGGGCGGCCATGCGGCATGGCCAGGCCCGGGGCAATCACAAAATAGGGTCCAAACTGCGCCACGCCATCCAGGATGGCCTGGTAATAACGCGGCTCGACAACGTCCGCCTTAACCAGCAGGTCCACGCTCAGCTTCACCGCTTCCTGCCAGGTGCTGGCTTCAGCCTGTAAAAGGATGGAGTTATTCTCTGCCAGCGAATCACGTAGTTTCATGTGGTGTCCTCACTTCACGTCTTGTGGGAAGTGTTCTTTGATCACTTCCAGCAGTTTTGGCCCGAAATCCGCAGGCGACAGCATGTTGCGTACGCCTACTACGTATTTGTTGCCCGAGACGCTAATCTCACCGGCAATGTGCGTTGAGGCGATGATGATGTCCGCGCCGTTCAGTTCACTTTTGTATTCACCCACTGCGCAGCTGTTCACCGTGTGGTCAATGTTTGACTGGGTTAAAAACTGGTCCACTTTCATTTTCATGATCATGGAGCTTCCTTGCCCATTGCCACACACAGCCAGGATACGTACGGTCATAATCGAAACTCCTTAGTGAGCAGAAACTTCTGCTGTTTGTTTTTCCGCATCTTCTTCAGCTCGCAGCGAACGGCCAGCGAAGAACATATAAGTCAGTGCAATCAGGATGATGACGGCCATAAAGACCAGCCCGACGGATGCAAAGCCCTGCATCATCGGCGGCGCCAGGATTGACCAGTCCGCCATGCCCATCCAGGCGCTCATGCCGGTGAGCTTGACCGCCCACACGCACCCGAAGATTTCAACCATGCCCATCACCAGGCAGATCTTGAGCGCCGCGCGCCATCCGCCGAAGTGGTTAGCAAACACGCCGATAGTGGCGTTGGAGAAGAACATCGGGATAAAGCCAGGAATAATCAGGATTGAGGAGCCGCAGCCCACCAGGATGCCGACCGCAATCAGCTGGCCGATGGTGCCCCACATAAAGCCCCAGACGACGGCGTTTGGCGCAAAGCTATAGATAGCCGCACAGTCAATCGCCAGCACCGCGCCAGGGATCAGACGCTGGGAGATGCCGTTGAAGGCCTCGGACAGTTCGGCGACAAACATACGCACGCCCTGGGTGATGATGAAAATCGCTACCGCGAAGGAGAAACCGGTTTGCAGGATATAGACCGTCCAGTGGGTTTTACCCGCCATCGCCTGCACCACGTCGATGCCAAAGGAGAGCAGGATGGCACCGAAGAAGATAGTCATCACAATCGCCGTGGAGACGATGTTGTCGTGGAAGATATTCAGCCAGCCAGGCAATTTGAGGTCTTCAACGCTCTCCTCTTTTTTACCCAGGTACGGCGCAACTTTATAAGCAATCCAGGAGGCGAACTGCTGCTGGTGACCGATGGAGAAGCCGCAGCCGTCAGTGACGTCCTGCGTTGGCTTATACATCATGTTGGAAGTGATGCCCCAGTAAAGCGAGACCAGCACTGCCGTGCAGATGACCGTGGTCCACATTGGGTAGCCGAAGATATAGAGAGAAACCGCAATCAGCCCCGCCTGCTGGAACATGATGTGCCCGGTGAGCATGATGGTGCGAATACCGGTGATGCGGCGCAGGAGCACGTAAATGATGTTCAGCGCCAGCGCGAGCAGTACCGCATACCCAACCCAGCTGTACGCATCCCCCATGCGATCGATGGTGGCCATCATAGACGCGTAAGTGTCAGAGATGGCGCCGTTAATGCCGTACACCTCGGACATTTTGGCTACGACCGGCTTAAACGTGCTGGTCAGAATGCCAGACCCCGCCTGCAACAACATAAAACCAATGATGGTTTTGATGGTGCCTTTGATAATCACGCTGACGCTTTTGCGCAGCAGGATGTACCCCAGGCACGTCACGATACCCAGCAACAGCGGGGCGTTGGTCATTACCTGATTAAAGAAAACGGTAAAGACGTTGTAGAGGATCTCCATAACTCTCTCCAGAAAATGAGAACACGAGGGGCAATCCCTGTGTGGTTGGTGCCCTCACTCTATTAATCACAAATAATCACCACAAGATTGCATTTGATTATTTGTGACGCATCACGCAATTTATTTCCACGCTGTTAGTAATGATTTTCACTACCGTTCCAGTCCTATAAATAAATTCTTAATATTCATATAATTAACTATAGATAGCGGTTATCTTAACAACGTCATGACGTTTTTTCTGTGATGTGACGAGGGGAAATCTCCGTAAGATAGCCATTGCAAATCGGTTCAAAGAGTGACAGCATTAATCACAGCATGATTACTTTTGATTAAAACCAGGAGTCAAACGATGAGTAAAGTGAAAACCATCACCCGTGAATCATGGATTCTGAGTACCTTTCCGGAGTGGGGCAGCTGGCTGAACGAAGAGATCGAGCAGGAACAGGTTGCTCCTGGCACATTTGCGATGTGGTGGCTGGGCTGCACCGGCATCTGGCTGAAATCAGAAGGCGGCGCCAACATTTGCGTTGATTTCTGGTGCGGCACCGGCAAACAGAGCCACGGTAATCCGCTGATGAAAAAAGGCCACCAGATGCAGCGTATGGCTGGCGTGGAAAAACTTCAGCCGAACCTGCGCACCACGCCTTTTGTGCTTGATCCTTTTGCCATTCGCCAGATCGACGCCGTTCTCTCTACCCACGATCACAACGATCATATCGACGTGAACGTGGCGGCAGCGGTCATGCAAAACTGTGCGGACGACGTACCGTTTATCGGGCCGCAGACCTGCGTGGATTTGTGGATTGGCTGGGGCGTGCCAAAAGAGCGCTGCATCGTGATGAAGCCAGGCGACGTGGTGAAAATCAAAGACATCGAAATTCATGCGCTGGATGCCTTTGACCGTACCGCGCTGATCACCCTGCCAGCCGACCAGAAAGCCGCAGGCGTGCTGCCAGACGGCATGGACGAGCGCGCGGTGAACTACCTGTTCAAAACGCCTGGCGGTTCCCTGTATCACAGCGGCGACTCCCACTACTCCAACTACTACGCGAAGCACGGTAACGAGCACCAGATTGACGTGGCGCTGGGATCCTACGGTGAAAACCCGCGCGGGATCACCGACAAAATGACCAGCGCGGACATGCTGCGCATGGCCGAGGCGTTGAACACCAAAGTGGTGATCCCGTTCCACCACGATATCTGGTCAAACTTCCAGGCCGACCCGCAAGAGATTCGCGTCCTGTGGGAGATGAAAAAAGACCGCCTCAAGTATGGCTTCAAGCCGTTCATCTGGCAGGTTGGCGGCAAGTTCACCTGGCCGCTGGATAAAGACAATCTTGAGTACCACTACCCGCGTGGTTTCGATGATTGCTTCACGATTGAACCAGACCTGCCGTTCAAGTCCTTCCTCTGATTCCGAGGCTCCATCGCCAGACCCTGCGTCTGGCGATGTCATTTTTATTTTAGTAATTTCACGCTATTTCAAATATCATCTTTTCAAATCAATTCTTATCGGAATAGCTCATGACGGAAGCGCAACGGCATCAAATTTTACTGGAACTCCTGGCGCAAACAGGGTTTATCACCGTCGAGAAAGTGATCGAACGTTTAGGGATCTCCCCCGCCACCGCGCGGCGGGACATCAACAAGCTGGATGAGAGCGGTAAACTTAAAAAAGTCCGCAACGGCGCAGAGGCCATCAGCCAGCAGCGCCCACGCTGGACGCCGATGAACATCCACCAGGCGCAGAATCACGATGAAAAGGTGCGGATTGCCAGAGCGGCATCACAGCTGGTCAATCCTGGAGAAAGCGTGGTGATTAACTGCGGTTCGACGGCATTCTTACTGGGCCGCGAGATGTGCGGCAAGCCGGTGCAAATCATCACCAACTATTTGCCGCTGGCCAACTATCTCATTGACCAGGAACATGAAAGCGTAGTGATCATGGGCGGCCAGTACAACAAGAGCCAGTCCATCACCCTGAGCCCGCAGGACAGTGAAAACAGCCTCTACGCCGGGCACTGGATGTTTACCAGCGGCAAAGGCCTGACGGCAGATGGCCTGTATAAAACCGATATGCTTACCGCAATGGCAGAGCAGAATATGCTTAACGTGGTGGGCAAGCTGGTGGTGCTGGTCGACAGCAGCAAGGTCGGTGAACGCGCTGGCATGCTTTTCAGCCGCGCCGAGCAAATCAGCATGGTGATCACCGGCAAAAACGCCAACCCCGAGATCCTCAGCAAGCTGGAGGATCAGGGTGTCACGGTACTGCGCGTTTAAAGGTGTTGACGGAAGAATTCCACGGTTGATTCCAGCGCTGCCGGCGTAATACGGTGCCGGACGCCAGCTCCCCACAGGCAGGTCAGATTGCTGTCCAGCCCTTCACGCTGTAGCGCCTGTTGCAGACGGAACGTTTCGCCGGGCGGTACAACGTCGTCGGCGTCGCCATGCCACAGCAGCAGCGGACGGTCGGCCAGTTGCGCAAGCGCATGGCTGACGTCCCATTCAGACAACAGGGCCTCAATCTCCTGAGGGGCCTGCGGCGGGAACAGCGTCTTTGCCAGTGACGTAAAGTAGCCCGATCCCATCAGGCAAGCCACGGACGTCACCTCCGGATGCCTGGCCATGATCCCCAGCGCCGTCATTCCGCCCATTGATGCCCCTGCAACCGCCAGCCGTTTCCCCTCCACCAGCCCGGCCTGTAAGAGCGTGTCACGCAGCCCGGCAAACTCCGTCAGATTGCCGTGCAGCGTTTGCCAGAACAGCCCCAGCCGCGCCTGCTCATCGCCCGTAAAGCGTGCCCCATGATTCGGCGCATCCGGCATAACCACCCGGAAACCGGCCTGCGCCAGCGCGACGGCAAAATAGCTGTAGACCAGCTTCGAGGAGAGAAAGCCATGATAGAAAACTACCGTGGGCAGCGGCTGTTCACCTTTACCAGCCGGGAAAGCATGGATGATCTCATGCTCACTCAGCTGGCGAGTTTCAATTTCAATCATTATCGATCCTGTGCTGATGAATGATTCATAATGTTGAGAGCTGGATTACGGTTTCACGATATTTTCATTCGAAATCTACGTCCCAGATAACACTTCGGGAACATTCCCCCAAAACTAAATTCGCAGACAACTACACTATGGCTATCAGGAAAAGAGACAGGTTTATGCGCAGGCTTACCGCTTTATTGCTGGTCTCGCTGCTCAGCGGATGTTCCGTATTGCAGGGTACGCCAGAACCGGCGCCGCCGGTTACCGATCATCCTCAGGAAATTCGTCGTAATCAGACAGAAGGATTACAACGCCTGGGTACCGTATCCGCGATGGTTCGTGGTTCACCGGATGATGCAGAAGACGCAATTGAAGCACAGGCCGTTGCCGCAAAAGCAGATTATTACGTCATCACGATGATTGATGAAACCATTATTACGGGACAGTGGTACGCGCAGGGCATTTTGTACCGGAAATAATCATCATCATTTGAATGACCTTTACACTGCTTTGCGTCCGTAGACATTTTCCTGTCCACAATAAACTCCATGCCAGCGACAATGGAAATGAGTTTATTCGCGAAGGATTGCCCGGCGGATACCGGAGACACGTGAAAAGGAGCTGACGATGAAACGAACCCTTGCTTTAACGACGCTAATGCTTTCAGCGGGCCTGCTGAGCACCACGGCGCAATCGGCCGAATTTGCCAGCGCGGATTGCGTCACGGGCCTGAACGAGATTGGTCAGATCTCCGTCAATAATATCACGGGGAGTCCGCAAGACGTTGAACGTGTCGTCGCCCTGAAGGCCGATGAACAGGGCGCATCCTGGTATCGCATCGTCCAGATGCAGGAAGATCACCATGTAAATCACTGGCGTGTGCAGGCCATTCTGTATGCATAATTCCTTCTGATAAAAGCCACTTGATTTTAGTGGCTTTTCACTTTTGCAAATTTTTTATCCCCCACAAAACCAAATAAAAACAAAAGCGTTACATTCAGTTACATTAAACAGATAAACGTTCTCTCCGCTCTGCCGTTGAACAGCCATCACTTTTCAATAATGAGCAATTTATGATCACCTTTTTCCGCCGGGCAGGTCTGGGCACGAAGCTATCGCTGCTAACAGGTGCGAGTGTCGCCACGCTTTTTTTGCTGTTCACTTTCCTGTTGAGCCATAACGCCAGCCAGCAGCTTGAAGATCTTGCGGTTGAAGACCTGCATAATCAGTCCACCGGCATGGTGGATATGGTGCAAATGTTCAACACCAGCCTGAGCGAAGAGGTTGAAAGCTATACCCGTCTGTTCACCACCTTTTTGCCACAGCCGCTGACCCGCGACAGCAGCCAGAGCCGGACCATAAACGGGCTTACCGTTCCTCTGCTGAAAGGCGGCGAAACGGTGTTGCATGAAAACAATACGCTTTCTGATGACTTCCTGAGCCGTACGGGGGCCATCTCGACGCTGTTTGTCCGTAGCGGTAACGATTTTATCCGCGTGGCTACATCACTGCGTAAAGAGAATGGCGACCGCGCCATCGGAACCGTTCTTGATACCACCAGCCCGGCATTTGCGGCTGTCACCAGAGGAGAGGTCTATCGTGGCCTCGCGCTGCTGTTCGGCAAGCGTTATATCACGCAGTACCAGCCTGTTAAGAATGCGGAAGGTCAGGTTATCGGGATTATCTTTGTCGGCGTGGACATCACCCATTCGTGGAACGTCATGCGCGAGAAAATCCTTAACCGTCGTCTGGGCGAGAGCGGCCACTTCTTCGTGCTGGACCGCAGCAACGGCAAAACGCGCGGACAGTATCTGTTCCATGCCAGCGAAGAGGGCAAACTGCCCAACTGGGACACGGCGACACAGCAGCAGCTACTGAGTGATACGGCTGGCACGCTGGAACGCGTGAGCGCGGATGGCCGTACGCTCAAGGTTGCCTACACGCCGCTGCCGGGCTGGAACTGGACCATCGTGGGTGAAGTGGATAAAGCCGTACTGCTTTCAAGCGTCACCACGCTGCGCGATCGCTTCCTGATGGCAGGCGTGGTGTTATCCGCGCTCTTCGCAGGCCTGTTCGTGATCCTCATTCGCCGGATGCTAACCCGTCCGCTGCGCGCGGTGATCGCACTTGCCCGGCAGTATGCCGCAGGCGATCTGCGCGCCAGCCTGCCGGTAACCCGCCTGGATGAAGTCGGCCAGCTGATTGACGCCATCAACGGGATCGGGGGCGGCCTGCAAAAAATTGTGTTGCAGGTCCGCGAGGCCGCAAGCGAGATCCATCTGGGAACTAACGCACTGGCTTCAGACACCGGGGAGATCTCTGAGCAGATCAACAAGCAGGCCAGCAGCGTTGAGGAGACCTCCGCCAGCATGGAGCAATTAGCCGCTACCGTGCAGCAAAATGCCGCCAACATGGAACAAACGCAGCAGCTGGTGGGTGAAACCTCGCGCGCGGTGCATCAGGGTGGAGAGACGGTGACTCACGCTGTCTCTACCATGGATGATATTCGCGACGCATCGAAACGCATTGAAGACATCACCCGCGTGATTGAGTCCATCGCCTTCCAGACCAACATTCTGGCGCTCAATGCGGCGGTTGAAGCGGCGCGAGCGGGCGAGCACGGCAAAGGCTTCGCAGTGGTGGCGCAAGAGGTGCGCGCCCTGGCGGCACGCAGCGCCAACGCGGTAAAAGAGATTGAACAGCTGATTGGCGACACGCTGAACAAGGTGAGCGAAGGCCATGCGCTGTCTGAGCAGACGCGTCTGGCGATGGATGCCATCATTGTTCATATCGATAACATCAGCCAGCTTGTCACCGGGATCAACCACGCCTCCCGCGAGCAGTCTGCGGGGATTGGCCAGGTGAATCTGGCGATGACGCACATCGGTGAGGCATCGCACATCAATGCCGATCGCATCTCACGCAGCGAGCAGACGGCACAGACGCTGCGCGAGAAGGGGTCACATCTCACCCGTCTGGTGAGCCTGTTCCAGCTGAAAGCTTAACCGACCCGGCCCATGGCGCGCAGCAGCAGGTCGTTTTGCACCTGCTCGCTCATCAGCGTACCGCCGCGGGTATCCAGCATCATGCGGCACCACGCCTGCGCCACGGGCGGCGATGCGTGCCGCAGCATCTGGCTTCCGGCCCCCAGTAAAAAGAGCTGCTGCGCAATCTCCCTGCCCTGTGCTTCCTGCGGTTTACGCAGCTTCTGCTGTAGCTGCCGCCAGCTGCGATCGAAGTGTCTGTCCTGGCCTTTTACCTGCGCAAAATCCTCGGTGAGCAGGTCGAGAATGCCCGACTGCTTCGCCAGCACGCGCAGAACATCCAGGCACATAATATTGCCGGAGCCTTCCCAGATGCTGTTGACGGGCATTTCACGGTACAACCGCGGAAGCTCACTCTCTTCGCAATAGCCTGCACCGCCCAGCACCTCCATCGCCTCTGCCACAAACGGTATGCCCGCTTTGCAGACGCTGTATTTTGCCGTCGGGGTGAACAGCCGCGCCCATGCAGCTTCCTGCGGATCGGTGCGGTTGTCCCACGCCCGGGCGAGTCGGAACAGCAGTGCCGTATGCCCCTCCAGCATCAGCGCCATACGGCTTAGTACCTCGCGCATTAACGGCTGGTCGATCAGATTTTTGCCGAAGGTCTGCCGCTGATGGGCATGATAAAGCGCCACCGAGAGCGCACGCCGCATCAGTCCGTGGCTGCCAAGCGCGCAGTCAAAGCGCGTCAGCCCGCCCATCTTCAGAATTTGCCGGACGCCTTCCCCCTCTTCGCCCAGCAGCCAGCCGGACGCATCAAGGAACTCCGCCTCACTGCTGGCATTTGAGCGGTTGCCGAGCTTGTCCTTCAGACGTTCAAGACGCACGGCGTTACGTTGCCCGTCGGGTAAGAAACGCGGGACAAAAAAGCAGGACAGCCCACCTTTCGCCTGCGCCAGCACCAGATGCGCATCGCTTTGCGGTACGGAGAAAAACCATTTGTGGCCCACCAGCCGGTAGTGGCCATCGCTGCATTTCTCTGCTTTGGTGGTATTGCTGAGCACGTCTGAACCGCCCTGCTTTTCCGTCATCCCCATGCCGATCAGCAGTCCGCGCTTTTGCGCCCCCGGCGCGAGATGGGGATCGTAGCGATCGCTCATCAGCGGCGTTAACCAGTCATGGAACGGTTTGGGCAGCGATTGTTGTAACAGCGGCGTGGCGGCGAAGGTCATGGTCACCGGGCAGAGCGTTCCCGCCTCTACCTGGGCATGAAGCACAAAACGTGCGGCCCTGGCGACGAACGCGCCTTTCCGCGCTTCCTCCTCCCACGCCAGGTTGTGTACCCGGTTAGCGCAAAGCCCCTGCATCAGAAGATGCCATGCCGGATGAAACCGGACGTCATCCAGCCGCTCTCCCGTGGCGTCATAACGCAGCAGTTCCGGCGGGTTAACGTTCGCCAGCCTGCCCAGCTCCAGCGACTCTGCCGTACCCAACTGTTGTCCGATACTGGCAAGAAGATCCATATCCCACTCAGCCCCTTCGCGCACCACCGCATCACGCAGGGCGCAATCCGAGAGAAAAAGGTTGCTGTTCGATAGCGGTGCAGGTTGATTAAAAACGGTATGTGTCTGCCAGTGCATGCTGTCTCCCTCCTTTCATTGGCAATAAAGGTAAGTATGGACAGAGGGCATGTACGCTGCATGGGAGGGGGGTCACACGATGACGATCGTGTTGATATCATTCGTGAAATAGCTCACAGAACATAAGAATAAACTATTTCATTACTTCACTAATGCTGAATAATTTATTCTTACCCCCGTTTTTGTGAGGATCGTTATGCAACAGGATGCGCACAAGCGTGCATTAATTGCAGGCTCCATCGGTAATTTTATCGAGTGGTATGAATTTGCGGTCTACGGTTTTCTGGCAACGGTAATTGCCAGAAATTTCTTCCAGCTTGAGGGGGAAGCGGAGCTTACCAGCCTGATCCTCACCTGGGCCTCGTTCGCCATCGCTTTCTTCTTCCGCCCGCTGGGTGCAGTGGTCTTTGGCCGCATTGGCGACAGGATTGGCCGCAAACCGACGCTGATTATTGTGCTGGTATTGATGACGCTCGCCACCGCTGCCATCGGCATTGTACCAGTCTACGCCAGTATCGGGATTGCCGCGCCGCTGATCGTGACGCTCCTGCGTATTCTGCAAGGACTGTTCGCAGGCGGTGAGTATGGCGGTGCGGTTTCGCTGATGACGGAGTTCGCCCCGCGCGGCAAGCGCGGTCTTTACGGGGCATGGCAGTCCTTCACCGTGGCGCTCGGGCTGTTAGCGGGCGCAGGCATTGTCGCGTTGCTCTCTGTTCTTCTTTCCCCTGAAGCCCTGCACGACTGGGGCTGGCGTATTCCGTTCTTTCTGGCGCTGCCGATGGGGGCGGTCGCGCTATGGCTGCGGGTAAGCATGGAAGAAACGCCGAGCTTTGTTAAGCAACAGGAAAAACCGGTTGTGACTCAGGCCAGCACCGCCGCCACGTTCAAAACCATCCTGATGGGCATTGGCCGCGTGATGGTCTGGTCTGCGGCGGGTTACACCTATCTGGTGATTATGCCGACCTATCTGCAATCTGCGCTGCATACCGGTTTTAACCAGGCGCTGCTGATTGCGGTGATTTCAAACATTGGATTTGCGCTCACGATCATTCCGTCGGGCATGCTGAGCGACAGGATCGGGCGGCGAACGGTGATGATTATCGCCACCGTGCTCCTGCTGATCCTCGCCCTGCCGCTGCTGAAAATTTTGCAGGCGGAGTCCAGCACGCTGGCGGTCAAAGCGATTGTGGTGCTGATTGCGGGCGGTCTGGTGGGAATGCTGGCAGGGCCGGGGCCAGCCATGCTGTCTGAGATGTTCCCGACGCGCGTGCGTTATACCGGGCTGGGGCTGGCCTATTCTCTGTCGAATGCGATCTTCTCCGGCTGTGCGGGGCTGATTATTACCGGGCTGATTAAAGAGACGGGCAACCTCGATATTCCGGCGTACTACGTGATGGCAACGGCGGTGGTGAGTATTTTCGCGCTGATGACGCTGAGGAAGGATGACCATTTGCGGTCACTGGAGGAGTGAAGTTAATGCCCGGTGGCGCTACGCTTACCGGGCCTACGGTACCGTGCCTTTGTAGGCCGGGTAAGGCGAAGCCGCCACCCGGCACCACAATCTACCCCCGCTGACGCACCGCTTCAAACAGGCAGATACCCGTCGCAACAGAAACGTTCAGGGACGATACGCTGCCCGCCATCGGGATGCTGATCAGCTCATCGCAGTGCTCGCGCGTCAGACGACGCATGCCTTCACCTTCCGCACCCATCACCAGCGCCATACGGCCGGTCATTTTGCTCTGGTACAGGGTGTGATCCGCTTCACCGGCTGTTCCCACGATCCAGATATTCTCTTCCTGCAACAGACGCATGGTGCGCGCCAGGTTGGTCACGCGGATCAAAGGAACGTTTTCCGCCGCGCCGCAGGCCACTTTTTTAGCGGTAGCGTTCAGCTGCGCGGAGCGATCTTTCGGCACAATCACCGCATGCACGCCTGCTGCATCGGCGCTACGCAGGCACGCGCCGAGGTTGTGCGGGTCGGTTACGCCATCGAGGATCAGGAAGAACGGGTTATCCAGCTCAGCGATCAGATCGGGCAGATCGTTCTCCTGATACTGACGGCCCGGCTTCACGCGCGCGATAATGCCCTGGTGTACAGCACCTTCGCTTTTCTCATCCAGATACTGGCGGTTCGCCAGCTGGATCACTACGCCCTGCGCTTCCAGCGCGTGGATCAGCGGCATCAGACGTTTGTCTTCACGCCCTTTCAGAATAAAAACTTCCTGAAAACGCTCCGGCGCGCGCTCCAGCAGGGCCTGCACCGCGTGGATGCCGTAAATCATTTCACTCATTGATGGTTCTCATAATAAATATTTTCCCTCTCCCGTTGGGGAGAGGGTCAGGGTGAGGGGAAATTACTCCGCCTGCTGTTTCTTCGCCGCACGCTTCGCTTTGGTCGCGGCCGCTATTTTTTGAGTCTTAGTCGACGGCTTTTTCGCTTTTCGGGCGTCTTTTTTCGCCGCCTTGGGCTTTTGCTTCTTCTCGCCACGGAAGGCGCTGTCTGGCTCAAAGTTTACTCTTTTACCTGCCTGACGTCGCTTGCCGCCCGCTTTAGCGTTGCCGCCTTTTTTCGCTTTCTCACGCTCGGTTTTCCCGACGTTACGCGGAGCACGCTCGCTTGAGATGAGGCTGAAGTCGATTTTACGGTCGTCCATATTCACGGCTTCAACCTTCACTTCCACCCGATCGCCCAGACGGTAGGTCTGGCCGCCGGATTCGCCGATCAGACGTTGTCCGACCTGGTCGAAGCGGTAGTAATCGTTATCGAGGCTGGAAACGTGCACCAGACCGTCGATAAACAGCTCATCCAGACGAACGAAGAAACCAAAGCCGGTGACGCTGGCAATCACGCCTTTAAAGACGTTACCTACCTGATCCAGCATAAAGTCACACTTCAGCCAGTCCGCCACGTCGCGCGTCGCTTCATCCGCACGACGCTCGGTCATGGAACAGTGCTGGCCCAGTTGCAGCATCTCTTCCATGGAGTAGTGATACCCCCCGGTTTCGGTCGTGTTGCCTTTGTGACCCTGCTCGTGCGCCAGCAGATACTTGATAGCACGGTGCAGGGACAGATCCGGATAACGGCGGATCGGCGAGGTAAAGTGCGCGTAAGACTGCAACGCCAGACCAAAGTGGCCCCGGTTTTCCGGATCGTAAATCGCCTGCTTCATGGAGCGCAGCAGCATGGTTTGCAGCATTTCCGCGTCAGGACGATCGCTGATCGATACCAGCAGCTCGGCGTAATCGCGTGGTTCAGGCTTATTACCGCCAGGCAGCTCCAGACCGAGTTCAGCCAGCACGGAGCGGAACGAGGTCACGGCTTCCGTGGTTGGCTTGTCGTGAATACGGAACAGCGCAGGCTCTTTGGCTTTCTCAACGAAACGTGCCGCCGAGATGTTCGCCAGGATCATACACTCTTCAATCAGCTTGTGCGCATCGTTACGCTGGGTCTGTTCAATGCGCTCGATACGACGCTCAGCGTTGAAGATGAACTTCGCCTCTTCACTCTCAAACGAGATCCCACCGCGCTCTTCGCGCGCCTGATCCAGCGTTTTATAGAGGTTGTGCAGTTCTTCGATGTGTTTGACCAGCGGCGCGTACTGTTCGCGCAGATCCTGGTCGCCCTGCAACATATGCCAGACCTTGGTGTAGGTCAGGCGCGCATGGGAACTCATTACCGCTTCGTAGAACTTATAACCCGTCAGACGTCCCTTGCTGGAGATGGTCATTTCGCAGACCATACACAGGCGGTCCACCTGTGGGTTGAGGGAACAGAGGCCGTTAGAGAGCACTTCTGGCAGCATCGGTACAACCTGCGACGGGAAGTAGACCGACGTACCGCGGCTGCGCGCTTCGTTATCCAGCGGCGTGTGCGGACGCACGTAATAGCTCACATCAGCGATGGCCACCCACAGACGCCAGCCGCCACCGCGTTTTTTCTCGCAGTACACGGCATCATCAAAGTCGCGGGCGTCTTCACCATCAATGGTAACCAGCGGCAAATCGCGCAGATCCACGCGTCCTGCTTTGGACTCTTCAGGCACTTCTTCGCGCAGGTTTTCAATCTGATCTTCCACCGCTTTCGGCCAGACGTATGGAATTTCATGAGTACGCAGCGCCATATCGACGGCCATACCGGTGCCCATGTTATCGCCCAGCACTTCGACGATTTTACCTACCGCTTTGGTGCGACGGGTTGGGCGCTGGGTGAGTTCGACCACCACCACAAAGCCCATGCGCGCGCCCATCACCTCTTCAGGCGGGATCAGGATATCGAAGCTCAGACGGCTGTCGTCCGGCACCACAAAGCCTACGCCCGCATCAGTAAAGTAACGGCCCACAATCTGGCTGGTTTTTGGCACCAGCACGCGGACCACGCGCGCTTCGCGGCGGCCTTTACGGTCTGCACCCAGCGGTTGCGCCAGGATCTGGTCGCCGTGGATACACATCTTCATCTGTTCGGATGAGAGGTACAGGTCGTCCTTACGGCCTTCCACGCGCAGGAAACCAAAACCATCACGGTGACCAATAACGGTACCTTTCAGCAGGTCGAGGCGTTCTGGCAGCGCGTAGCACTGGCGGCGGGTAAAGACCAGCTGCCCGTCGCGCTCCATGGCGCGCAGGCGGCGGCGAAGGGCTTCAATTTGCTCTTCACCTTCAATGTTTAATTCAACGGCAAGTTCTTCACGATTGGCGGGTTTTTCGCGTTTTGTTAAGTGTTCAATGATGAACTCGCGGCTGGGGATAGGATTCGCGTATTTTTCGGCTTCGCGTTCCTGGAAAGGATCGTGTGACATGTCGGTTCCTCCGTTGTCAGCTCCGGTGGAAATTTTCTTCATTCCACCAGCAATAATTTATAAAGCGGTTGATTCTCTTCAACCAAATCGGCCAGCGTGTAGTTATCCAGTTCCTTGAGAAAACTTTGCACGGCCGTTGAAAGCGCCTGTTTCAGGCGGCATGCGGGCGTAATGTGGCAGAACGCGCTGCTACAGTTCACCAGAGAGAGAGGCTCCAGTTCACGTACCACATCGCCAATACGGATACTCTGTGCCGGTTTACCGAGACGGATCCCTCCATTCTTCCCGCGGACGGCAGCAACGTATCCGGCACGACTAAGTTGATTGATTATTTTGACCATATGATTACGGGACACACCGTACACCTCTGTGACTTCAGAGATGCTGGTCATCTTCCCATCGGGTAACGACGCCATGTAAATCAGCGCGCGTAAGCCGTAATCGGTGAAACTTGTTAACTGCACATCAACCTCAGGAAAAAAGGGAAAACGCGGTCAAACCGCAGAGATATTCATTAATGATGATAAACCAGCCAGATAGTTAGCGGCTAATTTATTTGACAGACGGGGCGAAAAAGCGGAGATCCAGGAGCGGTCGCCGGATGGCGCTACGCTTATCCGGCCTACGGATCTCCCCGCAGGCCAGCAGTCACGAAGATTATGCGTCGAACGGGTCGCGCAGGATCATCGTTTCAGTACGATCCGGGCCGGTAGAAATAATATCGATCGGCACTTCGGTCAGTTCTTCAATGCGCTTGATGTAATCCAGCGCCGCCTGCGGCAGGCCACTACGCTCTTTCACACCGAAGGTGGTCTCAGACCAGCCCGGCATGGTTTCGTAGATTGGCTCAATGCCTTCCCAGTCGTCAGCTGCCAGCGGAGTGGTGGTCACTTCGCGGCCATCTGGCATACGGTAGCCTACGCAGATTTTCACTTCTTTCAGACCGTCCAGCACGTCCAGCTTGGTCAGGCAGAAACCAGACAGGGAGTTGATCTGTACTGCGCGACGCACGGCAACGGCGTCCAGCCAGCCGGTACGACGACGACGACCGGTGGTCGCGCCAAACTCGTTACCCTGCTTGCAAAGGAACTCGCCGGTTTCATCAAACAGCTCGGTCGGGAATGGGCCTGCACCCACGCGAGTGGAGTACGCTTTGATGATGCCCAGAACGTAATCGACATAACGCGGGCCCAGGCCGGAGCCGGTTGCCACGCCACCTGCGGTGGTGTTAGAAGAGGTTACGTACGGATAGGTACCGTGGTCGATGTCCAGCAACGTACCCTGCGCGCCTTCGAACATGACGAAATCGCCACGCTTGCGCGCCTGGTCCAGCAGATCGGACACATCAACAACCATACCGGTCAGAATGTCGGCAATCGCCATTACGTCATCCAGCACTTTCTGGTAGTCAACGGCTTCGGCTTTGTAGAAATTCACCAGCTGGAAGTTATGATATTCCATCACTTCCTTCAGTTTTTCAGCAAAGGTCGCTTTGTCGAAGAGATCGCCCACGCGCAGACCGCGACGTGCAACTTTATCTTCGTAAGCCGGGCCGATACCACGACCGGTGGTGCCGATCGCTTTCGCGCCACGCGCTTTTTCACGCGCCACGTCCAGCGCCACATGATAATCCAGGATCAGCGGGCAGGCTTCGGAGAGCAGCAGACGCTCACGAACAGGGATACCACGGTCTTCCAGACCTTTCATCTCTTTCATCAGCGCAGCAGGAGACAGCACAACGCCGTTACCGATGATGCTGGTGACGTTTTCGCGAAGAATGCCTGATGGAATAAGATGGAGGACGGTTTTTTCACCGTTGATTACGAGAGTATGGCCTGCGTTGTGACCGCCCTGGTAGCGTACAACATATTTAGCCCGTTCAGTCAGAAGATCAACAATCTTCCCTTTACCTTCGTCACCCCATTGGGTGCCCAGTACGACGACGTTGTTACCCATTTTTTTCAAAATCACCGTTTGCTTAAAAATGGATTCTACCATCGCTTTTTCAGATATACAGCACTTTTTGACCCTAAAATATGCCGATTGCGGTTAGTTTTTGATCAGCCAATCGTTTTCCTCAACATGTAGTAGATAACGATACCCGCAACCACAAGACCACCGCCAAAACGACGCAAAATATTATCCGGCAGTTGGCTCATCGTGGCGATCATTCGACGCCATGCGCGGGGATAGAGCATCGGGCCGAGGCCTTCCAGCACCAGAACGAGGGCCAGCGCAAGCCAGATCGTGGAATTCATTTTTCATCCTTATAAAAGAAAACCACCGCTCCGTGGGGAGCGGTGGTTTGAATACTCAAACGAGCCTGAGTTTATCGCGTTGCGTTAGTCGGCGTCTTCATATAACGGAAGAAATCGCTGTCCGGGCTGAGCACCATCACATCCTGGTTGCTCTGGAAGCTATTCTCGTAAGCGCGCAGGCTACGGATAAAGGCGTAGAAGTCTGGATCCTGGCTGAACGCATCGGCGAACAGCTTCGCGGCTTCCGCATCACCTTCACCGCGCAGGATACGGCCCTGACGCTCAGACTCTGCAAGCGTCTTGGTGACTTCGTAGTCCGCTGCGGCACGCAGTTTTTCCGCTTCTTCCTGACCCTGTGAACGGTGACGACGGGCTACCGCTTCACGCTCGGCGCGCATACGGTTGTAGATCGCCTCGGACACTTCCGCTGGCAGGTTGATCTGCTTGATACGCACGTCAACCACTTCGATACCCAGTGCCGCCATACTGTTCGGGTTGATCACCGGCACTTTACCGTTAGTTTCAGCCTGAACACGTTCAGCCGCTTTGGCAATCGCATCGTCTGCCGCCGGGGTTTCAACTTCATCCTCGGTGCCCGCAGAACCGGAGTTCAGCGCATCACGCACTTCCAGCGTCAAACGACCGCGGGAATCGGTCACGATGTCTTTCACATCCAGACGACCAATTTCAGAACGCAGACGGTCAGAGAACTTACGTTTCAGCAGCACTTCTGCCTGAGAAACGTCGCCACCCCCGGTTGCCAGGAAGTAGCGGCTGAAATCGCTGATGCGCCATTTGATGTAGGAATCAACGATCAGGTCTTTCTTCTCTTTGGTCACGAAACGATCGGCCTGGTTATCCATGGTCTGGATACGCGCATCAAGCGTTTTCACTGACTGAATGAACGGGATCTTGAAGTGCAGACCCGGCTCATAAATCACCGGACGCTTGTCGCCGTCACGCACGACGCTGCTGAACTGGAACTTGATCCCACGCTCGCCCTCTTTCACCACAAAGATGGAGGTGTAGAGCACGACCAGTGCGATGATGATGATCGCAATAACTGACTTACGCATCCTTATTCCCCCTGACGCTGGTAGTCGTTACGCTGCGCGTTAGCACGGCGTTGGTCCATAATGTCACCATCGTTCGAAGAAGGCGTTGTGTTCGCGCTGGCGCTGCCAGACGAGGCCGGTGGCAGACGCAGCAGGTTGTTCGCACCGCTGTTGTCTTTTGCTGCCGGTGCAGAACCGCCTTTCAGCATCTGATCCAGCGGCAGAACCATCAGGTTTCCGCCTTTGTTATCATTAACCAGCACTTTACGCGTATGGCTCAGCACTTTTTCCATGGTCTCGATATAGAGACGCTCACGGGTAATTTCCGGCGCGGCTTTATATTCCGGCAGGATCTTCGCGAAGCGAGCCACTTCACCCTGTGCTTCCAGGATGGTCTGGGTCTTATACGCACGCGCTTCTTCCAGAATACGTTGCGCCTGACCGTTAGCACGCGGCTGAACTTCGTTGGTGTACGCTTCCGCTTCACGGATGTACTGCTGTTCGTTTTCACGCGCGGCAATCGCATCGTCAAACGCGGCTTTCACCTCTTCCGGCGGACGTGCAGCCTGGAAGTTGACGTCCAGCAGGGTGATACCCATGTTGTACGGACGGATAGTCTCTTCCAGCTCACGCTGGGTATCGCTACGAATAACGGTACGACCTTCGGTCAGGATACGGTCCATGGTGTATTTGCCGATCACGCCACGCAGGGCGCTGTCGGTCGCCTGACGCAGGCTGTCATCGGCACTGGTCACGCTAAACAGATAACGCTCCGGATCGGTCACGCGGTACTGCACGTTCATCTCAACGCGCACCACGTTCTCGTCAGAGGTCAGCATTACGCCAGAGGCGGCCAGTTCACGGACGGACTCCACGTTAACCGCGGTCACGTCATCAATGAAGGTCGGCTTCCAGTTCAGGCCCGGCTCAACCAGATGGCTGAACTTACCGAAACGGGTGACCACGCCGCGTTCTGCTTCTTTAATGGTGTAGAACCCGCTGGCTGCCCAGATGATTACCACCGCAGCGGCGACAATGCCCACCACGCGGCCACCCATTGGCGGGCGCGGACTCTGAGTGGCGTTGCCACCCGAGCCAGAACCTTTTCCTCCGCCAAGGCCACCAAGCTTTTTGCTCAGTTTGCGGAAGATATCATCCAGATCCGGCGGCCCCTGCTCGCGACCACCTTTGTTGCCATTTCCCCCAGAGTTGCCGCCTTGATTATTGCTGCTTCCCCACGGGTCGCGGTCTTGTCCGTTATTACCGGGCTGATTCCACGCCATGTATATGCTCCATATTTGTTATGCAAGGGCGAATTTTTCAGGCTTCCCCTTTCTGATCAGACGATATAGTCCGCCAGCGCAGGTTCTTGTTTACAGAGGCGACGCCAGTCAACGATCGGCATACGCACCTGCATCCCCACGCTGCCGTCATCCTCCATCCACTCTTTTTCTATCGCCTGAAGCTGATAAAACCGGCTGCGCAGCCTGCCTTCCTGTGGCGGCAGTCGCAGCGTGTGCTGAGCTACCTCACCGGAAAGACGTTCTGTCAAAGCCTGGAAAAGCAGTGGCACACCAATCCCGGCCTGAGCAGACAGCCAGACCCGAATCGGTTTGTTCTCTTCATCTCGGTCGATACGCGGTTCGAAATCGTCCAGCATATCGATCTTGTTCATCACCAACAGCGTTGGGATTTCGTGGGCGTCGATCTCTTCGAGCACCACGTTCACCGCGTCGATGTTCTCCTGCACGCGTACGTCAGCCGCATCAATGACGTGCAGCAGGAGAGTCGCCTGCCGCGTCTCCTGCAACGTCGCTTTAAACGCTGCCACCAGATCGTGCGGCAGATGACGGATAAACCCGACGGTATCCGCCAGCACCGTTTCACCGACGTCTGCGACGTCAATACGGCGCAAGGTTGGGTCCAGGGTCGCAAACAGCTGGTCTGCGGCATACACCTGGGCCTCGGTTATCTGGTTAAACAGGGTGGATTTACCGGCGTTGGTATAGCCCACCAGCGACACCGTTGGGATGTCGGCTTTCGTTCGCGCCCGACGCCCCTGCTCGCGCTGTTTCTCAACACGTTCCAGACGTGAAAGGATCTGGGTTATACGACCACGCAGCAAACGGCGGTCGGTTTCGAGCTGGGTTTCACCCGGGCCGCGCAAACCAATCCCGCCTTTTTGTCTTTCAAGGTGTGTCCAGCCACGCACCAGACGCGTCGCCAGATGGCGCAACTGCGCCAGCTCAACCTGCAATTTACCCTCGTGGGTACGCGCACGCTGAGCAAAAATATCTAAGATCAACCCCGTGCGATCGATAACACGGCATTCGCAGAGAGCTTCCAGGTTACGTTCCTGAGCCGGAGACAGCGCATGATCAAACAGCACAACAGATGCGCCGGTTGCTTTTACGGCATCCGCAATTTCAACTGCTTTACCTTCACCAACAAAGTACTTCGGGTGCGGCGCTTTACGGCTACCGGTAATCACCTGCATTGCTTCGACACCGGCGGAAGAGACCAGAGATTCAAACTCCTGGAGGTCTTCCATATCTTTGTCTTGCGAAAAATAGATGTGTACCAGCACCGCCTGCTCACCGGCGTCATAACGGTCAAACAAGCGTAAACCTCTCTAAAAAGATCAGCGGGGAACGCAGGATCCCTGGCTCCCCGTGTGGATAACAGCCCAAAACCTTATTCGGTTTCTTCGCTGTCCTGCGCAGGTGCAGATGAACCCTGCGCGTTGCTGCCGTGATGGTAGTTACTGCCAGTGCCGCCGCCAGCGTTATTGCTGTGATGAGATACCGGACGGGACGGAACAACAGTAGAAATCGCGTGCTTATAGACCATCTGGCTGACCGTGTTTTTCAACAGGATCACGAACTGATCGAAAGACTCAATCTGACCTTGCAGCTTAATACCATTCACCAAATAAATAGAAACTGGAACACGCTCCCGACGCAATGCGTTCAGGAACGGATCTTGTAAAGATTGCCCCTTAGCCATTCTATCTTTTCCTTATATGCTTGTTTTGTACTTAGAACCTTGCGATTCTGAAAAATTGCGCACGATACGGCTTAATTGTACACATTCAGTCAGCGATATCACCAACAACCTCAATCACTTCGTTTAACGCCTGTTGTGGTTTTTCACTGTCTAACCAGTGAACCCCCTCCCAACCGCGCAACCAGGTGATCTGGCGCTTCGCTAACTGTCTCGTGGCGCAAACACCTCGATAAACCATTTCATCGTATGAAATCTCACCTTCAAGATACGACCACATCTGGCGGTATCCCACACAACGAATGGAAGGCATGTCCGTATGCAAATCTCCACGGGCAAAAAGCGCCCGCACTTCTGCTTCAAAATCTGAAGCCAACATCTGATGAAAACGCTGCTCAATTCGTTGATGGAGCAGTTCACGGCTCGCCGGGGCGATGGCGAACTGATGCACCTGATACGGCAGAGCGTCTCCTGACGTTTGCGTCAGTTCCGTTAAAGTTTTACCCGAAATGAAAAAAACTTCCAGTGCCCGGGAAAGCCTTTGCGGATCGTTTGGGTGGATCCGCGCTGCGGCAACCGGGTCAATCTCCTCCAGTTGCCTGTGCAAAACGTCCCACCCCTGCTCTGCCGCCTGCTGCTCAATCTTCGCTCTTACTTCCGGATCGGCCGATGGCAGAGGCGATAACCCCTCCAGCAGCGCCTTGAAGTAGAGCATGGTTCCGCCAACCAGTAGCGGTATGCGTCCCGCGGCGGTAATCTCGGCCATCTCGGCTAAGGCATCGCGGCGAAAATCTGCTGCGGAGTAAGCCTGTGCCGGGTCGAGAATATCCAGCAAACGGTGCGGCGCTGCACGCAGTTCGTCTGCGTTGGGCTTCGCCGTGCCGATGTCCATCCCTCGATAAATGAGGGCAGAATCTACGCTAATCAACTCTACTGGCAAAACTTTACGTAACTCAATGGCTAACGCTGTTTTGCCAGAGGCCGTTGGGCCCATTAAAAAAATTGCCTTTGGCAGGCTCGCCTTACTTACATCAGTCATGTTTCAGGGCGGTCATCGCCGTTTGTAAATCAACAGGTTGTAACAAGCCACCTGGTGGTGCTTTCACCAGCTGCGGACAGAGGCGTTCCACCTCCGCCAGCACGGTGATCGCCTGCGCCATACTCCACGGTGCATGTTCGCTGGCCAGATGGCGGGCGATCCACTGCGCGGTATCGGCGGCATCAAACGTCGTTTGCTGCGCCAGGTAGCCTATCAGTTCAGGAATCAAGTTTTGTAAATTTTGTTGGCGTAAGGGTAAAGGCACTGCGCGAATTGTCACATGCTGCGCGTCCAGTACGATTTCAATCCCCATTTCGGCCAGTTGCGTCTGCACCCGTCGCAAAACCCCTATTTCTTCAGGGGATATTTTCAGGCGAACGGGAATCAACAGCGGCTGCGCGCAGGCGGCATTCACCCCCGGGGTTAATTGCGCCTGTTTGAGCCAGCGCTCCGCTACGGAAAGGGCCAGCAACAGCAGTTTACCTTCGCGTTCGAGCAACGCCATGTCGGGAGCAACAATGGTCAGCACCCGACCAAAACTCTGGCTATGACCATCCAGAGAGGGGGTTGAAACCGTGATGTGCTCTTTATGCTCTACCGCCGGGGTATCCAGCAGTTTACGGTACAGCGCTCCCTGCTGTTTTTGATAGCCCGGCTGAGCGTTGGGATAGTTAGCGCCGGTTGGTCGCGGTGCGTTGCCCGCCGGGGATAAACGTGGGGCAGCTGGCTCGCGTGCTACCGCCGGTTCAGCAAAATGGTTACGCCCGGCCGCCACGCGGTTTTCCGGCAGTGGGCGCGGCGCCGGTTCTTCTTTTGCCAGCGGCAACTCTGGCTCTGCCTGCTGCTGCAATACAGCGGCAACGCCCTGATAGATAAAATCATGCACCAGGCGCGACTGGTGGAAGCGCACCTCATGCTTGGCGGGGTGAACGTTAACGTCAACCTGATGCGGGTCGATCTCCAGATAAAGAACAAAGGCGGGCTGTTGATCGGCGCCGAGCTTATCTTCGCAGGCCTGGCGAATGGCGTGATTAATCAGGCGGTCACGCATCATGCGGCCATTCACATAGCAGTACTGAATTTCAGCGAACGCGGCGCTGCTGGCGTTCGGATCGGCAACCCAGCCGCGCAGGGCCAGATCGCCATGCTGCCACTCAATGGCCAGCGCTTTTTCCAGAAACGGTGTGCCGCAGATGGCCCCCAGCCGACGCTCCTTTTGCCCGCCTTCCGCTACCGCACGGTACTGGCGCATCACCTTACCGTTATGGCTGAGGTTAAGGGTGACATCAAAACGCGCCAGCGCAATGCGGCGGATGATCTCGTCGATATGTCCGAATTCGGTCTTCTCGGTTCGCATAAACTTGCGGCGAGCGGGGGTGTTGTAGAACAGATCCAGCACTTCAAGGGTAGTGCCGACCGGGTGCGCCGCCGGTTTCACCGTGACGTCCATATCGCGCCCTTCAGCGTAGGCCTGCCAGGCTTCCTGCTGGTCGGCCGTGCGGGAGGTCAACGTTAAGCGGGAAACGGAGCTGATACTGGCCAGCGCTTCGCCGCGAAAACCCAGGCTGATAATCGCTTCCAGATCGTCGAGTGACGCAATTTTACTGGTGGCATGACGCGCCAGCGCCAGCGCCAGTTCGTCCTTTTTGATGCCACAGCCGTTGTCACGAATGCGGATGAGCTTTGCGCCTCCGCGTTCGATATCGATATCGATGCGGGTCGCCCCCGCATCGAGGCTGTTTTCCACCAGCTCTTTCACTACCGATGCAGGGCGTTCCACCACCTCACCGGCGGCGATTTGGTTCGCGAGCTGCGGCGGTAGAACCTGAATCGGCATGAACTCTCCTTAATTAGTCGCGGTCATTTCACCCGGCAGCGCGGCGCTTGCCGTCTGGGCTGCCCCGCCCTGCGGCGCAGACTGAAGCGGATGCGCGTCAAAGTATTTACGCAGACCGTTGTAAATCGCTTCGGCAATTTGCTGCTGATAGCTGTCGCTTCCCAGTAAACGCTCTTCGCCGTGATTACTGATAAAGCCCGTCTCCACCAGAATCGACGGAATATCCGGCGAACGCAGGACACCGAGGCTCGCATGCTCCGGACGACGCTTATGCAGCGATCCAATGCTTTGCAGCTGGTTCAGTACGTTAGTGGCGACATCATACCCGACACGCTGAGAATGACCGAATTGTAAATCCAGCACTGCCTGGCTGAGATACGGATCCGCCTGACTGTTTGCCAGCACATCCCCTGCCCCGCCTAACAGTTCAGACTGCTTCTCGTGCTCTTCAAGCCAGTTCGCCATTTCACTGTTGGCGCGACGGTTCGACAGCACCCATACCGACGCACCGGTGGCGTTACGGTTTGGCGCAGCATCCGCGTGAATCGACACCAGGAAGTTGGCGTTTTGCTTACGCGCTACATCCGAGCGACCCATCACCGAAATAAAATAATCTCCGTCGCGGGTCATGACCCCTTTAAACATCGGATCGTCATTCAGAAGCGTACGCAGCTTACGGGCAATGGCGATAGTGACGTTTTTCTCCCGCGTGCCGCCCGGGCCAATCGCGCCAGGATCTTGCCCGCCGTGTCCGGCGTCAATGGCGATAATCACCTTGTCGCCACTGACCGGCGTACGCCGCGCGCTGACCGCCGGACGCGTCACCGTGTTGCTGCTGGTCACGGCGGTAAGTCGGTCATTTTGTGATTTAAACGGATTACGGGCTGGCTCTGACGGACGCGGGGTATAAACCGGCGCTTCCACGCGTTTTGCCACAACCGGTGCAGGCGGTGGTGGTGGCGGCACATCAGCATTGATGGTGAAGACCACCGTATAGTTCGCGCCGTTTTGCTGCTTAACCGCCTTCGTTTTGCCTTTTTCGGTGAGATCGACCACCAGACGCAGAGACTGCGCATCCTTCGGCGTCCCCGAACGGATGCTTTTCACCAGATTATTACCGCTGAACTGGAGCGGCAGCCCCTGGATCACCCCGGTCTGTTTAATATCGAGCGCCACGCTACGGCTGTCGATTTGTGAGAAAGCATATTCAGGATCGCCCATAAAGCTGAACGTAATACGGGCCTGGCTATCGCCATTCGACACCTGAATATCCGAGAGGCTGGCCGCCCCGGCCTGCGCGCACAGCAGGACCGTGGCAGCCAACACCCAACCTTTAACGCGATTAATCATCCCGTTATCCCTACGCTCAACCGGCTAAACGCGCCAGTAAGGAACAGCCTGATGAGGAAACCGCACTGATGCGCGCCTCACGCCCTTGTGCCTGGTAATCTAAGTGAATTTCGACATCCGGGTCAGGCAGCACACCCGCACCTTGTTGCGGCCACTCTACCAGGCAGATGGCGTCGTTGGCAAAGTAATCGCGGATCCCCATAAATTCCAGCTCCTCAGGATCCGCAAGACGATATAAATCAAAGTGGTACACCATGATATTTTCAAATGTGTACGGTTCTACCAGCGTATAGGTCGGGCTTTTTACGTTCCCGTTATGGCCTAACGCCTGCAAAAAGCCACGGCTGAAGGTTGTTTTACCCGCGCCTAAATCGCCATACAGATAAATGACGGTCGCCCCCTGACAGGCCTGCGCCACGCGCTTGCCGAGATCTAAAGTGGCTTGTTCATCAGGTAAAGGAATCGCTCGATTAGTCATTTTCTACGTCAATCACATCCGGGTTAACAACACGCCGCAGCGTGCAAAAAAGATCGGTGGCCAGCATACCGCGCGTTCCATAGCGGGCAGCCAGCCTGTCAGCCGCCGCACCGTGGGCCACACAGCCAGCACAGGCTGCATCATAAAGGGGAAGTTTCTGTCCGAGCAATGCGCCGATAATGCCAGAGAGCACATCGCCCATACCGCCGCTCGCCATGCCTGCATTACCGGCATCAATAATGCCTGTCGCATCATCGCTGGCAATGACCGTCCCCGCCCCTTTCAAAACAGCAACACCTCCGTAACGTTTTACCAGACGTTGGGCAGAAAGTAAGCGATCGCTTTCAATTTCTGCCACGCTACAGTTAAGCAGCCGTGCGGCTTCGCCGGGGTGCGGCGTCAGAATGCGATTGTGACGCTTATCCGGGTTTATTGCCAGAAGGTTAAGCGCGTCGGCATCCCACAGCATCGGTTTACGAAAATTCTCGACCTTTTGCAGGGCCGCTTTACCCCAACTCTGCTGACCAAGCCCCGGACCGATCACCACCACATCGGCCCATTCAAGGCTCTCTTCGAGCGTCTCAGGGGTAAGTTCATGGACCATTAATTCCGGACGCGCGGTAATTATCGGCGGAATATTTTCACTGCGGGTCAGCACGCGTACCAACCCGGCGCCGCAACGCAACGCGGCCTCTCCTGTCATACGAATCGCACCTGCCGTTCCGTGATCGCCACCAATAATGACCAGCCGGCCATGGTCGCCCTTATGGGACGTTGGCCGACGCGGCGGCAGCCACTGCGTAAGCCGGGAGGCGTCAACGCGGGTGAGGTGAGTATCCTGTCCGGCCAGCCAGTTTTCCAGCCCCAGGGCGGTATGGTGTAACGTGCCCACGACATCCCGTGCCTTACCGGTAAGCAGGCCCGGTTTCAGGGCGATAAAGGTCACAGTGTGCGCAGCCTCGATTGCTTCGCCCGGCGTCGCGCCGGTTTGGGCCATCAGGCCGGAGGGAATATCCAGCGCCACCACCGGGGCGGGGTGCGCATTAGCGCGCGTAATCAGCGCGGCGACATTATCGCGAGGCGCACGCATCAGCCCCGTCCCCAGCAGACCATCAACAATCACGTCAACATCATCGGGGCAGACGATATCAGGCGCATGAATGATGCCCCCCGCATTCAGCCAGGCCTCTCTGGCCAGGCCCGCTTCTTCTGGTAGCGGCTTGTCGCTCTCCAGCGCCAGCAGGGTGACGCGTAGCCCCGCCGCCACGGCAAGACGAGCCACCACATAGCCATCACCACCGTTATTGCCGTGCCCGCACAGTATCAGGTAGTGCGAGGCATCCGGATAAGCCATGCGCGCCACGTTAAATGCCGCCTCGCCAGCACGCTGCATCAGTTCGTAAAGGGTAATGCCCAGGCTGTCTGCGGCCTCTTTCTCGGCCCGACGAAGGTCATCCGCATGCCAGATGGAATGTGGTATACTTGCGGGGTTTTTCTTCACAGTATGGTCCGTCATGTCACAGCCCCTCGATCTCAATGAATTAGCGCAAAAAATAAAACAGTGGGGTGCTGAACTGGGCTTCCAGAAGGTCGGTATTACTGACACCGATCTCTCTGCCAGTGAGCCTAAGCTACAGGCATGGCTGGATAAACAATACCACGGCGAGATGGAGTGGATGGCGCGTCACGGTATGATGCGTGCCCGCCCCCACGAACTGTTGCCGGGTACGTTGCGCGTCATTAGCGTACGCATGAACTATTTGCCCGCTAACGCGGCCTTTGCGCGCACGCTAAAAAATCCTTCACTGGGTTACGTCAGCCGATACGCTCTGGGCCGTGACTACCACAAACTTCTGCGCAACCGTCTAAAAAAGCTCGGGGAAACCATTCAGCAGCACTGTGTTTCGCTGAATTTTAGACCCTTTGTCGATTCTGCGCCTATTCTTGAGCGCCCGATCGCTGAAAAAGCGGGGCTTGGCTGGACAGGTAAGCACTCACTTATCTTAAGCCGCGATGCGGGTTCGTTCTTTTTCCTGGGTGAACTGCTGATTGATTTACCCCTGCCGATAGACGGTCCGGTGGAAGAAGGCTGTGGCCGTTGTGTGGCATGTATGACCATCTGCCCAACAGGCGCTATTGTTGAACCGTATACCGTTGATGCGCGCCGCTGTATTTCCTATCTCACCATCGAACTGGAAGGCGCCATTCCAGAGGAATTTCGCCCGCTAATCGGCAACCGCATCTACGGCTGTGATGACTGCCAGCTGATTTGCCCGTGGAACCGTTATTCACAGTTGACGGACGAAGAAGACTTCAGTCCGCGCAAGGCGTTACATGCCCCGCAGCTAATCGAACTGTTCGCCTGGAGCGAAGCCTGGTTCCTGAAGGTAACGGAAGGTTCCGCCATACGTCGCATCGGCCACGTGCGCTGGCTGCGTAATGTGGCCGTTGCGCTGGGGAATGCCCCATGGGATGAAGCAAATCTTCAGGCACTCGAAAGCCGGAGAGGTGAGCACCCACTTCTTGATGAGCACATAGAATGGGCGATTGCGCAGCAAATTGAAAAGCGAAATGCGGGCGTGGTAGAAGTGCAGTTACCGAAGAAACAGCGCCTGGTCAGGGTGATTGAAAAAGGGCTGCCACGCGATGTGTGATATATTCACAGGCTGTGAATAAAAATAAGAATGCAGGCGCCATCAGCGCTGGCAAACAGGTCAAGTGATCTCAATAACATTTTGAAATCAAAATTTCTTGATTAATTTCATCGAGTTACGAATATATTATTCACCCTGCTAACATTTTGTACAGGCTGGTTTTATCGCGTTTTCTGTGGATAACTCTGTTCACAAGAGTATTTCAAATACAATAGAAAACGTCCCCAACGAAGCATTTCGCTGTGGATAATTTTGAGAAGAAGAAGAATTTGGAGCGGGAAACGAGACTCGAACTCGCGACCCCGACCTTGGCAAGGTCGTGCTCTACCAACTGAGCTATTCCCGCTTGGGTGTTCTGGTGCTATGCGTATCTTGCGATACTTTCAAATTTTGGAGCGGGAAACGAGACTCGAACTCGCGACCCCGACCTTGGCAAGGTCGTGCTCTACCAACTGAGCTATTCCCGCTTGGGTGTTCTGGTGCTATGCGTATCTTGCGATACTTTCAAATTTTGGAGCGGGAAACGAGACTCGAACTCGCGACCCCGACCTTGGCAAGGTCGTGCTCTACCAACTGAGCTATTCCCGCTTGGGTGTTCTGGTGCTATGCGTATCTTGCGATACTTTCAAATTTTGGAGCGGGAAACGAGACTCGAACTCGCGACCCCGACCTTGGCAAGGTCGTGCTCTACCAACTGAGCTATTCCCGCAAATCTGTACTGCTTTTGTTGCTGTCGTAACGTGTAATTCTCTGTCGTTACGGGAGGCGCATTATACGAGAAATCCGTTTAGCTGCAACCCCCCTCAAAGCGATTTTTTTGAAATTCAGTTCAAGTGCTTATTTAATCGGCAAGCTGAACAATTTAACGTCAAAAACCAGGCTGCGCAACGCGCCGGATCGCAAAATCAGAGCTTAATAAAGTTTTCGCGATAGTACGCCAGCTCCGCAACAGACTCACGGATGTCGTCCATTGCCTGGTGCGTCCCCTGCTTCGTGAAGCCGTCGAGAATTTCCGGTTTCCAGCGACGGGCCAGCTCTTTCAGGGTGCTCACGTCCAGATAGCGGTAGTGGAAATAGGACTCCAGTTCCGGCATGTACTTAAACAGGAAACGACGATCCTGACCAATGCTGTTGCCACAGATAGGCGATTTTCCTGCTGGCACCCACTGCTTCAGAAATTCAAGCGTTGCCAGTTCCGCTTCGCGATCACCCAGGGTGCTGGCTTTCACGCGTTCCACCAGCCCGCTGCCGGTATGGGTCCGCACGTTCCACTCATCCATCAGCGCAAGCTGGTCATCGGACTGGTGCACGGCAATCGTTGGGCCTTCCGCCAGAATATTGAGATTGGCATCGGTGACCAGTGTGGCGATCTCAATAATGCGATCGCGCTCGGGATCCAGGCCGGTCATCTCCAGATCGATCCAAATCAGGTTGTTTTCGTCCGCGCTCATGTTATTTTCCACCCTTCTCGCATAACCGGCAGTAGCAGGTTAACTAGTATTAATTAGAGTGTATCATAGAGGTTTTGCCCGCTATGGGCGACCAGGAGCCAGCGCGATTGAGTAAAAATAAACTCTCCAAAGGGCAGCAGCGCCGTGTGAATGCCAATCACCAGCGCCGTCTTAAAACCACTACGGAGAAGCCCGATTACGACGACAACCTGTTTGGCGAAGCGACAGAAGGCGTTGTGATTAGCCGCTTCGGCATGCACGCCGATGTCGAATCTGCCGACGGGGATATCCACCGTTGCAATATCCGTCGCACCATCCGTTCACTGGTGACCGGTGACCGCGTGGTCTGGCGTCCAGGCAAAGAGGCGGCGGAAGGGGTAACGGTTAAAGGCATCGTTGAAGCCGTGCATGAACGCACGTCGGTACTTACCCGTCCTGATTTCTACGATGGCGTAAAACCCATTGCCGCCAACATTAACCAGATCGTCATCGTTTCGGCGATTTTACCTGAGCTTTCGCTCAATATTATTGACCGTTACCTGGTGGCCTGCGAAACGCTACAGGTTGAGCCGCTCATCGTACTGAACAAAATCGATCTGCTGGATGACGAGGCCATGGCCTTTGTGAATGAGCAGATGGACATCTACCGCAATATTGGTTATCGCGTTTTGATGGTATCCAGCCGCACCAAAGATGGCCTGAAGCCGTTAGAAGATGCGTTAACCGACCGCATCAGCATCTTTGCAGGGCAGTCCGGCGTGGGTAAATCGAGTCTGCTTAATAACCTGCTTGGCCTTCAGCAAGCGATCCTGACCAACGATGTATCAGACGTCTCCGGCCTAGGTCAGCACACCACCACCGCCTCACGTCTTTATCACTTCCCGCACGGCGGCGATGTGATTGATTCCCCGGGCGTGCGTGAATTTGGTCTCTGGCACCTCGAGCCGGAACAAATCTTTAACGGATTTGTCGAATTCCATGACTATTTAGGCGCTTGCAAATACCGCGACTGTAAACATGACAACGATCCGGGCTGCGCCATCCGCGAAGCGGTGGAGAACGGTGAAATTGCGGAAACCCGTTTCGAGAATTATCACCGTATTCTCGAAAGCATGGACCAGGTAAAAACGCGTAAAAACTTTTCTGATTCTGATAACTGACAACTAAGCTAAGCGTCGCTAAAATCGTCCCCTTTTTTCAGGTTCCGGCAGCGTAATGCCGGATCAGGAACGACAAAACAATGGCCTGGAGGCTACCTTGTTAAACTCATTTAAACTTTCGCTTCAATACATTCTGCCGAAACTGTGGCTCACTCGCCTGGCGGGCTGGGGCGCGAGCAAACGAGCGGGCTGGCTGACCAAACTGGTCATCGACCTGTTCGTGAAATACTACAAGGTCGACATGAAAGAAGCGCAGAAGCCGGATACGGCAAGCTACCGCACCTTCAACGAATTTTTTGTGCGTCCGCTGCGCGACGAAGTGCGCCCGCTGAATACCGACCCGAACGTGCTGGTGATGCCTGCTGACGGCGTGATCAGCCAGCTGGGTAAAATTGAAGACGACAAAATTTTGCAGGCGAAAGGCCATAACTACAGCCTGGAAGCGCTGCTGGCCGGTAACTACCTGATGGCCGATCTGTTCCGCAACGGGACTTTCGCGACCACCTATCTCTCCCCGCGCGACTACCACCGCGTGCATATGCCGTGTAACGGTATCCTGCGCGAGATGATCTACGTGCCGGGGGATCTGTTCTCCGTAAACCATCTGACTGCGCAAAACGTCCCTAACCTGTTTGCCCGTAACGAGCGCGTCATCTGCCTGTTTGATACTGAATTTGGCCCAATGGCGCAGATTCTGGTGGGTGCTACCATTGTAGGCAGCATCGAAACCGTCTGGGCGGGCACCATTACTCCGCCACGCGAAGGCGTGATCAAGCGCTGGACCTGGCCTGCCGGCGAAGAAGACGGTTCTGTGGCCCTGCTGAAAGGCCAGGAGATGGGCCGCTTCAAGCTCGGCTCAACGGTGATCAACCTGTTCGCACCGGGTAAAGTGAACCTGGTCGACGGGCTGGAAAGCCTGTCGGTGACCAAACTCGGCCAGCCTCTGGCTGTATCGACTGAAGTCTTTGCAACGCCAGACGTTGCACCTGCCCCGTGGCCGGAAGAAGAGCTCAAAGCCGAGCACGATGCCAGCCCGCTGGTTGACGACAAAAAAGACGAAGGCTAACAACAGAAGGATCGCTGACGTGCGCCCGATTATCGTATTACTGATGGCCTGGTGCCTCAGCATGGGGGCGTACGCAGCGACGGCCCCCGACGCCAAACAGATAACCCAGGAGCTGGAGCAGGCTAAAGCGGCGAAACCCGCTCAGCCGGAGACCGTTGAGTCGCTCCAGTCTGCACTGAACGCGCTTGAGGAACGAAAGGGTTCCCTTGAGCGCGCGCAGCAATATCAGCAGGTTATCGACAACTTCCCCAAACTCTCTCAGACCCTGCGCTCGCAGCTCAACAACCTGCGCGATGAACCACGCCAGGTCCCCGCGGGGATGACGTCCGAGGCGCTGAATCAGGAGATCCTGCAAGTCAGCAGCCAGCTACTGGAAAAAAGCCGTCTGGCGCAACAGGAGCAGGAACGGGCGCGTGAAATTGCCGATTCCCTCAGCCAGCTTCCACAGCAGCAAACCGATGCCCGCCGTCAGCTAAATGAGGTGGAACGCCGCATCGGGACGCAGACAGGCAACACACCGCAGAATCAGGCGCAAAATCTTGGTCTACAGGCGGAATCCGCCAGACTTAAAGCGCTGGTCGATGAACTGGAGCTGGCGCAGCTTTCCGCAAACAACCGCCAGGAACTGTCGCGGATGCGTTCCGAACTGGCACAGAAGCAGAGCCAGCAGCTGGATGCGTATCTCCAGGCGCTCAGAAATCAACTCAACAGCCAGCGTCAGCGTGAAGCTGAACGTGCGCTGGAAAGCACCGAATTACTGGCCGAAAACAGCGCTAACCTGCCCGACAGCATCGTCGCCCAGTTTAAGGTTAACCGCGAGCTTTCTGCCGCGCTGAATCAGCAGGCGCAGCGCATGGATTTGGTCGCGTCGCAGCAGCGTCAGGCCACCAATCAAACCCTTCAGGTTCGTCAGGCGCTCAATACGTTGCGCGAACAGTCCCAGTGGCTTGGCTCGTCTAACCTGTTGGGCGAAGCGTTACGCGCACAGGTCGCCCGTCTGCCAGAAATGCCAAAACCGCAGCAGCTTGATACTGAAATGGCGCAGTTGCGCGTTCAGCGTCTTCATTATGAAGACCTCCTCAACAAGCAGCCGCAAATCCGCCAGATCCGTCAGGCTGACGGCCAGCCGCTCACCGGCGAGCAAAGTCGTATTCTGGAAGCGCAGCTGCGCACCCAACGCGAACTGCTCAATTCCCTGTTACAGGGGGGCGATACGCTGATCCTGGAGCTGACCAAGCTGAAAGTGTCAAACAGCCAGCTGGAGGATGCGCTGAAAGAGGTCAACGAAGCCACGCACCGTTACCTTTTCTGGACGTCCGACGTGAGGCCGATGACCTTCGCCTGGCCGATTGAGATCGTTCAGGACCTGCGCCGCCTCATTTCGCTGGACACCTTCAGCCAGCTGGGTCTCGCCAGCGTAATGATGATAACCAGCAAGGAGACCATCTTCCCGCTGCTGGGGGCGCTGATTCTGGTGGGCTTCAGTATTTATTCCCGTCGTCACTTCACCCGTTTCCTTGAGCGCTCCAGCGCCCGTGTGGGTAAAGTGACCCAGGATCACTTCTGGCTGACGCTGCGTACGGTGTTCTGGTCAATTCTGGTCGCGTCTCCGCTGCCGGTGCTGTGGATGACGCTCGGATACGGCCTGCGTGAAGCCTGGCCCTATCCGCTTGCCGTCGCGATTGGCGATGGCGTGACCGCCACCGTTCCGCTGCTGTGGGTGGTGATGATTTGCGCCACGTTTGCGCGGCCAAATGGTCTGTTCATCGCTCACTTTGGCTGGCCGCGTAATCGCGTTGCGCGGGCGATGCGTTACTACCTGATGAGTATCGGGCTGATTGTGCCGCTGATTATGGCGTTGATCATGTTCGATAATCTTAATGATCGGGAGTTCTCCGGCTCGCTGGGACGGCTGTGCTTTATGCTTATCTGCGGGGCGTTAGCGGTGGTGACGCTCAGCCTGAAACGTGCCGGGATCCCGCTCTATCTCGACAAGACCGGCAGTGGCGATAACATGTTTAACCGCCTGCTGTGGAACCTGCTGCTCAGCGCACCGCTGGCGGCGATGCTGGCGGCAGCGGTCGGTTATCTCGCCACGTCGCAGGCGCTGCTCGCACGACTGGAAACGTCGGTCGCTATCTGGTTCCTGCTGCTGGTGGTCTACCATGTGATCCGCCGTGGCATGCTGATCCAGCGTCGTCGCCTGGCGTTTGACCGTGCCAAACATCGCCGCGCAGAAATTCTTGCCCAGCGTGCGCGGGGCGAGGAAGAGCCGAACCACGTCAACAGCACCGAAGGGACGACAGACGCCGATGACGTCGAACTGGATCTGGATGCGATCAGTACCCAGTCCCTGCGGCTGGTGCGCTCAATTCTGATGCTGGTAGCCCTGCTGTCGGTGATCTTCCTGTGGTCGGAAATCCACTCCGCGTTTGGCTTCCTGGAGAACATCTCGTTGTGGGATGTGACGTCCACGGTGCAGGGGGTCGAAAGCCTGGAGCCCATCACCCTGGGGGCGGTGCTGATTGCGATTCTGGTGCTGATCATCACCACGCAGCTGATACGTAACTTCCCTGCCCTGCTGGAGCTGGCGCTGTTGCAGCATCTGGATTTAACCCCCGGCACGGGCTATGCGATCACCACCATCACCAAGTATTTAATCATGCTGTTTGGTGGGCTGGTTGGCTTCTCGATGATTGGTATCGAATGGTCAAAACTTCAATGGCTGGTTGCCGCCCTGACCGTTGGCCTGGGCTTTGGTTTACAGGAGATCTTTGCCAACTTCGTTTCTGGTCTGATCATTCTGTTTGAAAAGCCGATCCGAATTGGCGATACGGTGACTATCCGCGATCTGACCGGCAGCGTCACCAGGATCAACACCCGCGCCACCACCATCAGCGACTGGGACCGTAAAGAGATCATCGTCCCGAACAAGGCGTTTATCACCGAGCAGTTTATCAACTGGTCGCTGTCCGATTCCGTCACGCGTGTGGTGCTGACCGTACCCGCCCCGTCGGATGCCAACAGCGAAGAGGTGACGCAGATCCTGTATACGGCTGCTGAACGGTGTTCGCTGGTAATCGACAACCCGCCGCCGGAAGTGTTCCTGGTTGATTTGCAGCAGGGGATTCAGATTTTCGAGCTGCGTATCTATGCCGCGGAGATGGGACACCGTATGCCGCTGCGCCATGAGATCCACCAGCTGATTCTGGCTGGCTTCCGCGAACACGGAATTGATATGCCGTTCCCACCGTTCCAGATGCGCCTGGAAACGCTGGACGGACGTAAGACCGGAAGAACGTTGACGTCAGCGGCGCGCACGCGCCCGGCGGGAAGTTTGTAATCCTATCCCCCTCCCCGTCGGGAGGGGGTCAATCCTTTACGCCACTTCTGCTACACAGGCCGTCGAACGACGACGGTAATGCTCATAAATGCCCATTGCCAGCAGCGAGAAGAAGATCGGTCCGCCAACCATCCACAGCGTGCTGTTCCAGTCATTTGCCTCAACCACAGGCTGAATGACGGTAAAGATGTTGGCGAACGCGACGACCAGCACCACAACAGTGGTCGCCAGCAGCGTCGCCGCGCGGGTTTTGAAGATCACAAACGGCCGCTCCAGATCCTGCTTCGCCTTAAAGAACGGGAACGCCAGCGTCAGGAACAGATACGGAAGCGTCATCGATACGTTCGCCATCAGGGTCAGCTTGTTATAAAACGCCGATGCGGTATCGCCGCCAAAGGACACCAGCAGAATAAACACGCATACCAGCAGGCACTGCATCCACATCGCGTTGGCAGGCATACCGGCAGCATTCAGCTGCGTCATACGTGCGGGCCACAGCGCCTTTGGTGTCCCCTGAATAATCGCTTTCAGCGGCGAGTAGATCAGCGTGAAGAACGCGCCCGTATAGGCGAGGAACATCGACAGGCCGGTAATCCGCGCAAACCAGACCCCTAGTGTGGCCGACGTTTCCGGCGCGAGATCCTTGGCGTTGCCCAGCGTCATCCCCAGGCTTTTCATCAGCACGTAGGTAATGTTGCCGAGGTTGGTGGTGTTATTGCTCAACACCTGTTGCCAGTTGGTGCTGACGCCCCAAAGGAAAATCGCCAGCGAGTAGCCAATGGAAATGACGATGGCGGCAAAAATAATGCCTTTGGCGAAGTTCTTTTCCGGGTTTTCGGTTTTGTCGACCAGCCCACCCACGGCTTCAATACCGCCGTAAGCAAAGATGGCAAACACCACGAAGGAGAGCATGGCCAGCCCGGACTGGTAACCGGGATTAGGCGATGAAACGAAGTTGACTTCCTGTGCGAAATGCCCGCCGTTCAGGCACAGAATGGCGATGCTGACCAGCAGCAGCACCAGGTTCAGGCACATTACGGAAATACCGCCAACCGCGGTGATACGGGCAATTTTGTTGATGCCTTTGGAGGCCACCAGCGTGACCACCACCATCCAGCACACCGCCAGAATACCGACCACCTGCGTGGAGCTTAGCCCCGCCAGGGACCAGACCTGCGTTTTATCCGCACCGAAGAGAAACGTTGAGAACGGCACCCAGACCTTGGCCGCCGTGCTGACCATCCAGACGACGTAGGATGAAAACCACATGAACGTACCGATAAACGCGTAACGCGGACCGACGCTGTTGTTCATCCACGAATAGATGCCGCCCTCTTCTTTCCGGTAAGCTGAACCCATCTCGGCCATCATCAGCGCAAACGGAATAAAGAAGAACAGAGCGGAAACGATATAAAACGGCGTCGCGCTGTAGCCCATCAAATAAAACGCGGACGGGCTATTGGCAAAGCCAAAGACGGACGTAAAAATCATCAGGATCAGCCCGGTAAGGGTCATTTTTTTGAGTGAGTGAGACATATAACCATCCGAAACGGAATTAAACTGCGCGGATGGTAGCAGATGACCAGACAAATATTGTGGCTATCCGAGTCAAATTAAGAATAAGACCCGTGTTTAGAGGAAATAGCAGTTTTTAATGTGGCAGGGTTAAATGACCGAGTAGGCCGGGTAAGCGACAGCGCCACCCGGCAATTCTTTAAGCGCGATCGACCGTAAAGGCAATCACATCGCCCAGCTGTTCCGCGCCCAACGCCAGCATGACCAGACGATCCACACCCAGCGCCACGCCGGAGCAGTCCGGCAGACCGGCTTTAAGCGCTTCCAGCAGATGAGTATCAATCGGCTGCTGCGGCAGGCCACGTGCGTTGCGCTTGCGGTTATCCTGCTCGAAACGCTGCTGCTGCTCGCGTGCGTCGGTCAGCTCGTGGAAACCGTTCGCCAGCTCGATGCCTTTGAAATAGACCTCAAAACGCTCCGCCACACGGTGATCTTCGGTACTGATCTGCGCCAGTGAGGCCTGGCTGGCCGGGAAGTGATAGACAAACGTCGGACGATCTTTGCCAATCTGCGGTTCAACGCCAAAGGTGAACAGCAGTTGCAGCAGCGTGTCGCGATCCTCTTCGGTATCGGCCACGTTGCTCAGATCCAGTTTTGCCGCCACTTCGCGCAGCTGGGTTTTATCAGCCGACAGCGGATCGATTTCCAGATGGCGCTGGAAGGCCTGCTGATAGGAGAGCGTTTCCGCTTCCGCGCAATCGAGCACCTGTTGCAGCAGATCGTCGACTTCGTTCATCAGACGATACATGTCGTAGTGCGGACGATACCACTCCAGCATGGTGAATTCCGGATTATGGTGGCGGCCCATCTCTTCATTACGGAAGCTACGGCACAGCTGATAGACCGGACCACATCCGGCCGCCAGCAGACGCTTCATATGGTATTCCGGGCTGGTCATCAGATACAGATTCATGCCCTGAGAGTGGCCTGGGCCAACAAAACGGGTTTCAAACGGGACCAGATGAATATCCGTGACCGTCGCCTGACTCATGCACGGCGTTTCCACCTCCAGGACGCCGCGATCCGCAAAGAAGCGGCGGATCTCCGCCATAATTGCTGCGCGCTTTAGCAGGTTTGGAATGGATGCGCTCGGCTGCCAGGTGGCCGTTTCGCTCATGAGTTATTTCTCCGTTTTCAGACAAGGGCACGAAGTCTACTCGTAAGCCGGGGCAGAGACAAATTTTGCACAGTAAAAGTCCCTTTTCATTGCACAGAGAAATACTGTGACGCCATTCATTAATCACGATGATAAATCACCGCACAGAACAGCAAAAAAATCGAACACGTCAAATTTCCCTCACGTCTACGCGGTTATACTGTTTTACCCATAAAGGAGCAGTGGAATCGCTTCCGCAATCGTCCATTCGGGCAGGTGAACGTCCTTTAGTTCATTCCGTTGCGGGAAAACAAAAATCTGGAGGAATGTCGTGCAAACTTTTCAAGCCGATCTTGCCGTAATAGGCGCTGGCGGGGCTGGATTACGCGCTGCAATTGCTGCGGCACAAGCCAATCCGAACGCTAAAATCGCATTGATTTCAAAAGTCTATCCGATGCGCAGCCACACGGTAGCCGCAGAAGGAGGATCCGCCGCCGTCGCGCAGGATCATGACAGCTTCGAATACCATTTCCACGACACGGTTGCAGGGGGCGACTGGCTTTGCGAACAGGATGTCGTTGATTACTTCGTTCACCATTGCCCAACGGAAATGACCCAGCTGGAACAGTGGGGATGCCCGTGGAGCCGCCGTCCGGACGGGAGCGTCAACGTCCGCCGCTTCGGTGGCATGAAAATCGAACGCACCTGGTTCGCCGCCGATAAGACCGGCTTCCACATGCTGCACACCCTGTTTCAGACCTCCCTCCAGTTCCCACAAATCCAGCGCTTTGACGAACATTTTGTTCTCGACATTCTGGTCGACGACGGTCATGCGCGCGGGCTGGTGGCGATGAACATGATGGAAGGCACGCTTGTCCAGATCCGCGCGAATGCGGTGGTGATGGCAACGGGCGGCGCGGGACGTGTATATCGCTATAACACCAACGGCGGGATCGTCACCGGTGACGGTATGGGCATGGCGCTCAGCCACGGCGTACCGCTGCGTGATATGGAATTTGTTCAGTATCACCCAACCGGCCTGCCCGGCTCCGGCATCCTGATGACGGAAGGCTGCCGCGGCGAAGGCGGTATTCTGGTCAACAAAAATGGTTACCGTTATCTACAGGATTACGGTATGGGCCCGGAAACCCCGCTTGGCGAGCCGAAAAACAAATACATGGAACTCGGCCCACGCGACAAAGTCTCTCAGGCTTTCTGGCACGAGTGGCGCAAAGGCAACACCATCTCAACGCCGCGCGGCGACGTGGTACATCTCGACCTGCGTCACCTGGGCGAGAAGAAACTGCTGGAGCGTCTGCCGTTCATCTGCGAACTGGCAAAAGCCTATGTGGGCGTCGACCCGGTGAAAGAGCCGATCCCGGTGCGTCCAACCGCGCACTACACCATGGGCGGTATCGAGACCGATCAGCAGTGCGAAACCCGCATCAAAGGGCTGTTTGCCGTGGGCGAGTGTTCCTCCGTGGGTCTGCACGGTGCAAACCGTCTGGGCTCGAACTCGCTGGCTGAGCTGGTGGTCTTTGGCCGCATGGCGGGCGAACGCGCGATGGAGCGTGCCGCAACGACAGGTGAAGCTAACAGCGCCGCGCTGGATGCACAGGTTGCAGACGTCGAAAAACGGCTGAAAGACCTGGTGAACCAGGAAGGTAACGAAAACTGGTCGAAGATCCGCGACGAAATGGGGCTGTCGATGGAAGAAGGCTGCGGGATCTATCGTACGCCTGAACTGATGCAGAAAACCGTCGACAAGCTGGCCGAGTTGCAGGAGCGCTTCAAACGCGTACGCATCACCGACACGTCCAGCGTCTTCAATACCGACCTGCTTTATACCATTGAGCTGGGCCACGGCCTGAACGTCGCAGAATGTATGGCTCACTCCGCGCTGGCGCGTAAGGAATCCCGCGGCGCGCATCAGCGTCTGGATGAGGGCTGCACCGAACGTGACGACGTCAATTTCCTTAAACACACTCTCGCCTGGCGCGATGCGGATGGCACCACCCGTCTGGACTACAGCGACGTGAAAATCACCACGCTGCCACCAGCGAAACGCGTGTACGGTGCAGAAGCAGAAGCCGCCGATAAGAAGGAGAAGGCGAATGGCTGAGATGCAAAAACTGAAAATTGAAGTGGTGCGCTACAATCCGGAAGTGGACGCCGCACCGCACAGCGCTTTCTATGAAGTCCCTTACGACGAGCAAACCTCCCTTCTGGATGCGCTCGGTTATATCAAAGATAACCTGGCGCCAGACCTGAGCTACCGCTGGTCCTGCCGCATGGCAATCTGCGGCTCCTGCGGCATGATGGTCAACAAGGTGCCGAAGCTGGCGTGCAAAACCTTCCTGCGTGATTACACCAAAGGCATCAAGGTTGAAGCGCTGGGCAACTTCCCGATTGAGCGCGATCTGGTGGTCGACATGACCCACTTTATCGAAAGCCTCGAAGCGATTAAGCCGTACATCATTGGCAACCCGCGCACGCCGGATCAGGGCCCAAACACTCAGACGCCCGCACAGATGGCGAAATACCACCAGTTCTCTGGCTGCATCAACTGTGGCCTGTGCTACGCCGCCTGTCCGCAGTTTGGCCTGAACCCGGAGTTCATCGGCCCGGCCGCCATTACTCTGGCGCACCGCTACAACGAAGACAGCCGCGATCACGGCAAAAAAGAACGTATGGCCCAGCTCAACAGCCAGAACGGGGTCTGGACCTGCACGTTTGTCGGTTACTGCTCCGAAGTTTGTCCGAAGCATGTCGACCCGGCCGCCGCCATTCAGCAGGGCAAAGTGGAAAGTTCGAAAGACTTTCTTATCGCTACCCTGAAACCACGCTAAGGAGTGCATGATGACGACTAAACGCAAAGCCTACGTGCGACCAATGCCGTCCACCTGGTGGAAAAAACTGCCGTTTTATCGCTTCTATATGCTGCGTGAAGGCACGGCAGTTCCCGCGGTCTGGTTCAGCCTCGAACTGATGTACGGGGTTTATTCTCTCAAGCACGGCCCGGAAGCCTGGGCCAGTTTTGTGAGCTTCCTGCAAAACCCAATCATTGTTGTGCTGAACCTGATTGTGCTCGCCGCCGCGCTGCTTCATACCAAAACCTGGTTTGAACTGGCGCCAAAAGCAGCGAACATCATTGTAAAAGGCGAGAAAATGGGGCCAGAGCCGGTCATTAAAGGGCTGTGGGCAGTGACGGCAGTTGTCTCTGTGGTCATTCTGTTTGTCGCACTGTTCTGGTAAGGAGACTACTGTGATCAATCCAAATCCAAAACGTTCAGACGAGCCGGTCTTCTGGGGACTGTTTGGCGCAGGCGGTATGTGGAGCGCCATTATTGCCCCGGTCATTATCCTGCTGGTCGGGATCATGCTGCCGCTGGGGCTGTTCCCGGGCGATGCGCTGAGCTATGAGCGCGTGCTGGCCTTTGCGAGCAGCTTTATTGGCCGCGTGTTCATCTTCCTGATGATTGTCCTGCCGCTGTGGTGCGGTCTGCACCGTATCCACCATGCAATGCACGATCTGAAAATCCATGTGCCAAGCGGTAAATGGGTCTTCTACGGTCTGGCGACCATTCTGACGGTCGTCACGCTGATTGCCGTGGTCACTATCTGACTGAACAGGCCCGCCATCCGGCGGGCTTTTTATTTTTTCATTTTCTCCACCAGCCACCGGGAAAATTCACGCATGGCGGGCGTTTCTGCCCGGGACTGCAATCGGGTCAGCCAGTAGCTGCCTAGCTCAATCTTCGTCGCAAAGGGCTGCACAATGCGTTCGCTGGCTAGCAGATGGGTAAACATATCGACAGGCGCAATGGCAATGCCCACTCCTGCCTGAGCGGCCTCCAGCATAGTCACGGACGAATCAAAGACCATCACGCGGTGCGTTGGCGAAGGGGGATGCTCACCGGCCGCCTGCATCCATGCGGTCCACTCGTCGCGTCGGTAGGAGCGCAGCAGCGTAAACCTGAGGATGTCGGTCGGGCTGTGCAGGCTGGCAGCGATATCGGGCGAACACAGCGGCGCGAGCGGCGCACGACAAAGAAATTCAGCCTCGGTGCCATGCCACGCCCCGCCACCGTAGCGGATTGTATAATCAAGCCCTTCGGCAGCCGGATCAACGCGGTTGTTATGGGTGGAAAGCTGAAGATCAATGTGCGGATAGCCACGACGAAAATCGTCCAGCTGTGAGAATAAAACCCCGGTCGCAAAGGTACCCACCACGCCGATTTTCAGCTTCTCCTGCGCCTGATGGTTAGCGAAGCGATCCAGCATTCCGGCAATTCGATCGAACGAATCGTTCAGCACCGGCAGTAAATTCTCGCCCTCGGTAGTCAACATCAGCCCGCGCGAAACGCGAACGAACAGCTGACAGTTCAGGTGCTGCTCCAGCGTTTTCACATGCTGGCTAATGGCCGAGTGCGTCACGTTCAGTTCAATGGCCGCATGCGTAAAGCTGAGATGTCTTGCGGCGGCTTCAAAGGCTCGAAGCGAATTAAGGGGGAGGTAGCTTCGCGTCACGGTCTCATCCGTTAGAAAAATTAACAGCTAATGCTAAATTTAACCGTTTGTCAGGCACAGTCAAATCCAACAGACTACGCCTGTCTGACGGGCCCGGACATCCCCTTGACTCGCTATTACGGAAGATGATTGATGATGAAAAAATCCTTTTGCTGCGCCCTGCTGCTCGCCATCTCTGGCGCTGCTCTCGCCGCGCCAGTGTCAGAAAAACAGCTGGCGGAGGTGGTCGCGAATACGGTTACCCCGCTGATGAAAGCCCAGTCTATTCCAGGCATGGCGGTGGCCGTTATCTATCAGGGAAAACCGCACTATTACACGTTTGGCGAAGCCGATATCGCGGCCAAAAAACCTGTTACGCCACAGACCCTGTTCGAGCTGGATTCTATAAGTAAAACCTTCACCGGCGTTTTAGGTGGGGATGCCATTGCTCGCGGTGAAATTTCGCTGGACGATCCGGTGACCAGATACTGGCCACAGCTGACGAGCAAGCAGTGGCAGGGTATTCGTATGCTGGATCTCGCCACCTACACCGCGGGCGGCCTGCCGCTACAGGTTCCGGAAGAGGTCATGGATAACGCCTCCCTGCTGCGCTTTTATCAACACTGGCAACCGCAGTGGAAGCCTGGCACAACGCGTCTTTACGCCAATGCCAGCATCGGACTTTTTGGCGCGCTGGCGGTCAAACCTTCCGGCATGCGCTATGAGCAGGCCATGACGAAGCGGGTCTTCAAGCCGCTCAGGCTGAACCATACCTGGATTAACGTTCCGAAAGCGGAAGCGGCGCATTACGCCTGGGGTTATCGTGACGGTAAAGCGGTCCACGTTTCACCGGGTATGCTGGACGCAGAGGCCTATGGCGTGAAAACTAACGTGCAGGATATGGCGAACTGGGTGATGGCGAACATGGCGCCGGAGAACGTTGCTGATGCCTCACTCAAGCAGGGCATCGCGCTGGCGCAGTCGCGCTACTGGCGTATCGGGTCAATGTATCAGGGCCTGGGCTGGGAAATGCTCAACTGGCCCGTGGAGGCCAAAACAGTGATCGAGGGCAGCGACAATAAGGTGGCACTGGCGCCGTTGCCCGTGGCAGAAGTGAATCCACCGGTTCCCCCGGTCAAAGCGTCCTGGGTCCATAAAACGGGCTCTACTGGCGGGTTTGGCAGCTACGTGGCATTTATTCCTGAAAAGCAGATCGGTATTGTGATGCTCGCGAATAAAAGCTATCCGAATCCGGCACGCGTTGAGGCGGCATACCATATCCTCGACGCACTACAGTAAAACATTGCCGGGTGGCGGCTTCGCCTTACCCGGCAAAACACCCTGCACAATCTCCCGCATTTTCCCTGCTGTCATCTACACTTAACAAAAAACAGTAAGGAAACTCCTATGCGCATTCTGCCTGTTATTGCCGCAGTAACAGCCGCGTTTTTAGTGGTTGCTTGCAGTTCCCCTACTCCTCCGCCTGGCGTCACGGTAGTCAGTAATTTCGACGCTCAGCGCTTCCTCGGCACCTGGTATGAAATCGCCCGAATGGACCATCAGTTCGAACGGGGCTTAGAGAAGGTCACGGCCAGCTACAGCGCGAGAGATGACGGCGGGATCCAGGTCATTAACCGCGGCTATAACCCGGATCGCCAGATGTGGCAGCAGTCGGTTGGTCAGGCCTATTTCACCGGCGCCTCTAACCGCGCAGCCATGAAAATTTCATTTATCGGCCCATTCTACGGTGGATACAACGTCATTGCGCTGGACAGAGAGTACCGCCACGCGCTGGTGTGTGGGCCGGATCGCAACTATCTTTGGCTCCTCTCCCGCACGCCAACGATCCCGGCGGAAATGAAACAGCAGATGCTGGACATAGCGACCCGGCAAGGGTTTGATGTGACGAAATTAATCTGGGTGCAACAGCCGCATTAGTGCGTACTGAGTTTTAACCCGATGATACCCGCAACAATCAACGCGAGGCTGGCGATGCGCGCCAGACTCGCAGATTCCCCCAGCAGCAGAATGCCGGTAATGGCAGCCCCTACCGCGCCAATGCCCGTCCAGACAGCGTAAGCCGTTCCAACTGGCAAGGTCCGCATCGCCCATGACAGCATGACGATACTGACAATCATCGCAGCGATGGTGATGACGCTGGGCGTCAGGCGGGTAAAACCGTGGGTGTATTTCAGACCAATTGCCCATACCACTTCGAGCAAACCGGCAATAACAAGAACGATCCAGGACATTTCAGGCTCCTTAACTTAAAGACAAGTTGGGGCCGTCCCCGATGAGTGAAGCGCTTACGGGTCGTCCCGCAAGGCAGAAGTAGCACTTCATATTTTGGTGAGGGCGGAATTTTTTTTCAAACTTTTTCTGCTGAACACGTTAAGGCAAGAAATAGCCTCAGTAAGGCACGTAGTTCAGGCATTTATGACTCATCCGACTTCTCTATGATGATAGGCTTTCTGATGGCAGGAAGCCAAACCACTAGCCGACTGCGAAAATTTTATGTTCAAAATTCTTTTGATTGACCGTTGTCACTTCACCCGCACGGGATTTGAAGCCTGGGTCAATCATTCAGACCTGCTTTCGGGTCATTTCGTCGTAACCGGGGTGAATAACCTTTTTCTCGCCAGAGAGCATATTCTGCAATGGAAACCTGCGCTGGTTATCGCTGATTTATCTGGCTTCCGGCAGGATTTACACCATTTTCAGCAGCTATCCTCCCTGCTGATTGCCAGCGAAACGCTGCCTTTTATTTTGCTGCAATCGGGGCAGGAGCAGGAGATGACAAATTATCTGGCACAGTACCCGATATGGTCTTCACTCTCCAAAAATACCGATCTGGAAGGACTGGCAGCGGTAATAAACGACGCGCTAACGTCATGCGCAAGCGCGGAGGTTCCGGAAATGGCGGCACCGTTACTGACGCGTCAGGAAGAGAGAGTTTTGACACTGTGGATGGATGGTGCGAGCAACCAGAAAATTGCCACCAATCTGCGCATTAACGGGAAAACGGTGTACACATACAAACGCAATATCCGCATGAAGCTTCATATGGATACGCGCTACTCCCCGTTTTTATCACTACAGGAAGTGGAGAATTGACGGTACGGTAAATAGCCTGCCGTACCGTCGCGTTGATTAGTTCTGAGCTTTAGTTGCTGCGCCAGAAATCGCGTTACCACCGTCGGAGATATCTTCCCCTACGCCACGGGTGGTGTTACATGCAGTCAGTACCGAAGAAAGCACCAGAACAGAAAAGATCGCTGCAATTGTTTTCTTAACCATAATATCTTCCTTTTATAGCCAAAGTTATTTTGTGTATAGCAACTTAAGAATAGACAAGATCTTGTCGTTTGACGGAAAAGGAAGAATTTTTAGGAAAATTAGACGGAATTAGCTGGCCGCATGGGAAATGATATGGCCGAGATCCTGGATATCTTCACCCACGCCACGCGCGGTGTTGCAACCGGAGAGAATTGCGCTGGAGAGCGCTAACAGAAGCAGAATTTTAACGGTACGTTTCATCTTCCCTGCCTGCAAAATCAGGCGCAGCGGGCGCTGCGCCTTTAATCATGACGTAAATTACTTCACGCGGGATACGTATTCGCCGGAGCGGGTATCCACTTTGATCACTTCACCGATCTGTACGAACAGTGGCACTTTCACCACTGCGCCGGTAGACAGGGTAGCAGGCTTGCCGCCAGTACCTGCGGTATCACCTTTCAGACCTGGATCGGTTTCAACGATTTCCAGCTCAACGAAGTTCGGCGGCGTAACGGCGATAGGCTGACCGTTCCACAGGGTCACGATGCACTCGGCCTGATCCAGCAGCCACTTAGCGTTGTCGCCAATGGCTTTCGCGTCAGCAGACAGCTGCTCGAAGGTTTCGTTGTTCATGAAGTGCCAGAACTCACCGTCGTTGTACAGGTAAGTCAGGTTCATATCGACAACATCAGCGCCTTCAGCGGAGTCTGTAGATTTGAAGGTTTTCTCAACACGGGTACCGGTCAGCAGGCGACGCAGCTTAACGCGCGCAAATGCCTGGCCTTTACCTGGTTTAACGAATTCGCTGGCTTCAACCGCGTACGGTTCGCCGTCCATCATGATTTTAAGACCAGCACGAAAATCGTTGCTATAGTACGTTGCCATAAGGCCCTCTAAATTTGTTAACTGGTAGCTAAGCCACAAAATGGCGCATATTGTAACCCTAAACACCCCGTCCAGAGAAGATTGGTTATCGCAACTTGCCGATGTAATCACCAGTCCTGATGAATTGCTGCGTCTTTTAGACCTCGAACAGCACGAAGCGTTGCGTGCAGGCCGTGAGGCGAAGCGCCTTTTCGCCCTGCGCGTTCCCCGCGCGTTTGTTGCCCGAATGGAAAAAGGCAACCCTGACGATCCGCTATTAAAACAAACGCTTACTTCTCAGGATGAGTTTATTACCGCCCCCGGATACAGCACCGATCCGCTGGAAGAACAAAACAGCGTGGTGCCGGGTTTACTGCACAAATACCGCAATCGTGCCCTGCTGCTGGTTAAGGGCGGCTGCGCGGTAAATTGCCGCTATTGCTTCCGTCGCCACTTCCCGTATGCCGAAAATCAGGGTAATAAGCGCAACTGGCAGGTGGCGCTGGACTACATCGCGGCGCATCCGGAACTGGATGAAATCATCTTCTCCGGGGGCGACCCGCTGATGGCAAAAGATCATGAACTGGACTGGCTGCTGACGCAGCTTGAGGCCATCCCGCATATTAAGCGTCTGCGCATTCACAGCCGTTTACCGATCGTCATCCCCGCGCGTATCACCGACGCGCTGGTCACGCGCCTGGAGCAGTCCCGTTTGCAGGTGCTGCTGGTGAACCATATCAACCACGCGAATGAAATTGACGCGGATTTTCGTGCGGCGATGGCGCGTTTGCGCAAAGCGGGCGTAACGCTGCTCAACCAGAGCGTATTGCTGCGCGGCGTGAATGACAGCGCCCGCGTGCTGGCCGATCTCAGCAATGCTTTATTTGATGCGGGCGTCATGCCCTATTACCTGCATGTTCTGGATCGCGTCCAGGGCGCAGCGCATTTCATGGTGACGGATGACGAAGCCCGGAAGATTATGCGCGAGCTGTTAACGCTGGTTTCAGGTTATATGGTGCCGAAGCTGGCACGTGAGATTGGCGGAGAGCCGAGTAAGACGCCGCTGGATTTGCAGCTGCGGCAGCAGTAATTTCCCCTCACCCTGGCCCTCTCCCCAAAGGGGCGAGGGGATTGTTCACTGCTCGCATTAATTTGTGGGCATTCCTCAGCCCACAGGGAGAGGGAAAAAGGCAATCAGTTCGGGCACTTATAGACCTGGCCGTTCATCTGGCTGGCCGTTGGCACGAAGCTGGACAGCATACCCTGCGTCGGACTGCTCACGCCGTAAATCACGTTGCCGCCCATTGCCGCAGCCTGATTACGCAGAGCATTGGCCGCACCGCGCATAGAGCCGCCCTCTTCGCCATGCTGCCCCGACATCCAGTTGCTTTGCTCGCCAGTGGCGGTGCCTAACAGCTGGCATTCGCTGCCCGGCTTATCTTCCACAAAGCGAACGCTCTGGCCCGCTGCCGTCAGCTCATTGCTGGTGCTACAACCCGCCAGCAGCAATGCTGCACCTACAATCCCTGCACAGACTTTTATGCGCATGTTATTCCTCGTTTTCAATAAGCTGGACAGTAGTTGTCCGTGTGTAAACCTTATACTAAAAAGATGACCAAAAGAAAAATGCTGAGCATTTCTGCGAGCCAGATTCCGCTGGCACTCCTCCGACATCTTAAATGAATTCTGATAATAACCTTTGGGATATCGTGTTTTAGCCCCCGATCGTTTTTAGTGGTGCGACGTACACCTTTTGTACGCGACTAAAACAGGGGGTTTCATGAGTGCATCATCCTCAGGAGAGGAAAAGGTAACATGGGTGGGCTATCTGGCGTTCGTGCTCACCATCGTATTTTTCTCAGGCTTTTTCGCCAAAAGTACCGAATGGTGGCGGGTGCTGGATTTTACCGTTTTAAACGGCAGCTTTGGCGCAGTGAACGGGGCGCTAACGTTTCGCGGCGAGGGCGGCACGGGCGCGAAAGATGGTTTTTTGTTTGCCCTTGAACTGGCGCCCTCGGTCATTTTATCGCTCGGGATCATTGCCGTCACCGAGGGGCTGGGCGGTCTGCGTGCCGCACAGCAACTCATGACGCCCATTCTGCGCCCGCTACTCGGCGTGCCGGGCATCTGCTCTCTGGCGCTTATCGCCAACCTGCAAAATACCGATGCAGCCGCAGGGATGACCAAAGAGTTGACTGACGAAGGGGCGATTACTGACCATGAACGCGCCATTTTCGCCACCTTCCAGACCAGCGGTAGCGCCATCATTACCAACTATTTTTCGTCCGGTGCTGCCCTCTTCACCTTCATTACCGTCCCGGTGATTACGCCGCTTGCCGTCATTCTGGTATTCAAATTTGTTGGCGCGAACTTCCTGCGACTGTGGATCGCCCATATGGAAGTTCGTCGCGTTCAGGAGGAAAAATGATCGCCCAGCCGCGTAAAAATATCATGGACTTGTTTATCGATGGCGCCCGCCGCGGCTTTACCATCGCCACCACCAGCCTGCTGCCGAATGTGGTGATGGCGTTTGTCATCATTCAGGCGCTCAAGGTCACCGGCCTGCTGGATATTGTCGGCAGGGTATGCGAGCCGATCATGGCGCTATGGGGGCTTCCGGGTGCGGCGGCAACGGTCCTTCTGGCTTCGGTGATGAGCATGGGCGGCGGTGTGGGGGTCTGCGCCAGTCTGGTCGCTGCCGGCACGCTCAACGGTCACGATGCCACCATCCTGCTGCCCGCCATCTATCTGATGGGTAATCCGGTGCAAAACACGGGCCGTTGCCTGGGTACCGCAGGCGTCAACCCGAAATATTATCCGCACATCATTACTGTGTGCGTCATTAACGCCCTGCTCTCAATGTGGGTGATGCAGCTACTCTTCTGAGGAGATAAAAATGGATTTTTCAGTGCTGGAACCGCATCTGTTCCGCAATGCGCATCTTTACGCGCCGGAGGATCTTGGGCGTTGCGATCTGCTGATTGCCGGGGGAAAGATCGTCGCAGTCGAAAAAACGGGCCACGCCACAACGAGGCCAGACTGTCCCGAAAGCAATCTCGCCGGAGCGGTGGTGTGTCCGGGGTTTATCGATCAGCATGTGCACCTGATTGGCGGCGGCGGTGAAGCCGGTCCCCACACCCGTACGCCAGAGGTGCGATTGTCTGCGCTGGTGGCGGCGGGCATCACCTCTGTTGTTGGCCTGCTGGGCACCGACGGCGTGACCCGCCATCCCGAGTCGCTGCTGGCGAAAACGCGGGCGCTTGAGCATGAAGGGATCAGCGCGTGGATGCTGACAGGCGCGTATGGTCTGCCTTCTCCGACGATTACCGGCAGTATCGAAAAGGATGTGGCGCTGATTGATAAAATCATTGGCGTGAAATGCGCGATTTCCGACCATCGCTCCTCCGCACCGGCAGATGACCAACTCGCGAATATGGCCGCGCAGTCGCGCGTCGGGGGGCTGCTGGGCGCCAAAGCGGGGATATCCGTGTTTCACCTCGGCAACAGCCCGAAACTGCTGGAGCCGCTGCTTAACATCCTCAATAACGCCGACGTGCCCCGCACGAAGCTGCTGCCAACCCACGTCAACCGTGCCCAGGCACTGTTCCACGCCGCACTGGACTATGCCCGCGAAGGGGGATACATCGACATCACCACCAGCATCAGCGAGCCTGTTGATGCCGCCACCGCCATCGCGACGGCCCGTGAAGCGCAGGTGCCGTTTAACCGTCTCACGCTCAGCTCGGATGGCAACGGCAGCCAGCCGAATTTTGATGCAAACGGTAATCTTGTTGGCATTGGCGTGGCGGGCTTCGAATCCCTGCTCGAAACCTTACAGCAGCTGGTCAGCCGGTATCACCTGCCGCTGGAGGAGGCGCTTCTGCCGTTTACGCGGAACGTGGCGGAGTTTCTCGGGCTGGAGCATAAGGGTCGAATCGCGCCCGGTTGCGATGCCGATTTCCTGGTGATGACGGATGATCTGAAGATCCGCGAGGTCTGGGCGAAAGGCCGCCAGATGGTGCGTGAAGGTGTTGTGTGCGTGAAAGGCACGTTTGAGTAGAAGACAATAAAAAACCCCGGGCATTGCTGCCCGGGGTTCGTTCTGAGAGGTTCAGAACAACATGATTACATCATGCCGCCCATGCCACCCATGCCGCCCATACCACCAGCAGCACCTAAGTCAGGCGCGTCGCCTTTAGGCATGTCGGTCACCATGCACTCGGTCGTGATCATCAGACCAGCTACAGATGCCGCGTATTGCAGAGCAGAACGGGTCACTTTAGTTGGATCCAGGATACCGAAGTCGATCATGTTGCCGTATTCTTCAGTTGCCGCGTTGTAACCGTAGTTACCTTCACCCGCTTTCACGTTGTTCGCAACCACAGACGGCTCTTCACCGGCGTTGGACACGATCTGACGCAGAGGAGCTTCCATCGCGCGCAGCGCAACTTTGATACCCACGTTCTGATCTTCGTTCTGAGCAGTCAGGCCAGCCAGTTTAGCGGCTACACGCACCAGCGCGACACCACCACCAGCAACCACGCCTTCTTCTACCGCAGCACGGGTCGCGTGCAGGGCGTCGTCAACGCGTGCTTTCTTCTCTTTCATTTCAACTTCGGTAGCCGCACCGACTTTGATTACCGCTACGCCGCCTGCCAGTTTCGCTACGCGCTCCTGGAGTTTTTCACGGTCGTAATCGGAAGTGGCTTCTTCGATCTGCTTACGGATCTGACCAACACGGCCCTGAATAGCGGCTTCTTCACCCACACCGTCGATGATGGTGGTGGTGTCTTTGTTGATCACAACGCGTTTCGCCTGGCCCAGGTCTTCCAGGGTCGCTTTTTCCAGTTCCATACCGATCTCTTCAGAGATCACGGTACCGCCGGTCAGGGTAGCGATATCCTGGAGCATCGCCTTACGACGATCGCCAAAGCCAGGTGCTTTAACCGCAGCCACTTTCACGATGCCACGCATGGTGTTAACCACCAGGGTCGCCAGCGCTTCGCCTTCAACGTCTTCAGCAATGATAACCAGCGGCTTGCCTGCTTTCGCAACGGCTTCCAGTACTGGCAGCATTTCACGGATGTTGGAGATTTTCTTGTCAGCCAGCAGGATGAACGGGCTTTCCAGCTCAACAGCACCAGTTTCTGGCTTGTTGATGAAGTATGGGGACAGGTAACCGCGGTCGAACTGCATACCTTCAACCACGTCCAGTTCGTCTTCCAGACCAGTACCGTCTTCTACGGTGATCACGCCTTCTTTACCGACTTTGTCCATCGCTTCAGCGATCAGTTTACCTACGGTTTCGTCGGAGTTAGCGGAGATAGTACCAACCTGAGCAATGGCTTTAGAGTCAGAGCACGGTACGGACAGCGCTTTCAGTTCTTCAACAGCAGAGGCGACAGCTTTGTCGATACCACGTTTCAGATCCATTGGGTTCATGCCCGCAGCAACGGCTTTCAGACCTTCGGTGATGATTGCCTGCGCCAGTACGGTCGCGGTGGTGGTACCGTCACCGGCAGCGTCGTTCGCTTTGGAGGCAACTTCTTTCACCATCTGTGCGCCCATGTTTTCGAACTTGTCTTCCAGCTCGATTTCACGTGCAACAGAAACACCATCTTTGGTGATGGTTGGCGCGCCGAAGGATTTGTCCAGCACTACGTTACGGCCTTTCGGGCCCAGAGTGACTTTCACTGCGTCTGCCAGTACGTTTACGCCGCGGAGCATTTTTACACGAGCGTCGTTACCGAATTTTACGTCTTTAGCTGCCATGTTCTTATTTCCTCAAATTCGTACAGTTTCGTGCGTTAATTACGCTTCAACAATTGCCAGAATGTCGCTCTCGGACATGATCAACACTTCTTCATTGTCGATCTTCTCGGATTTCACGCCGTAGCCATCGTTGAAAATGACGATGTCACCAACTTTAACGTCCAGTGGCTGCACAGTTCCGTTTTCCAGGATGCGGCCCTTACCGACAGCGATGATTTCGCCACGCGTTGATTTTGCTGCTGCTGAACCGGTCAGAACGATACCGCCAGCAGACTTGGTTTCAACTTCTTTACGTTTGACGATCACACGATCATGTAACGGACGAATACTCATTGATAGCTCTCCTTTGAGAAAGTCATTATCAGTTATGGATGACGCCGGTCCGCATGCGGTTTTCCGGCTAGTGCCCTGAGAGATGGGGATAGCTTTTTACCCCTTCAAGGGGTAATCGAAAAAAAATTTGCGAAAGTGTTACCATCCACTCTCTTTTGATGGGGGCAGGACGAGGTAAATGAGTGGACTCAGGCAGGAGTTGGGGCTGGCGCAGGGCATTGGCTTACTCTCAACGTCTTTGTTAGGCACGGGGGTATTTGCAGTTCCCGCACTGGCGGCGTTGGTTGCCGGCAATAACAGTCTTTGGGCATGGCCTGTGCTGATTGTGCTGGTGTTCCCGGTGGCGATTGTGTTTGCCATCCTCGGGCGGCACTTCCCGAGCGCAGGCGGCGTGGCGCATTTTGTCGGCATGGCGTTTGGGCCGCGGATGGAACGCGTCACCGGCTGGCTATTTTTGTCGGTGATTCCTGTTGGCCTTCCGGCAGCGCTGCATATCGCGACCGGTTTCGGACAGGCGCTGTTTGGCTGGCACGATGAACAGCTGCTGCTGGCGGAACTCGGTACGCTGGCCATTGTGTGGTGGGTTGGCTCACGCGGGGCCAGTTCCAGCGCCAATCTGCAAACGCTGGTCGCGGTGTTAATTGTCGCGCTGATCGTCGCCATCTGGTTTGCGGGTGACATTACCGTGGCGGATATTCCTTTCCCCGCGATGAAAGACATCGACCATACACAGCTTTTCGCTGCGCTATCCGTCATGTTCTGGTGTTTCGTCGGTCTGGAGGCGTTCGCTCATCTGGCATCCGAATTTAAACAGCCCGAGCGTGATTTCCCCCGTGCCCTGATGATTGGCCTGCTGCTGGCGGGCACCGTGTATTGGGCCTGTACCGTACTGGTGCTTCACTTCAACGCGTTCGGTGAAGAGAAAGCCGCCGCTGCGTCACTGCCGGGTATCGTGGTGCAGCTGTTTGGCGTGAAAGCCCTGTGGGTGGCCTGCGTGATTGGCTACCTCGCCTGCTTTGCCAGCCTCAACATCTATATCCAGAGCTTCGCCCGGCTGGTGTGGTCTCAGGCACTTTATAAACCGGACAGCCGCCTCTCACGCCTGTCAAAACGTCAGCTTCCGGTGAATGCGCTGAATACCGTACTGGGCTGCTGCGTGGTGAGTTCCCTGGGCATTTATCTCCTCGACATCAACCTTGACGCGCTGATTGTCTACGCCAACGGCATTTTCATTATGATCTACCTGCTGTGTATGCTGGCGGGCTGTCGTTTGCTGAAAGGACGCTTTAAGGCGCTGGCGGCTGTCGGGTGTGTTCTGTGCCTGCTGCTGCTGGCGATGGTGGGGTGGAAGAGTGTCTACGCCATCGTCATGCTGGCGGGGCTGTGGGTGTTTTTACCGAAGCGGAAAAATCCGCAGGCCCGGTGAGCGAGCGCCACCGGGCCAGAAACTCACCGATCGTCTTTATGATCTAACCGGTCGCGCTGGTCATCCTTACGCTGGTACTCCCCTTCGAAGGTATCCCCCGGGCCGGTGCTGAAACCACCGCCCGGCATACGGCTAAAGCGCAGATGCGGCAGCAGCTTCATGGTCAGGTGCTTCTGCACCGGCGGCAACAGCAAGAGCAGGCCGAGGAAGTCGGTAAAGAAGCCCGGCAGGATGAGCAGCAAACCAGCAATAATCAGCGACACGCTTTTGATCATCTCGGCTGCCGGGCTTTCACCTGCGGCCATCTTCTGCTGCATTAACAGGAAATTTTTGAAACCCTGATTACGCACCAGCGACATGCCGATGACGGAGGTGAAGATCACCAGAATCAGCGTCAGCAGGACGCCCAGCACATGGGCAACCTGGATGAAAATCGAAATCTCAATGTAAACATAAAGAAAGAAAGCAATAAACGGTATCCAGCGCACTGGCATCTCCTGTGTGGCAGGTGCCTTCTGGCCCCTGACTGAATGTGTTCGCGAAGCGCGTAGGTAAGAGATGGTGACGGTTAGCCAAAATTCAATCGGTTTGCACGGATATTTTTTCTGGAAATATTAAAGCGGTGACATATTTCACAGATTAATAATTATCATGAAATCGGGTCGATAATAAGTGATCCAGCTTACGGCAATTCGCTATCATCAGCATATGATCTCGAACATCTGGCCGATTGAGGGAATAATCGTCGGTCATAAAATATTCAAAACCACATATATACTGTGTGTTTAGTACAATCCATCGGCAGCTTGAAAAGAAGGTTCACATGTTAAACAACATTCGTATCGAAGAAGATTTGTTGGGTACCAGGGAAGTTCCAGCGGATGCCTACTATGGTGTTCACACTCTGAGAGCGATTGAAAACTTCTACATCAGCAACAGCAAAATCAGCGACATCCCTGAATTTGTGCGTGGCATGGTGATGGTAAAAAAAGCCGCGGCTCTGGCGAACAAAGAGCTGCAAACCATTCCTAAAAGCGCTGCAAATGCGATTATCGCCGCGTGCGATGAAGTGCTGAACAACGGCAAATGCATGGATCAGTTCCCGGTTGACGTCTATCAGGGCGGCGCGGGCACCTCCGTTAACATGAACACCAACGAAGTACTGGCAAACATCGGCCTGGAGCTGATGGGACATCAGAAAGGTGAATACCAGTACCTGAACCCGAACGACCACGTTAACAAATGTCAGTCCACCAACGACGCCTACCCAACCGGCTTCCGCATCGCGGTGTATGCCTCTGTCGTGAAACTGGTCGACGCGATTAATCAGCTGGGCGATGGCTTCCAGCGTAAAGCCGTTGAGTTCCAGGACATCCTGAAAATGGGTCGTACCCAGTTGCAGGACGCGGTGCCAATGACCCTCGGACAAGAATTCCACGCGTTTAACGTGCTGCTGAATGAAGAGACGAAAAACCTGCTGCGCACATCCGAACTGCTGCTGGAAGTGAACCTGGGCGCAACCGCCATCGGTACACGCCTGAACACGCCAGATGGCTATCAGCAGCTGGCGGTACAGAAGCTGGCTGAAGTGTCCAACCTGCCGGTTGTGCCTGCGGAAGACCTGATTGAAGCCACCTCGGACTGCGGCGCTTACGTGATGGTGCACAGCGCATTGAAACGTCTGGCGGTGAAACTGTCCAAAATCTGTAACGACCTGCGTCTGCTCTCCTCCGGCCCGCGCGCTGGCCTGAACGAAATCAACCTGCCAGAGTTGCAGGCGGGTTCGTCCATCATGCCAGCGAAAGTGAACCCGGTGGTGCCGGAAGTGGTTAACCAGGTTTGCTTCAAGGTGATTGGTAACGATACGACCGTCACCATGGCCTCCGAAGCCGGTCAGCTCCAGCTGAACGTGATGGAGCCGGTGATTGGCCAGGCGATGTTCGAATCCATCCATATTCTGACCAACGCCTGCTACAACCTGCTGGAGAAATGCATCAACGGCATCACCGCCAACAAAGAGGTGTGTGAAGGCTACGTCTATAACTCAATCGGCATCGTCACCTACCTCAACCCGTTCATCGGCCACCACAACGGCGACATCGTCGGGAAGATTTGTGCCGAAACCGGTAAGAGCGTGCGTGAGGTCGTTCTCGAGCGAGGATTGTTGACCGAGGCCGAACTGGACGATATCTTCTCCGCCCAGAACCTGATGCACCCGGCATATAAAGCGAAACGATATACCGATGAAAGCGAACAGTAACCGTTCAGGCTAAGCTTCCGAAAGGCACGTCACTTGTGACGTGCCTTTTTTCTTTATGGACGTTACCAAAACACAACAATTCAATATCAACTTGTTAATGAGCAAGGCAGGTCTTTATGTTTGGAGCAGAACTCGTCATCGTCCTGTTGGCGATTTATTTGGGCGCACGACTCGGGGGTATCGGCATCGGTTTTGCTGGTGGTCTCGGGGTGCTTGTACTTACCCTGATCTTTCAGATTAAACCCGGCGCAATCCCTTTTGACGTTATCGAAATCATCATGGCGGTTATTGCTGCTATTGCGGCCATGCAGGTCGCAGGCGGTATGGACTACCTGGTCAGTCTGGCGGAGCGAATGCTGCGTCGCCATCCGAAATACATCACCTTCCTTGCCCCGCTGGTGACCTGGTTTATGACCATTCTCGCCGGTACTGGCCATACCGCGTTCTCCACGCTGCCGGTAATCACTGAAGTGGCGAAAGAACAGGGTATTCGTCCGTCTCGCCCTCTTTCTATTGCCGTGGTCGCCTCCCAGATTGCGATTACCGCCTCGCCTATTTCCGCAGCCGTGGTCTTCTTCGCGGGTATCCTTGAGCCGATGGGCGTAAGTTACCTGACGCTGCTGGCAATCTGTATTCCGGTCACGCTGATTGCGGTAATGATCACTGCCGTGCTGTGTAACTTCCTCGGTGCCGAGCTGAAAGACGATCCGGTTTATCAGGAACGTCTGGCAAAAGGTGAAGTGAGCCTGCGCGGTAGCCAGGTCTTCGAGCTAAAGCCGCATGCAAAACGCTCCGTACTGCTGTTCCTGATTGGTATTGTCGCCGTGATGTTCTACGCGACCGCCATCAGCGATACGGTAGGTCTGATCCAGAACCCGGTGCTGCCGCGTAACGAAGCCATTGTTGTGTTTATGCTGACCATCGCGACGCTGATTAGCATCACCTGTAAAATCGACACCAGCGAAGTGCTGAATGCCAGCACCTTCAAATCCGGTATGAGTGCCTGCGTGTGCGTGCTGGGTGTGGCGTGGCTCGGTGATACCTTCGTGAAAGCACACATCAGCGATATCCAGACCGTTGCAGGCGACCTGCTGCACAACTATCCGTGGCTGCTGGCGGTGGTGCTGTTCTTTGCCGCGACGCTGCTGTACTCCCAGGCCGCGACCACCAAAGCGCTAATGCCTGCGGCACTGATGCTGGGCGTAACGCCGCTGACGGCGATTGCCTCTTTCGCGGCGGTTTCCGCCCTGTTCGTTCTGCCAACTTACCCAACCCTGCTGGCCGCGGTTGAGATGGATGACACCGGCTCCACCCGCATCGGTAAATACGTGTTTAACCACGCGTTCCTCATCCCGGGCGTGGTGGCGATTACGCTCTGCGTGATCCTCGGCTTTATCATCGGCGGCATTGTGCTGTAAACGATTAGCCGTTGTAAAAATAGTTAAAATCGGGCCGCTCTGCGGCCCGTTTCATTAATGACCAACCGCCTTGCGTGATATAGTGAAGACTTTCGTGATGAGGAGGTCGACTTGTGAACACGCCTGATGCTGTTGTTGTACTGTGTACCGCCCCTGATGAAGCTTCTGCCCAGGATCTCGCCGCCAAAGTGTTGGCCGAAAAACTGGCTGCCTGTGTCACACTTCTTCCCGGCGCTACCTCCCTTTATTACTGGGAAGGCAAGCTGGAGCAAGAGTACGAAGTCCAGATGTTGCTCAAAACCAATCTGACAAACCAGCAGGCGCTCCTCGACTGCCTTAAGTCTCATCATCCATACCAAACCCCGGAGCTTCTGGTTCTGCCAGTGGTCCACGGCGATAACGATTATCTCTCATGGCTCAACGCTTCTTTACGCTGATCCTGCTGCTGTGCAGCACGTCAGTTTTTGCCGGGTTGTTTGACGCACCCGGCCGTTCGAATTTTATTCCTGCCGACCAGGCGTTCGTTTTTGACTTTCAGCAAAACCAGCACGATCTCAGTCTCACCTGGCAGGTGAAAGAGGGTTACTACCTCTATCGCAAGCAGGTCAGCATCACACCGGCAAAGGCGAACGTCGGCGCATTGCAGATGCCCGCTGGCGAGTGGCACGAGGACGAGTTCTACGGCAAGAGTGAAATCTATCGCCAGCGCTTAAGCGTGCCCGTCACGGTGAATCAGGCGGATAAAGGCGCCACATTAACGGTCACCTATCAGGGCTGCGCCGACGCGGGCTTCTGTTACCCACCTGAAACAAAGGACGTTCCGCTTAGCGAAGTGAAAGCGGTTGCCTCCCCTCTCCCCTCAGGGGAGAGGGCCAGGGTGAGGGGTGAAGGTGAAGGAGAAGCCGCTTCAGACCTTCCGTTCTCAGCGCTTTGGGCGTTACTGATTGGTATCGGCATCGCCTTTACGCCCTGCGTGCTGCCCATGTACCCGCTTATCTCTGGCATCGTGCTGGGCGGTAAGCAACGTCTTTCTACCGCCCGCGCGCTGTTGCTGGCCTTTATCTACGTGCAGGGCATGGCGTTAACCTATACGGCACTCGGCCTCGTGGTGGCCGCTGCCGGGTTGCAGTTCCAGGCTGCCCTTCAGCACCCTTATGTGCTTATCGGGCTGTCAGCGGTGTTTATTCTGCTGGCGCTGTCGATGTTTGGCCTGTTCACCCTGCAACTGCCTTCATCCCTCCAAACCCGTCTGACGCTGATAAGCAACCGTCAGCAGGGTGGCTCTGCGGGCGGCGTGTTCGCCATGGGTGCCATCGCCGGGCTGATTTGCTCTCCCTGCACCACTGCGCCGCTGAGCGCCATCCTGTTATACATTGCCCAGAGCGGCAACCTGTGGCTCGGCGGCGGCACGCTGTACCTCTACGCGCTCGGCATGGGCCTGCCGCTAATCCTGGTGACGGTGTTTGGCAATCGTCTGCTGCCGAAGAGCGGCCCGTGGATGGAGACGGTAAAAACCGCGTTTGGGTTTGTCATTCTGGCGCTACCGGTATTTCTGCTGGAACGCATTGTGGGTGACGTATGGGGCATTCGCTTGTGGGCAATGCTCGGCGTGGCTTTCTTCGGCTGGGCATTTATCGTCAGCCTGGGGGCCAAAAAAGCGTGGATGCGTCTGGTGCAAATTCTCCTGCTCGCTGGCGCGCTGGTGAGCGCGCGTCCGCTTCAGGACTGGGCGTTCGGCTCGCCGGTAGCTCAGACCCAGGCGCATTTGAATTTCACGCAAATTAAAAACGTGGATGAACTCAACAGCGCGCTGGCTCAGGCAAAAGGCAAACCGGTCATGCTCGATCTCTATGCCGACTGGTGCGTAGCCTGCAAAGAATTTGAAAAATACACCTTCAGCGATCCGCAGGTACAACGCGCGCTGAGCGATACCGTTCTGCTCCAGGCGAACGTTACCGCCAACAACGCGCAGGATAAGGCCCTGCTGAAACAACTTAACGTGCTCGGCCTGCCTACCATCCTGTTCTTCAATGAACAGGGGGAAGAGCAGCCGACGCAGCGTGTAACCGGGTTTATGGACGCAACGGCATTCAACGCGCATTTGCGCAATCGCCAACCGTAAACAACACTTTAGACGGGATAAACCGTTGGGAATAGCGGAGGAGATAACCGTGCAACGCGAAGACGTACTGGGACAAGCCCTGCAATTGCTTGAGATTCAAGGGATCGCCAGCACCACGCTTGAGATGGTCGCCGACCGTATCGATTACCCTCTGGATGAACTTAAGCGCTTCTGGCCGGATAAAGAGGCGCTGCTGTATGATGCCCTGCGCTATCTCAGCCAGCAGGTGGATATCTGGCGCAGGCAGCTGATGCTGAATGATGAACTGACCACTGAGCAAAAACTGCTGGCACGCTATACCGCACTGACGGAGTGTGTAACCAACAACCGTTATCCTGGCTGTCTGTTTATCGCCGCCTGCACCTACTATCCGGATCCCGGGCACCCCATCCATCAGCTGGCAGATCAGCAAAAACGTGCTGCACACGAATTCACACACGAACTGCTGACCACACTTGAGGTGGATGACCCGGCGATGGTCGCGAAGCAGATGGAGCTGGTGCTGGAAGGTTGCCTGAGCCGCATGCTGGTGAACCGTAGCCAGGCTGATGTGGATACGGCGCACCGTCTGGCGGAGGATATTTTGCGCTTTGCGCAGTGTCGTATGGGCGGCGCACTGACCTAAGCCAGCATTCCCGTCCAGGCGGAAATAAACAAACACAGCGCCATCACGCGCTGAAATCGCACCATCGCCACGGTGGTGCGGAAAATCCTGTTCACCGCCTTCCCCAGCCACGCCCAGCACAGCAAACAGACCACGGAGATCGCCAGAAACCATAGCGCCATCAGCGCAATATCCCGTAATGCATGGTCGCTTGCTGGCGCAAACAGGCTGACGACTGCCAGCGCCATCATCCAGGTTTTTGGGTTTACAACCTGTAATAGCGCCGCAGCCCGGGCGGTAAATCGGACATGGCGGCTGGAGGAGAGATTCGCGGCCGGGGCGCTAAACAGCTGCCAGCTCATCCAGGAAAGCCACAGCACGCCCGCCCAGCTCATCACCTGACGTATCAGCGGATACTGGCGCAACACTTCTCCTGCCCCTGCACCTGAAATCAGAACAATAGCGCTGGCGGCAATACACCCGCCCAGGATCGCAGGAACCGTATTTTTTACGCCAAAGTGCTGACTGTTAGCCAGCACCAGAATATTGGTTGGCCCCGGCGTAATGGAGGCAACAAATGCAAACAGCAGGAAGGGGATTACATTCACAGGTGGCTCCTTTTTTATTAGAGCCACGAATGTGCCGTTATTTTCTGGAAACGTCTGGAAGGTTTGTGCACAACCGACGGTAGTGTGCCGGAGAAATACGGTATGCCCGCTGGAACCAGCGACCAAGATGGCTTTGATCGGCAAAACCCACTGCCGTCGCAACATCAACAGGAAGTTCCCCACACGCCAGCATCTGTCGGGCTTTTGCCAGGCGTAGCTGGATAAGCCAGGCGTGCGGTGCCAGGTGAAATTCGCGTTTAAAACAGCGGGTGAGCGTAAAGCGATCCGTACCCGTCTCACGGGCAAGGTCTGACAGCCCGACGTTCTCGCCGATATGCGCATAGAGATAGTCGCGGGCACGATGCGCCACGGCGGAGCTTTGTAACTGAGACGGGAGTTTCTTACGCCAGTGGCAGTGAGCAGTGATCTGAGAGAGCAGGTTATCCATTGTGCTTTGTTGAACGATCTTCATCTCATCGTTATGCAACGAGGCAAACGTATCCCCGATAGCGCGCACCAGCTGAGGCTCTCGCGTCAGCGTTTGGGCAAAGTGGAGGGTATAGCTCCCGGGAGTAGCGTCGTACAGCCCTTGAAGCGTATGGGTGAGCCAGCGTTCATCCAGATAAAAGGTCAGATAGGTAAAGCCACCCTCTACCGGTGCATCACCGTCATGGATTTCACCGGGCTCAAGCAAAAAAGCATCGCCCGGCTGGCTACGGTGGCGTTCACGGCGACAGTGGAACTGCTGCGTGCCGGAAAGGGTTATTCCGACCAGATAGCTATCATGCCAGTGGGGATCAAAGGCGTGTCCTTCGAAATGCGCCTTAATTGTCTCAATACCTGTTTCTGCATGCTGACGCAGCTCAAGCCAGTCGTTTGCCATACTGCCCTCCTCTTACCGTCAGCATTGTCACACCTTGCCTGAACTGTCTGGAAGATTTGTGCAGATTCAGCGCATAACGGACAGATTGCCGCAAACTTAAGCAGTTGAACAGCTTTTCCCGAAATAATGTTGACGATCGCGCGCGATTGCGGTTTAATGCGCTCCGTTGCCCGGATAGCTCAGTCGGTAGAGCAGGGGATTGAAAATCCCCGTGTCCTTGGTTCGATTCCGAGTCCGGGCACCAATATTCATAAGGCCTCGCTGCAAAGCGGGGCTTTTTCCTTTCTTGGCTACGGTAGATTTCTGGTCGTTGCAACACGTTATTTGTTTGCTGGATTTCTCCCCATTTTCGCAGATGTTCGTTACTTTTAGACACCTCAACACCCTCTGATGTGCCTCTTACTTACCCCACTGCTACGGTCTTTCTACGGTCAGTTAAGGTTTCTCTCATTTCTAGTTGATCATGATGATGCAAAAGCGGGGGGGAAGCGGGGGAATTGGCATTTTGCCTTATTCTTCAGGTCCTAAAGGGGTTCTGACTCGGGGAAAATGCTGGGGAAACTCCCTTCTTTCGGTGGGAAAAACCTGGCAATATGCATCCTCCACTAGTAACATGGGGGTCTTCACCTGCCCGTCCACCTGCAACATACCCTTCTTTCCCTTTCACTTCTTACCATTACCAGAATTCCCCTTCTTCCACGCCATCATAAAAAATAGTTATATAATATTGAGCATATTGCACCGTTGAACTCACTGTGAGAAGCGAACATTAATTCTTTACCGTACAGGAATGCCCCAGAACGTCTGTTAGTATTCAATGCTTAATTTGCGCCCATGCTTATAAAATACTTGTTCTGTCATCCTGCTTAACGTACGCTATAAAAATTGTCATCCGTTCAGGTTGTTGAAATGCATATCAAAAAAGTTGGTGATTCAATTCCAGATATAAACCTTCAGCAAATCAGCCTAACTGAGGCTCTGAATATGAATGTTTTTATCGAAAAGATGGAAGTAGATTCATCGCTCTACAACAAAATCCTCAATCACATTTTCGATAGTGATTCATTTATAAAGCAAAATTTTACCGGACCTATAGATACAAATAACCGCGTAGTTTCAACCCATAAATACCGATTATGGGACTGTGGTAATGGTCCTGCCATGGAACATAGTTATTTTTTTACTTCAAATCGTATAAATATAGTGAACAATCGCAGAATCGCTTTCGAGGGTTTCTTAAGGGCTTTGTTGAATAAATCAGATTTCGGGTAAGTCTCCCCCGTAGCGGGTTGTGTTT